>NZ_JCAKMX010000006.1:0-162327 GCF_059515825.1 Acinetobacter sp. CY17
TATAGCTAAAAACTTAAGATGAGCTACAATAGAAAAAACTCTAATCTTTAAGATCATGCCAAAAACATATTCTGTCGATCTACGCGAAAAAGCCATGCAGTTTTATAAAGAGTCAAAGCATAAATCGAAGACGTGCGAAATATTTAATATTGCCAGAACCACGCTCGATGATTGGATCCTGATCGAACAGCAGACCGGTCAGCTCAAACAACCTAAATCTCCAAATGTAGGACGCCCCTCAAAGATTCTGGACCTGCAAGCCTTTGAAGCATTTGTAAAAACAACCCCATTTACCCAAGCCAAAGATCTTATTCCCTTGTTTGAACAGCAATTCGGTTATAGCGTTGGCTATCATGTCATTTTAAAAGCCCTGAATAAGATGGGTTGGACGCGTAAAAAAAGAGTTTTCTTTACAAACAAGCCTGCAAGTTAAGCCGTGCTGTATTTGAGTGGTGTTTGCCTCAGTGGAAGCAGCAATATGGTGAAGATCACATTCTTTATATCGATGAATCAGGCATCAACACCCATGAAACCGCACAATATGGTTGGTCTCCAAGAGGTCAGCGCTGTCATGCTTTAAAGTCAGGTGGACATGGCACGAGAATCAGTATGATCAGTGCCGTCAGATCGAATACACCATTCAATTTTATTCAACCTTTAGTATTTCAAGGCTCGTGTGATCGGAATGTTTTTGTCTGTTGGTTGGAATATTTGTTGAAGGATTTAAAACAAAAGGATGAGCAGACTCAAAAATATTTGCTGATCTTAGACAATGCATCGATTCATAAAGGTCCCGTAATTGATGACTTGGCAGCACGATATCAAACAAGAATTGTTTATCTGCCTGCATATAGTCCTGATCTAAATCCTATTGAGAAAGCATGGTCTGTCTTAAAAAGTAAAGTCAGACATATGGTTGCTCAGAATAATAAAACACTTCCGGAAGCTTTGGATATTGCGTTTAGGATGATGTAGCTTATGTTTTATATTTAGCTATACGAAGTTTTTGAATAACGTGTGATGGTTTACCCACTGCTTTTTCTACTTCTTTAAATACCAAGCCACCACGTTCACCCAGTAACGTTGCTGCATTCTTCATTACTTTTAAACGCTTAGCTAAGGCAGGATTTTGAATTTCATGGAGCTGACGTGTGTAATGTTGAACTTCAAGATCTGTTAAGCCTGAAAGGTATGATGGAGCACCTAAAAGAGCTTGAAGTGTTTGCAAGTCTTTTTTCTGCTGTGCTTCTTCAATGAATTTGCGACGCTTGCTGTTATTCATATTTTTAACATGCGAGCGTATTTCATTAGCCACAGGGTCATTAGCACCTGCTGTCAAAGGTGTGGTTAGTTCCTTTTCAATATGTGCAATGCTTTTACTTAGGTTTGCATTTGCAGAATCAATAGATTTAGTAATTTTAAGAAGCTTCTTATTTGCAAAATCATCAGTTTGGATTAATTGAGCTGCTTCATTCCAAACAGGATTTCGCTTACTTGCTTCACGTGCTTTATGAATATCATTGATACCTTCGTAGGCTTCACTCAATGCTTGTGCAGCAATGTGAACATAAGAAGCAGTTTCTTCATCATAGCCTTGAAGGTGCTTGATATTGTCGGGATGTAGTGATGGTGTAATTAGAGGATATATAGACATTTTGAACTCGCATACTGGTTGCATAATTACTTATTGCTTACAACATACGAAAAACAAATTAAAATGGCGACGAAATCAAATAGATACAAATTATTTACAGCAAATAACAAATTATATGGGGGTATAAACAAGCATTTTTTTAGTGCGAAAAATAGCCGTTTTAAGCGAGTTTTTAGGGTAGCCAGTACCCTTGTACCAACCGAGTCCTTTAAGAGGCTATTTACCCCTGAAAGTCGTGCTAATTTCGCTATGTTTAAACCTGTATTTGGGGTAAAGGGTTTAATAATTTAATTAGCAGTAAGTATTCGTATTTTTAACCACAGTCTTAATAATTATTACTTTGAGTATGTAATCTATTGAACTAATAAATGGTTAAAAGTAATTAGTGAACCCCTATAGGAAAAAAAATAATTTTGTATAGGGGGGGTGGGGTCACCAGTAGGGTTCGCTACCTAAAGGTATATACCCTCTAGCGAACCCTGTTCGCTAGGGTATCGGGGGGTAGGTCGGGTTCACCAAATTAACCTACAGGTGAACCCTTAGCGAACCCATAGTGAACCCTAATAATTTGGTGAACCCCCTAGTGGTGCTTGGTTCGATATAGCTCTTAAATATTTATTTCCATTTGGACTAAGGTCTTGGTCTTTGATTTTGTTTTGTGACAATAATCTTTCTACTGCCCCTGCAATCCTTATTTGAGTAATTTCATATCCAGTATTTTTCATTCCATTCAACTGGTTTTTTAATGAATTCCTACTTGGGTAATTACCTTGACTACACTCACGAGAAATCCAGTTCCAAATAAAAATATCATCGGATTTATCGAGCTCAGCTAATTCTTGTTTTTCTAGCTCTGACTTTTGTATTGTGGTTATCTCGACTACAGGGGAAACCGCTAATGAAGTAATTGCTTTACCATTATCCTCATTGCCAGTATTAATTATATTTAATGTAAAATTATAATCTAAAGAATCATCGCCATCTTTAGATTTGGCAATTTTAAAACTTGCTTTACGCTTTTTTTTATCTGCAATACATTCTAAAGCAAAGTCTAAAGAAGCATATAAACTGGAGTGTCCTCGCATACCTTTATCATTAGCTTTACCAGTGTGGTGAACAATCAATACAACGCCACCAAGCTCTTGTTGAATATATTGGAAAGTTTTAATCATATAGCCCATATCTTTACTACTGTTCTCATCCATGTCGCCCCCTGCCTGAGCAAGAGTATCAATGCAAATGACACCTCCATCTAACCCAGCATCTTTAATTTTTTCTATTAGATAATCAATATTAGAGTTGTCTCTAAAATTGATATTAATGTCACGATTAAGGTGATTGATATTTGAGCTAGTATGGTTAAGAATTTTCCAAGCTTTAATCCTTTTAGGTATGCCTGCATTACCCTCTAAAGCAATATAGATTACAGGTTTCTTCTTTGTATCTTTTCCGAACCAAGCTTTCCCATTGCCTATATGGGCTAATAGGTCGATTGTTAAAAATGACTTATATGAGCCAGATGCGCCATAAATAGCACCAATACCAGTTTCAGGGATAATATCATCCACTAACCAAGACGGAGGAGGTAGCTTTTCTAAATCTTCATCGGTCAGAAAAAATGGTAATCTAGGATTATTGAATTGTTGAATGAAAGCATCCGTATCTTTCTTTTCTTTTTCTTGCCTAGCTCGAATCTTTTTTAACATGTAGTTTAAAGATGTATCGTTTTTAGTTGCTTTTTCACGTTTGCCCAGTTCAGACATGCGGAATAAACGTCTACATTGTTCGTTACTTTCACTATAAAAACAAAACATAGACATTAATGCCAAATCAGCTTCACTTTGACTTGGGTAATCATACTCTTGCCATTTTCCGCTACATAAATTATTAAATTTTTCGGCATTGGATTGTTGCATTAATTTTTCAACAATTACATTATCATCTTCGACTTCATATTTTTCTACTAGCTCAATGTTACTTGATGGCTCTAATGATGATAATTGCGTCACCATATTATTCAATAATTCAGAACGTTCATTGATAGGTTCACTTTTAAAAGTATTACCTGTACAAACAATAAAACGTTCTTGACTGTAAACTTCAACACCATCACGACGTCGGCCTTCGCCAATATTTCCTTTAACCCATATATGGAAGCCTTTACCACTTCGAGAATATTCAGTATAGCTATTGAAATTCCCAATAATGCTATCAAAGCGATCGAATTGTTCTGGTGTAGTCCATTTGGAAGCATCTGTACAGTTAGTTGCATCCTTAACGTCAAGGTCAATACATGTAAACGGATCCTCAGCACTCAGCATATAGCCAATGGAATAACCCTGTTGAGTTGTCTTAATACCATCTTTATCAACATTTGTTGTAATAAGTTCGCGATTATTCCATGCAAAGGTACAAGCATCACTAAAGTTCATCCACGTGGTAGGGTCATTTGATTTAGCAGGAATGGCATAACCGTCTACAACGTAAAGGGGAGCTTTGCTTGCTCCGCTTACAGCCCATTGAGCACGCTCTTTTAATTTTTCGGGAATGTTAGCCCATTGATTTGAATCATTAATAATGAAAGAGGGTTGCTGTTGGGCTTGGCTGCCTTGTGTAGTTTGCTGTGGTAAAATGTGGGTACGGTTTAAGCTATTCATGCCAGTTTATTCCTATCAAAAAGACTGCTTCGGCAGTCTTTTTTTGATTGTATGTTTACGATAGGCTTAGGTCGGGAGAGGTGTTAGACACAGGTTTCAATAAGCACAATACGTTTAAGAGTTAGAACAGAAAATTAATTATTTGTCGGAGGTTTGAACTGAATACGAAGACGTACTCGAATGCGCTTGTGCTTCAAGCCATGCCATTAAGGTTGAACGTAAATAGCGGACACGTGACTGGGTATCAGATCCCACTTTAATAAATTGTGGTCCTTTACCTTTAGTACGCCATATTTCAAGGGTATTCTTTTTAAAGCCAAGTAATGAAGCGGCTTCTTTAGTCGTCAGTAAATCTTTATGATTGTTTGCTGAAATAGTCATGTCAAAAGTTCCTTTAGTAATGAGCTATCTGACATGCAATAAAAAAGGGACAGATAGCTCAAGTTTAAATTAACCTTGAAGCCTCTATCACATGATAGATACAAGCTTAATAATGTAACCCATGTTACGTGAATATTAAGCGAGGTGTTTGCAGTTAAAAACAACTATATTATGTTTTATGTTAATGCACAAATGATTTTTTATGATTTACTTTTATCAATCCAATCAGCTACTTGCTGAACTTCGGGGCGTAAATATTGCAAGTGCGTAGTTTCTAAATAATGAATTGCTGTAACCCCTTTAGGCACATGGTTTGTCAGCAATTCAACCTTGTTTAAATCAATACCACAATGCGCCACTCCTATTGTGGTAAACGTCCGTCTAAGGTCATGTGCTGTAATTGGTGTTCCAGCAACTTCACTCATACGTTTCAATGAATCTCTAGGGTCAATAATGTGTCCTGACTTTGACCATGAAGCAAAAACAAAAGGTGAACTCTCTGTTCTAGGTCTAGCTTTGAGCAGCTCTATTGCTTGAGTTGATAAGGGTAAATAGACAGGATTGTGGTTTTTAGGGTCGGGTATATGCCACCATGCTTCCTCTAAATTAACTCTATCCCAAGTTAAAGAACGAGCTTCGCCTAATCGTGCACCTGTGAGCATTAGGAAAATAATTAAATCAATGCTTGCTAGAGTTTCACGGTTAAAAGCAGTTTCCCTTGTTGACCACAGGTATTTCCAAACATCATTTACCTTAGAATCAGGAATACGACTGGTACGAGGTTTTAATTTCACCATTTTCTTTTTAAGAATATTTACAGGGTTTTCCTGAATTAATGGTGTGCCATCTTCCTTTCTATATTCATCCATTGCGTAATTAATTAATGCTCGTAATACGCTGAATGCTTGATTAGCTTGGGCAGGTGCAGGGGCATTACCACGTAAACCATGTTCTTTAAGTTGGTTGTAGCGTTTATTCACATCCTCACGGTTAATTGCTGCAATAGGGGTATCCTGCCATGCTTCAAAACTTGTGGTCACATGTCTGCGAATTTCACTTTGTGAACTTGCTTTAAGCGATCTGTCTTTAATGTAAGAGTCGCAAACTTCACGCAATGTAATAGACATTAATGCATGTGCTTTTGCCTGTGCTGTTGGGCTTGTACCCATGCGCATTGTGCGTAAATGCTCGCGGGCAATGTCACGTGCTTGGTCAGGGGCAAAGACACCATACTGCCCGATAGTAATACGCTCCGAGCGACCATTAACACGGTTTTGCACAATAAAGCTAACACGACCTTTAGGGGTAACTCGAATACCGAAACCTTTTAATTCAGTATCCCATTCAAATTTATCTTTGCTGATTGGTGCAGGGTATTTGTCGATGAAGCTCTTAGTCAACTTAGGCATGATAGAACTCCTCACCGACATTGTAGTTGGCGATAAATGTAGTATGATTCATTTGTTGTTTCCTAGTAGGGATATAACCACAGGCAAGGACTATTGGCGTAGTCGCTTGCCTTTTTTGCACTGTAACTCGTAAGCAATTTGTAAGCGATACAGGGAAAGCATAAACAAGCTACATAAAACAAAATATAGCTTCAAGGCATTGTTTTGTAAAGGAATGTATGGCTTACTAAATGTTAATAAAGCCCAGTAAAATGTAAGTCCCAATAACTTGAAAACCGACGAGGGCTTATACCCCTCCGTGAGTTCGAATCTCACCGCTTCCGCCAAATTCAAAAAACCCCTGATCATTGATCAGGGGTTTTTTATTGCTCTTATTTTAATGTAAGAAAAAATTTAATTTTGAGTGCACTAAATTAAATAAAACTAAAATAATAAAAAAGAGGGCTGAGAAATGAACATACTTCTTGATTTAATTAAAAAGAATGAAGATATTCATGGCAAGAATGAAAAACTCGGATATATACAGAAGATTCGACATCAGATTCAACAACAACCCATCTCCGATATTGTAGATCACCAAGGCAATCAATACATTGACTTGGTTTTAGAGGGCGGTACAGTTTGGGGGATTGCATTAATTGGCTATACCTACACGCTTGAAAAAGCAGGTATTCGTTTTCTAAACTTAGCAGGTACTTCGGCAGGCGCAATTAATGCGACGATACTCGCAGCCTTAGGTACATCATCTGAGCCAAAAAGCGAGAAATTGATTGAAATTTTTTCTGAAATGGATTTTAACAGCTTTATCGATAGCGGAAAAACGGCTCAAAATTTATTAGATGATATAAAAGATAATGTATGGACTGCAATGCTTCCCAAAATGCTTTGGTTAGGACTACGAGGTAAATTTGGTGGCAGTACATTGGGCATTAACGCTGGGAAAGCTTTTGAAAAATGGCTTGAGACCACCTTAGCAATAAAAGAATGCCAAATACATACAACAGCGGATCTATTTCAAAAACTCAAGAATGAAAATTTAAGTATTCGAAAGCATGCACATCGTACACAGGCAGATGCAGACAGATTTCATCAGAATTTTAAAGTCAATCATTTAGCGATTGTTGCAGCGGATATCACCACAGAAAGCAAAATTATATTTCCAGAAATGGCGTATTTATATTGGGATGAGCCGTTAAAAACCCATCCTAAAAAGTACGTACGCGCATCAATGTCAATTCCATTACTTTTTGAACCGGTACGAATAAAAGATTTACCTCAAGATAGAAGAGACCATTGGCGTATATTAACTGGCTATCAGGGGGCAGTACCCGAAACAGCTTATCTTGTAGATGGTGGAGTTATTTCTAATTTCCCAATCGATGTTTTTCACGCCAATGATGTGATTCCGCTATGTCCGACCTTTGGGGTGAAATTAGGCATTGATAGAAAACACGCATTGAAGATTAAAGATATAAAGGATTTTGGAGCAGCATTGCTCGATACAGTGACCAATAATAGTGATTACAGCTTTTTATTTCATAATGAAGACTATAGTAAATTAATTGCTTATATTGATACATCCACTCCTTATAAAGCAAAAGAGCAAGATAAAAAAGGCACTTTTTTGAAGAAAATTTTGGCTAAATTTAAGCAGCCTGAGAGTGAGACATTTAGTTCTTTAGATTTTAACATGTCGAATCCCAAAAAGGCGGCACTGTTTGCCTTGGGTGCACAAGCCGCCTATGAGTTTATTTGCGGGAATGATTCTTATCATAAAACTTTAGATAAGGAAAAATTACCTGCAAATGCAATTTGTCCATTTGATTGGGAAGACTATAAAAAATTGCGAGAAAAACTGATTGTGACTGACCCAGACTTATATAAAGAGAAAAAAGAAAAACGTAGGTTAAAGTCATTATTTCCTTAATTGCCGAGTTTTGAACATATTTTAAAAAATTACGCTTCTGTACATGCTAAATATAGGCGCGGAGAAATCAAATAGTCAGAGGTTGTGACAAAGCGTTATCATAGACGTAAATATGCTTTGGATGACATGCATGAAAATTATTGCCGATGAGAATTTGGCCTTTACTGATTATTTCTTTGCTGAATTTGGCGAGATCAGCCATAAAGCTGGACGGACTTTAACAGCTCAAGACGTACAAGATGTCGATGCACTCTTGGTACGTTCAGTGACTCAAGTCAATGCGAAGTT
Organism: Acinetobacter sp. CY17; assembly: GCF_059515825.1. Classification (NCBI taxonomy): domain Bacteria; kingdom Pseudomonadati; phylum Pseudomonadota; class Gammaproteobacteria; order Moraxellales; family Moraxellaceae; genus Acinetobacter; species Acinetobacter sp. CY17. Next base: position 8,317 of record NZ_JCAKMX010000006.1, read on the forward strand.
ACTCAAAGACAGCCAAGTTAAATTTGTGGGCAGTGCCACCATTGGTACTGACCATTTAGATCTTCAAACTTTAGACGCTCATCATATTGCATGGTCAAATGCCGCAGGTTGTAATGCCCAGGCCGTTGCCGAATATGTCATTACGGCGCTCCTCCATGTGCAACCACAACTCTTACATGCCAAGCACAACTTTACTTTAGGCATTATTGGCTTAGGTAATGTTGGCTCGCGTTTGGTGAAAATGGCAAAACTTTTGGGTTGGCAAGTGCTTGGCTATGACCCATTTGTACAATTAGATGGGGTAGAACAAGTTGATTTTGATAGCCTATTAAAACGTGCCAATGCCATTTCGATTCATGTGCCTTTAACCAAAACAGGCATGCATCCAACTTATCATTTAATTGATGCTAAAGCCTTGGCCAAGATGCCAGCAGATACGATTTTAGTGAACTCAGCACGTGGGCCTGTGGTTGCAGAAGCTGATTTAATTGCAGATATTCAAAAAACAGGGCGTAAGGTCGTACTAGATGTGTTTGAGCACGAACCTGAAATTACGGCTGAAGTCCTAGATTTAATCACACTTGTTACGCCACATATTGCAGGCTATAGCTTAGAAGGCAAAGCGCGTGGTACAAAAATGATTTACGATGCCTTTTGTCAAACCTTTGGCTTTAGTTCAAATAAACGCTTTGAAAGCCAATTGCCAGTGTGTGACCAATACTTTAAAGATCAAGATTTAACAGCTGTTTTAGCACAGCATTTGCGCCAAATCTATGATATTGCGCGTGATGATGCCAATTTACGTGCTTGTGTCAAAGACGGCAAAGTTGAACAAAAAGCCTTTGATTATTTACGTAAAACCTATCCGCTGCGCCGTGAATGGGCAGCCCATGCAGGACCACAAGCATGAGTATTGATTATCAACCCACTTGCGATTTAAATGCCTTACGTGCGCGTTCCAATATGTATGCTCAGTTACGCCAGTTTTTTGCTGAACGTGATGTATTAGAAGTTGAAACGCCTGTTTTATCACAGGCGGGTGTGACTGATGTGTATTTAGCTTCGGTGCAAGCTAAGCGTCATCTACAAGGTAAAGCACGCACTCATTATTTACAAACTTCGCCTGAATTTGCCATGAAGCGTTTATTGGCCAGTGGCAGCGGGCCAATTTACCAAATCTGTAAAGTCTTCCGTGATGATGAGCATGGTCGGAAACACAACAGCGAATTTACCATGCTGGAATGGTATCGTCCCGGTTTTAGTCTCAAAGATTTAATGCTAGAAGTGACTGATTTACTCAATGTAGTGTTAAAACAACGCTTTGGAGAAGTACGTCCGACCATTTTAAGCTATAAACATGCCTTTATGGATCGTTTAGATCTCAATCCGTTGCAGGCCACCTTACAAGAGCTTAAAGATGCTGCGCGCCGTGTGGGTTTAAATTTAGATTTAGGCGATGATCGTTTAGGTTATATCGACCTTTTATTCTCGCATATGGTCGAGCCAAGTTTAGGTTTTGATACCCCAGTCTTTTTAACCGATTTTCCACCAGAATTAGCATCATTGGCCAAAACGCGTATTGATGAAGACGGTAAGTTAGTGGCAGCGCGTTTTGAGCTTTATATTGAAGGTTTAGAACTCGCCAATGCTTATGATGAACTGATTGATGCCGAAGTTCTGCGTAGCCGTTTTGAGGCGGATAATCTTGAGCGTAACAAACTCGGTTTACCTATCATGCCGATTGATGAATATTTATTGGCAGCTTTACCGCATATGCCAGAATGTTCAGGCATTGCCTTAGGCATTGATCGTTTACTGATGATTGCCACGCAAAAAATGCGTTTAGAGCAGGTGATAAGTTTTCCTGCGGATCGCGCCTAAAACAAAAAAAGCACCCGAGGGTGCTTTTTTTATGACTGAATAGTTTGCTGGGCTTTAAGTCCATCTAGCGCTTCAATCCGACGCTGAATCAGCATTTCTCCAATATCAGGGCCTTTAATATCAGCAGGTAAATCTTGTGCTTTAATACTGCGCACCACCTGCATGGCATCTAATAAATACTGCGCTTGCGGATAAGCCCGATCTTCTAAGCCTAAGCGACCACGCGAATCACATTCACAGGCTTGTACAAAAGCTTCGACCCGTTCAGGACGACGTAGCACATCTAAACGCTGTAATAAACGCCATAAGGTGCCTGGCTTTAAATTTAAAGCTTGATGGCATTTAAGATGTTCTTTACAGACTGCCAAAGCCAATTGCTTAGTATTGGTCGGGACTTTTAAACGTTCACAGACTTCGGTAACCGGTTGAATACCGCGTTCTTCATGCATGATATGTCGTGGTAACTCATCCTTCGGAGTGAGTGCTTTACCTAAATCATGTACCAATACTGCAAAACGGACATCTAAATCGTAACCGGCTTTACAGGCTTGCTGTAATGACATCATGGTGTGAATACCACAGTCAATTTCTGGGTGATATTCAGGGCGCTGTGGAATGCCAAATAGGGCATCAATTTCAGGGAACAGCACTTTTAAAGCACCGCATTCACGCAGGACTTCAAAATATACATCGGCATGTGGTTCCATTAAGGCACGCGAAGTTTCTTTCCAAACCCGTTCAGGTGTCAGGGCTTCAAGCTCACCAGAGGCTGCTAAAGTGTGCATGAGAGTAAGCGTTTCAGGGGCAACCTTAAAGCCTAAGCCATGATAACGCGCAGCAAAACGTGCAATACGTAACACCCGGAGTGGATCTTCGACAAACGCATCCGAGACATGTCTTAATAGCCTAAGTTCTAGATCTTGCTGGCCTTGGTAAGGATCATACAGCTGACCTTGATCATCCATGGCCATGGCATTAATGGTTAAATCACGACGGATTAAATCCTGTTCTAAACTAACGCTAGGGTCCGTGTAAAATTCAAAGCCATGATAGCCGTGACCTGCTTTACGTTCGGTACGTGCTAGTGCATATTCTTCTTTTGTCTCTGGATGTAAAAAAACCGGAAAGTCTTTGCCTACGGGCTGAAAACCATCCGCAAGCATTTGTTGTGGTGTCGCACCAACAACCACATAATCTTTTTCGTGATAGGGGTGTCCGAGTAAGTGATCTCGTACTGCGCCGCCTACTAAATAAACTTGCATGAAAAAACCTCTATTCTTGAGGCAATCATGCAACAGAATAGAGGTTTTCTCAAGTCAAGAAATACGCTTTTGCAAGATTTTGCTTAGAGCGCGTCTTGCTCGGCTTGCTGAATTTCAGCCACGGTTAATGCAGTCATATTCACTACACGACGCGTCGTGGCAGTTGGTGTTAAAATATGTACAGGTTTTGCCGCACCCAATAAAATTGGACCAATGGTGACGTTATTACCCGAAGTGGCTTTGAGTAAGTTAAACGAAATATTGGCTGCATCTAGATTTGGCATAATCAATAAGTTGGCCGAACCTTTAAAACGTGAGTTCGGGAAAGCAAACTGACGAATATTCTCATCCAAAGCAGCATCGGCATGCATTTCACCTTCCACTTCAAGTTCAGGCGCAATTTCACTTAAGATATCAAACACTTTACGCATTTTTTGTGCGCTGGCATCATTTTGATCTGAACCAAAGCTTGAATGTGAAACCAAAGCCACACGTGGTGTCATACCAAAACGACGCACTTCTTCCGCGGCTAAAATAGTCATTTCTGCCAGCTGTTCAGCACTTGGGTTACGGTTAATGTAAGTATCAGCAATAAACAAGTTACGATCTTCAAGCATCAACGCATTTAAAGTAAAGAAGGTATTGTGACCTTGTTTTAGACCGATAATGTTTTTCACGAAGTCTAAATGAATGTCATAGCTTGAATAGGTACCACATAACATACCGTCAGCTAAACCGTGACGTACCAACATTGAGGCAATTAAGGTTGAACGACGACGTGCTTCACGCTGCGCATATTCGGGTGTAACGCCTTTACGCTGCATGATGCTGTAATAGTCATCCGCAAATTTCTCGTAATCTGCATTTTTCTCTTGATCAACAATGTGAATATTGACGCCATTTTCTAAACGTAAGCCTAATTTTTTAATGTTGGCTTCAATGACTGCAGTACGACCGACCAAGATTGGTTTGGCTAAGTCTTCATCGACTGCAATTTGTACGGCACGCAATACGCGTAGGTCTTCACCTTCAGCATAAGCAATACGTTTAGGATCAGTTTTGGCTTGGGCAAAAATTGGTTTCATCATAAATGCTGAGTTATACACAAACTCAGATAAACGTTGACGATAGACCGAGAAATCTTGAATTGGACGAGTGGCTACACCTGAATCCATGGCCGCTTTGGCAACAGCTGGCGCGATTTCCAAAATTAAGCGTTGATCAAGTGGGCGTGGAATTAAGTAATCACGACCAAATGAGGCAGATTTTTCACCATAAGAGGCGGCATCTGCTTCCACATGTGCCATACGTGCAATCGCATGTACACAGGCAATCTTCATATCTTCATTAATGGTGGTAGCGCCGACATCTAGCGCACCACGGAAGATATAGGGGAAGCACAGGGCATTGTTGACTTGGTTTGGATAATCCGAACGACCAGTTGCCATAATCACATCATCACGTGCAGCATGGGCATGTTCAGGCAGGATTTCTGGATCTGGGTTCGCAAGCGCAAAGATAATTGGATCTTTGGCCATTTGCTTGACCATATCTTGACTTAAAATGCCGGCAGCAGATAAGCCTAAGAACATATCTGCACCTGTCATAACATCAGCAAGTTGCGTGCCTTGAATGTCTTGAACATAGCGTTTTTTTGATTCGTCTAAGCCGGTACGCTGCGTAGTGAGTAGACCGCGTGAGTCCGCCACAATAATATTTTCTTTTTTAGCACCTAATGCACAGAGCAAATCTAAACAAGATAAGGCAGCAGCACCAGCACCTGAGGCAACAATTTTGATTTCGTCAATTTTTTTGCCGTTTAATTGCAATGCATTGAGTAATGCCGAACCGACAATAATTGAGGTACCGTGTTGGTCATCATGAAACACTGGAATGTTCATGCGTTCACGCAGTTTTTGTTCAATATAGAAACATTCTGGTGCTTTAATGTCTTCTAAGTTAATGCCACCAAAAGTTGGCTCTAGTGCAGCCACAATATCCACAATTTTGTCTGGATCATTTTCAGCAATTTCGATGTCAAATACGTCAACACCAGCAAACTTTTTAAATAAAACGCCTTTACCTTCCATGACTGGTTTTGACGCCAGTGGACCAATATTGCCCAGACCCAGTACCGCAGTACCATTACTGACCACAGCCACCAAATTACCGCGTGCAGTATACAAAGCGGCTGTTGATGGATCACGTTCAATCTCTAAACATGGTGCAGCCACACCTGGAGAATAAGCTAAAGCTAAATCGTGTTGGTTGATCAGTTGCTTACTTGGGGTGACGCTAATTTTCCCTGGTGTTGGGAATTCATGATAATAAAGTGCTTGCTGTTTTAATGATTGATCGTCCATTTGAATCTCGTTTTACCTTAAAGTTGCCGACCAGCGTACTGGTGGTGTTTGACCAAATTTGATCGAATATAACATTAGTGACAGTGTTCTAATAGACACGCTTGCTGCTTTTATAGACAAACTTAGATTGTAGATCTATGAATTAATAGTTAAATGGTATTAAAAGAATTGTATAAATCTAAGTTATTATTTTTATAAATTTTTTTTCTAGATTATAAGCTTGCTTTATGCAGAATTGCACGGAGTATAAACAGTTTTAGTGCCTAAGCGTAGAGATCTTAGACTAAAGTACCTTTGTGGTTTAAGATTTATCAAGTCTATGCCAACACAGCGATTGATTACTTTAGCGCAAAGTCTAACATTCAGTGCAATGAGATCAGCGCTGGAATTTGACTGAATCAGGATTCAGTTGTTGAGAAAACTGCTGAAATGATCAAGTCGAAGTCAGCCCTTTAAGTCAAAATAAGTCTTAAGCGAATCTCATCATATGCAATAAGAGCTGCAAAACGCCCAATAAAAAAAGCAGCCCTGAGGCTGCTAATTTCTTGTTGCTGTGTTTAAGCGACAAAATGATAATTAAGAATTGAGAGTGCCACCACAGGCGCTGTTTCGGTACGCAAAACACGACGACCAATACACCAATTGATAAAGCCCTTCTGATTGGCCACCGCAATTTCTGCCTCGCTTAAACCGCCTTCAGGTCCAATCAGTAAGGCTAAATCAGGAGTGGCTTTGTTCAGCACATTTGATTGGTCTTTATTGGGTGCAAGCACCAATTTGGTGGCTGGTAATGCGCTGTCCAACCATTTTTCTAAAGGCATTGGCGCTAGAATTTGAGGGACAAGATTTAAGCCACATTGTTCACATGCTGCAATCGCGACCCCTTGCCAATGATCAAGCTTTTTTTGGTCGCGATCATATTTTAAGCGCATTTCACAGCGTTCCGAGGTTAAAAGCTGAATTTTGCTTACACCCAGTTCCACCGCTTTTTGAATAGCATAATCCATACGATCGCCTTTACTCATCACTTGACCTAAGAGGGCAGTAAACGCAGGGGTACGATTGTCGGGATCAAAGCTCATTACCTGTACAACAGCGGTTTTTTTATTGACTTCAATCAGCTCGACTTGGTATTCACCGCCTTGTCCATTAAACAAAGTGGCTGTTTCGCCCACTTGAGCGCGGAGTACTTTACACCAATGATGAAACACGGTCTCGGTTAAATCGGCAGACGTATCAACCGTTAACGTCGCTTCCATATAAAAACGTGGCATAAAATACTCACTTTAAAAACAATAAAATTACGCGAGACCTAAGTCTTTAACTAACTGACGCGTTGGGTCGGTGGTGTTCATGGTGTAAAAATGCAAACTTGGTGCGCCGCCAGCAATCAGGCGTTCACATAGTTTCACAATCACTTCATGACCAAAGGCTTTAATCGAAGCTGTGTCATCACCATAAGTGGCCAATTGCTTACGAATCCAACGTGGAATCTCAGCACCTGTACCATCAGCAAAACGAATTAAATTGCTGGCGTTGGTGATTGGCATAATGCCGGGCGCAACAGGAATATTGACACCTTCTTTTTGAATACGTTCTACAAAATAGAAATACGCATCTGGATTAAAGAAGAATTGTGTTAATGCAGCATTAGCGCCGGCATTGGCTTTATCGCAGAAACGTTGGATATCTAAATCAAAGCTGTCTGCTTGTGGGTGCATTTCAGGATAAGCCGCCACTTCAATATGGAAATGATCACCTGAATGTTCACGGATAAAACGCACTAAATCCGTAGCATAAGGCAGTTCACCTAAACCGACTTGACCTGAGGGTAAGTCACCACGCAGTGCCACAATACGGTCAATGCCTTGTGACTTGTACAAATCAAGTAATTCGGCAATACGTGCTTTGCTATCACCAATACAAGACAGATGCGGGGCAACAGGTGTGCCTTTACCGTTAAAATCCGCTAAGGTAGACAAAGTACGTTCACGGGTAGAACCACCTGCACCGTAAGTCACAGAAAAAAACTCTGGATTGAGCAGTTGTAGTTCTTGATGCACAACTTTTAATTTTTCCGCACCTGCATCAGTTTTGGTGGGGAAAAACTCGAAAGAAATTGGAATCTGTTTAGACATATTTTAAATCCTATTTTTATAAATACTTTTTATGTTTGCCCTCATCCCGGCCTTCTCCCAGAGGGAGAAGAGGGGTCACTACTCCATTAAGAGAAGTAAGGAAGTCCCTCTCCTAACAGGAGAGGTTAGGAGAGGTGAAAAAAACTTAGTATTTATAAGCGTCAGACTTAAACGGACCTTCAACAGCTACACCTAAGTAGTCTGCTTGTTCTTGAGTCAATTGAGTTAACACACCGCCAAAACCTGCAACCATTGCCGCAGCAACTTCTTCGTCTAATTTCTTAGGAATAAGCTCTACACGGATTTTAGCCGCTTTTTCTTCTTCAGGAAGATCAGCAAATTTTTCAGCAAATAAGTGCATTTGACCGAGTACTTGGTTAGCAAACGAACCATCCATAATACGTGATGGGTGACCAGTTGCATTACCAAGATTCACTAAACGACCTTCAGATAAAAGGATTAAATAATCATTTTCGTTTTCTGAACGATAGACTTGGTGAACTTGAGGTTTTACTTCAACCCACTTGTAACCACGTAAGTAGTTGGTGTCGATTTCAGTATCAAAGTGACCGATGTTACACACAACCGCACCTGCTTTTAATGAATCAAGCATTGCAGCATCACAAACGTGGTAGTTACCTGTTGTGGTTACGATAAGGTCAGTGTTTTGCAAAAGATCAAGATTGACGTCTTCTTTTTTACCTGTTTGTACGCCATTTTTGTATGGAGATACAACTTCGTAACCATCCATACATGCTTGCATTGCACAGATTGGATCAACTTCAGTCACACGTACAATCATGCCTTCTTGACGAAGTGATTGTGCAGAACCTTTACCTACGTCACCGTAACCGATCACAAGCGCACGACGGCCAGATAACAACATATCTGTACCGCGTTTGATGGCATCGTTTAGAGAGTGGCGGCAACCGTATTTGTTGTCGTTTTTAGATTTAGTCACAGAATCGTTGACGTTGATTGCAGGCACTTTTAAAGTACCGTCACGTAACATTTCATACAGACGTTGCACACCAGTGGTTGTTTCTTCAGTTACACCGTGGATTTTCGCAATCACTTCCGGGTATTTTTCATGAACAAGGAGAGTTAAATCACCACCATCATCAAGAATCATGTTGGCATCCCAAGGTGTGCCGTTTACATTGATTTGTTGCTCAAGGCACCACATGTATTCTTCTTCAGTTTCGCCTTTCCAAGCAAAAACAGGAATACCCGCAGCAGCAATTGCAGCAGCAGCATGATCTTGCGTTGAGAAGATGTTACAAGATGTCCAACGAACTTCTGCGCCGAGTTCTACCAAAGTTTCAATTAAAACCGCAGTTTGGATTGTCATGTGAATACAACCCAAAATTTTTGCACCTGCAAGTGGCTTCGCCGCAGCATAACGCTTACGTAAACCCATAAGGGCTGGCATTTCAGCTTCTGCAAGTTTGATTTCTTTGCGGCCGTAGTCCGCTAAAGTGATATCCGCTACTTTATAATCTGTAAATGAAGCATTAACCGCGTTCATCACGATCTCCTTAATATTCATAGAAAAATTGATCATTCAGTTCGCGGATGCCGTTGTTGGTTAAGCCAGAAAAGTTTAACCGATCGTCGAGCCTGGCAAATCTTACATTTAGTGCCTGTAAAATAAGTCGCAGCATCCCTCGACTAGCGAAGTATTGTACTTGGAAAACTGCCAAGGGGAAAGCTATGTGCCTCAGTTTTGGTTGAATATTTAAGCACTAAATGGGCTTTGTTTTATATCTTTAAGGTATTAAATCTATACTTAAATAGTGGCGCAGGCCGATCTTCACTTCGCTTATGCTAAGTGATCGAAAACAACAGGAACAAGATCATAATGCGAAAAATTGTCCAGTATGCTGTGATGGGACTTACATTTGCCAGTAGCCCATTGGCTTTGGCGGATTGGGTGAAAGATGCCGCACAATCGGTAGAAGGCAAAACTATTCAGCTACGTCAGCATATTCATCAACACCCTGAACTGGGCAATATGGAATTTGAAACCTCAAAATTAGTACAAAAAGAACTTAAATCTTATGGTATTGAGGTCAAGACTGGTTTTGCTAAAACAGGGGTGATTGGTATCTTAAAAGGCGCTAAACCCGGCCCTGTGATGGCATTGCGTGCCGATATGGACGCATTGCCTATGCAAGAAAAAACCAATTTAAGTTTTGCAAGTCAAGTTAAAGCGATATATCAAGGCAAAGAAAGCCATGTTATGCATGCCTGTGGGCATGATGCACATACTGCAATGTTGTTAGGTGCAGCCAAAGTATTGGCGGAAAATAAAGCCAATATCGCAGGCACAGTGGTGTTTGTGTTCCAACCTGCAGAAGAAGGCGGGGCTGATATTGATAACTTTAGTCAAGGTGATCAAATTGGTTCACGTAAAATGATTGCTGATGGTGCATTTAAGCAAGTGAAGCCAGAGGTGATTTTTGGCTTGCATGTGATTGCGGGTATTCCAAGCGGACATTTACATTATAAGTCGGGGGCGATTTTAAATAGTGCTGATAATTTAAGAATTAGCGTCAATGGACAACAAGTACATGGTTCGATGCCATGGGCAGGGCGTGACCCAATTGTTGCATCTGCGCAGATGATTAACAATTTGCAGAGTATTATTAGTCGTCGCACAGATTTAACCCAAGGCATGGGCGTGGTGAGTATTGGACAGATTCAAGCGGGTACCGCAGGCAATATTATTCCTGAGCAAGTGTCGATGCTGGGTACGATTCGCTCCAATAATGAAAGTATTCGCGAGAATATTTTAAAAACGATCCCACAAGTGGTGGAACATACTGCGGCTGCACATGAGGTAAAGGCTCAGGTTGAGATTGCCGCCTATGCACCTGTGACCATGAATGACGCAACTTTAACAGAAGCCATGACAGCCACTTTAAAACAAGCAGCCAATGGCAATGTGAAAATTTTAGCCAATAATGCCAGTGCCAGTGAGGACTTTGCTTATTATGGCAAGCTGATGCCATCTTTATTTGTGTTTTTAGGGGCAACGCCTGCCCATCAAGATATGAAAAAAGCCGCGCCAAACCATAGCCCTTACTTTTTGGTGGATGATGCGACTTTAAAAACGGGTGTAGAAAGCCATATACGTTTTGTTTTGGATTATCCAAAAGTGGCAAGCCAAGTACAAAATGCTTGGAGAAATAAGATCTAGTTTTTAATTACTTAGGTTTAAGTTATTCTATGCGTAGGGTAACTTAACTATTTTATATAATGAAAAAACTAATTATTAGCTTGGCTGGTGCTGAGAATACAGGAAAGACACAAACTTTAACTTTATTGATTGAGATGTTGGTCAAGGATGCTTTTGCACAGCCTGATACTTTGGTCAAATGTTTAAAGATGGAAAATGCAGATATGCGTTTGATTGTAGCAATAGGTGATATCAAAGTTGCTGTGGATACCAAGGGTGATCCCGATACCAAATTATTCGAGCGCATAAGTGAATTAGATAGCTGTGATTACATTATTTGTGCGTGTCGTACACGGGGTGAAACATATGATGCAATTCAAGACTTTGCTCAAAAAACAAAACGCAAGCGTATTAAGCTACATACTTATGAAGTTGAACCTTCATTGAATCGAACTAATACAGCTGCGAGTCAAATTTTGAATGAACTGAAAGCGCAACATATCTATCAATATTTGATGAGTAAAGTGCATGAGCAACAAAAAGCCCTCAATTGAGGGCTTTATTTTTATGCATCTTTGGCTTCTAAAGCATCGGCTTTTTGGGTCCAAAAGTCGGCTTTTTCTTCATCGGCATCTACACCTAAAGCATTGGCATAAATAAAGGCTAAATCACGCATCGCTTGTAATTCGCCTAAGTTTGCAGCTTGTTCAACCAATTCCACAGATTTAACTACATCTTTTTCAACCACATCGCCACGGCGGTAAAAACCTGCCAATTCTAAAATCGCAGCAGCGTGCTTGCGTTCTGCAGCTTGTTTGAGCCAATTATGGGCATGTTCAAAATAAGTTTTCGCTTCTTCAGGATCTTCTTCTGCGACTTCTTTGGCATACACGGTATAACCTTCGCCTAGCCAATACATCGATTCAACATGACCTAAAGAGGCAGCTTTTAGCGCCCATTCTTCAGCACGTTCAATATCTTCATCGTGTTCGCTGCTCATATATAGTTGAGCTAAATCAAATTGCGCTTCTAAGTTACCAGCAGTGGCACGGTTTAATAGCGCTTTAGGCACAGAAATTGGAGTAGTCATGGGAAGATCTCAATAGAAAACCTACTAAGCCTAAGCTGCTTTATAAAAAAAGCAATCATCGTGAGATAAATTTTTACCAATGCGCTGCAAATTAAAATCTAGACAACAAAAAAGCCCGCACTAGGCGAGCTTTGTTAGACTTAAGCAATTAAAGCAAATGGATGAGCAAGGCTAAGCCACTTAAGATAATCGAAACAATAGCCAGTAATTTTACTTTATTGGCAAAATAGCTCAGCGTTAGGCCGACCATCAGCGCAGAAAAACTCAGTACCCCAATCCAATAGCTGATCATATTACTGATACTATCGCCATGAATGATACAAGCCACTAAGCCCGCAATCAGTAATAACCAACCCATGATGGTCGCAAGTTTGGTTTGCTTGGCATTCAATTCTTTGCCAAAAATCTGTTTTTGATGCTTGGACATCGAAGTGGCTAAGCCAATAAAACCTAAGTTACATAGCGCCCAAATGAAAATAAACCAACTCATTCGTTATTCTCCTGTGGTGCTTTGCCCGCTTTGGCTTTTTTTGCCGCTAGACTTTGGTGATTTTTAACTTTGATGAAGCTAAATCCAAATACGACTGCCAACACCCACATGGCTAAATCAAACGATGCAATCACCCATTGACCATTGGCAATACTGCTCCAGAGTGGCGCACCACCAGTGATAACGTTGAGTACGGGTAATAATGCAAATAGAGCAGTGGCAAGGGTCAGCATTTCTAGCCATGCTTGACGATGCTGACGCACTAAGGCATAGACAAACACCAAGCCCCAAGCGATAAAGAAAGCTCGAATCTCTAAGGCACTGCGTTTTTCAAGTTCAGCATCAATGAAACGGTTGGCATAAAAATACACTGCACAGGCAATCGGTAAACCAATAATCGCAGTGACGTTTAATACTTCTACTGTACGGTAGCCAAAAGATTTATAACCTTGTTTTTCTTGTTGCGGGGCACGTTTTACACACCACAATAACAAGCCAGTAGCGACCATCATAGTGCCTAAAATACCGGATAAGAACAGAATCCAACGTAACGATAAATCTACACCGCGTGCTTCATGCAAAGTGGTGGTGACGTTATAAATTGCTGCAGGAATGGTTGGATTTTTTAGCTTAGAACCATCATCTGGATTTTCAAGGCCAGTAACCCCGTTATAGCTTAAAGTTTGGTAAATATTACGATGGGCAACACTTTCACCATGTAAAGCACGTAGTTCAATTTCGGCTTTCGTGGTATTAGGTGCCACGATGGTAATTGTGCCGACACGATTGTTTGGCCATTGTTGCTGTGCATCAGCAATGATTGGGGCAAGATCAGTAAGTGGTGCAGGTTTGGGTTCGGCCTTAGGACGACGTTCACCGCGACCTTCGCCACGCGCTTGTTGACCTTCAGCACGTTCACCGCGATTTTCACCGCGTGCTTGTTGACCTTCAGGACGCGCTTGTTCAGGTGTTTCAATTAATGCTTTACGTTGTTCTTGTAAAAATGCGCCGCGGTTTTCATAAATTCGTTCTACACCCCATGGCATGAGGGTAAATAACAGCAGTAACAAACCACTAAAGGTAATCATTAAATGAAACGGTAGGGCAAATACCGCAGTGGCATTATGCGCATCTAACCAAGAGCGTTGACCTTTACCTGGGCGGAAGGTAAAGAAATCTGTAAAGATTTTTTTATGGGTAATAATACCACTAATGATGGCCACAAACATCAGCATGGTGGCGATGCCGACAATCCAACGTGCCCAAATTCGATCTAAACCGTACAGCTCAAAATGGAAACGATATAAGAAGCCACCACCACGGGTTTCGCGTGCTTCTAAAACTTCACCCGTTGCACTATCTAAAGTAATGCGTTGACCACCACGACGCGCGCGCGGGTCTTCATTCGCACCACGAATACTTAAAACCGTAGTATTTTGCCGTGATGTCGGCAATTGAATCGACCAACTGCCTGCCTGAGGATGGTTTTTTTGTAAATAATTTAAGGCAACTTGAGTTTGCTGAATTTGCGATTGACTTGGTACTGACTGATGCAGCTCAGGCTTCATCCACACACTAATTTCATTTTGGAAGAAACTGAGTGTGCCGGTCACAAAAATCGCATACAGCAGCCAACCTAAAATAAGGCTGGCCCATGTATGCAACCAAGACATTGACTGGCGTGGGCCTTCTGCTTTTCCATCTACACGCATTTTAGTTCCCTAAAAACTGAATTAAAATCCACAGCAACATGCTGGGTACAATAATGCCAAGACTGGCTTTTACGGTTTTTTGCACCATAAACACCCAAATAAATGCACCGCAATACACACAAAATGCAATTAAGGTGGCACTCATGGCAGCGTTGGCAGGCGTAGCAGAAAATAAATCGGCAATGCACATTGCACTTAAGGCAGCCAGAATATATCCCCCCACTAAAGCTAAAACAAAGCGATAGAGGATCATGAGGCGATAACTTAAAGGAGTTGCGGGCTTGGTTTTCTTTTTGACATTCACGCGTGGACTACTCATTGGGTCAAATGAATCCAATTGGGCTGGATTGTTCATGGGGCTTTAATCTGACACTGAATAAAATTTGCGAAATGATAACAATTATTATTTATGTTTCCTATCTGTTTTTACCAATAAAACTTAAAAAATTCATACTCTTTTATCTTGAAAGCCTAAGCAGATGCGATTCTGCGGCATATATCTTGCAAATAGCTTGCTTAGCATCACAATCAGGACAGATATGAACACACGACTTTATCCTTGCCACCGCACACAGGCAGAATATATTTTATTGTCCGCAGGGCTAGGCGGGCATGGCACATTTTGGCAGCCGCAAATTGCTGCGCTACAGCAATATTTTCATGTGTTGGTCTATGACCAAGCCGGCTGTCATGCAAATAGCGCTGTGTTAAAAGATGGCTATAGCATGACTGATATGGCACAAGAGTTATTGGATTTAATCCAACAAGAAAAAATTCAGCGTTTGCATTTTATTGGACATGCTTTGGGCGCTTTAATAGGCATTGAACTAGCACGCTTAGCACAAAGTTTAAATATTGATGTTTTAAGCTTAACGGCAATTAATGCATGGGATCGCCCTGATCCACATACGCTCAAGTGTTTTCAAGCCAGAACCCGACTCTTACAATATGCAGGGACTACAGCTTATGTCGAAGCACAAGCTTTGTTTTTATATCCACCGGCATGGATTTCTGCGCATCATCAAACGATTGCCAAACAAGAACAAAAGCAGTTACAAGATTTTCCACCGCCTGCCAATGTTTTGGCACGAATTCGGGCTTTAAGTGCTTTTCAAGTCAATGCCGAGCATCGTGCTGCATTGGCTAAAACTCGCCTGCATTTTATTGCCAATCGCGATGATTTTTTAGTGCCATATCAAAAAAGTGAGGATTTAAAACAAATTTTAGCGCATGGTAAGCTCAGTATTTTTAATCATGGCGGACATGCCTGCACCGTGACAGAAACAGAGCAGATCAATCAAGCGATTTTAAACTTTTTACAACCCAGTTTTGCTTGATGGTCTTTTTGATTAATACCGTCCTCAATGGGCGGTTTTTTTATGGCGCATTTTTTACCAAAAGTTCAAAAAACGCACCACTTTAAATCTGTGCTTCATAAAGCACCTTGCGATGAAAATCGTATATTTTACTTAATAGTCAAAAAAATATCTTCTAATTGATTGATTTAAATATACTAAATATATGTTGGCACAGCCTTTGCTAAATCTACTATGAAAAATAAAACTGCAATTGCAGTCAAAAATTAAAAGCAGAATAAACAGTGAGGTGTGTGATGAAAGTTGGCGTTTTTTGTCCTATTGGAAATAATGGTTGGTTACTCTCGGAAAATGCACCGCAATATCAGCCGAGTTTTGAACTCAATAAACAGATTGTGCAACGTGCAGAACATTACGGTTTTGACTTTGCTTTATCCATGATTAAGCTGCGCGGCTTTGGTGGTAAAACAGAATTTTGGGATCATAATTTAGAAAGTTTTACTTTAATGGCGGGCCTTGCCGCTGTGACCTCAAAAATTCAAATTTATGCCACTGCAGCAACCTTAGTCATGCCACCTGCGATTGTAGCGCGTATGGCATCCACCATTGATTCAATTTCCAATGGTCGTTTTGGTTTAAATGTGGTGACTGGTTGGCAAGCACCAGAATATAGCCAAATGGGCATGTGGCCGGGCGATGAGTATTTTGGCAAACGCTATGAATATTTGTCTGAATACGTGCAAATTTTACGTGAACTGTGGGCCGATGGACGTTCAGATTTTAAAGGTGAACATTTCACGATGAACGATTGCCGCGTCAGTCCCAAACCACAAGCCGATATGAAAATTATTTGCGCAGGACAATCGGATGCAGGTTTGGCGTTTTCCGCGCAATATGCCGACTATAACTTTGTATTTGGCAAAGGTTTAAATACCCCAACGGCTTATGCCGAAATTAACGAGCGTTTAAAAACCCATACCGATCAAACCGGTCGTGATGTACAAACTTATGTGTTGTTTATGGTGATTGCAGCCGAAACCGATGCTGAAGCCTTTGCGAAATGGCAGCACTATAACGAGGGTGCCGATGTAGAAGCGATTAATTGGCTGATGAACCAAGGTGGTAAAGACACTAAATCTGGCAGTGACACCAATATTCGCCAAATGGCATCGAGTGTCTCGCCGGTGAATATCAATATGGGCACCTTAGTCGGCTCTTATGCCAATGTCGCAAAAATGTTGGATGAAATTGGGGAGATTCAGGGCACAGAAGGCATCCTACTCACCTTTGATGACTTTATTCAGGGGGTGGAAGATTTTGGACAACGCATCCAGCCCTTAATGCAATGCCGTCAGCATGTTGTAGTGGAAGGTCAAACTTTGGAGAAAACCGCATGAGTATTATTTGTAGTGAATTTACCCAAGCCATTGGCACAGGCAAAGTGTTAAGTGCACGTCCTGAAGCGATTCAACTCGCGCCTGAGCAAACCGCATTGATTGTGGTTGATATGCAAAATGCCTATACCTCGCGAGGCGGCTATTTAGATTTGGCGGGTTTTGATGTATCACAAACGGCACCCGTAGTGGCCAATATTCAAAAAGCGGTGGATGCAGCACACAGTGCAGGCATGCAAGTGATTTATTTTAAAAATGGTTGGGACAAAGACTACCGTGAAGCAGGCGGAATCAATTCGCCTAACTTTCATAAATCCAATGCCCTCAAAACCATGCGCCAAAATCCAAAGCTGTATGGCAAGTTATTGGCCAAAGGGGAGTGGGATTTTGAACTGATTGATCAACTTAAGCCACAGCCACAGGATTTAGTTATTGAAAAACCGCGTTACAGTGGCTTCTTTAATACGGCTCTAGACAGCATGTTACGTTGCCGTGGTATTCGTAATCTGGTCTTTGTGGGTATTGCCACCAATGTTTGTGTGGAATCGACCTTACGTGATGGTTTCTTTTTAGAATATTTTGGTGTGGTGTTAGACGACGCCTGCCATCAAGCAGGGCCAAGCGAAGCACATGCTGCCAGTATTTATAATATTGAAACCTTTTTTGGGTGGGTTAGTACTACCGAAAAATTCTGCAACACCTTTCAAAACAATAACTTAAAATAATCTGCATAACGAGGACAACATGCCAAAACAAGTGATTATTCCCGCAGGAACTGCCAAGCCGCTAGCGCCTTATGTGCCTGCCACCCAAGCCGACAATATTGTGTATGTGTCAGGAACCTTGGCTTTTGATGAAAATAACAACGTACTGCATGTCGGCGATGCCGCAGCACAAACGCGCCATATTTTAGACACCATTAAAGGTGTGCTTGCGGCGGCGGGCGGCAGCATGGAGGACATCACCTTTAATCATATTTTTGTCAAAGATTGGGCCGATTATGCTGCGATAAATGCAGTTTATGCCGAATATTTCCCCGAAGATAAGCCAGCACGTTATTGCATTCAAGTGGGTTTAGTCAAACCTGAAGCTTTGGTTGAAATTGCCTCAACTGCACATTTATAAAATAAAAAACAGAGGTCAGTCATGAACAGTAAACTGCAATTCAAGAACAGCCTAGATGCTTTAAGTTTTCGACAGGGTATGGCACATTTAGCTGCGGCTGTGAATATTATTAGCACACGTACAGCACACGGTCAGGCAGGCTTTACCGCATCGGCAGTCTGTAGTGTGACTGACCAACCTGCCACCTTATTGGTCTGTATAAATCAGAATTCTTCGGTGTTTGAATATTTTCAAAATAGCGACGTGTTATGTGTCAATACCTTAAGCCATGAGCAGCAAGCACTGGCCAATTTATTTGCCAGCAAGACCGCACAAGCCCAACGTTTTAACTCACATGTATGGGGCACACTGCAAACAGGTGCACCCGTACTGCAAGAGGCTTTAGTGGCCTTTGATTGTCTCATTCGAGAGCGACATGCAGTAGGCAGTCATCTGCTTCTCATCTGTGAAGTACAGGCCATGCAAAGCCCCAAAGACACGAATGCTTTAGTGTATTTTAATCGTCAATATTGTGCGCCCATTGCAATGCCACATTAGGAGGGCAGCCGATGTCAAAAGAAGCTTGGTTTGCAAAATTTAAACCCTATCAAGGCAATTTAGATACTACGCCTGTGCAAATGGATGAATATTTACCCGCAGGCAAAAGCATCGTGCTTGGCTTGCAGCATGCCTTTGCTATGTTTGGTGCCACAGTGCTGGCACCATTACTGATGGGTTTTGACCCGAATCTGACGATCTTAATTACTGGGATCGGCACCATCTTATTTTTCCTCATGACGGGTGGGCGTATGCCAAGTTATCTTGGCTCAAGCTTTGCCTTTATTGGCGCAGTGGCTGCGGCAACAGGTTATGCTGGCGCAGGTTCTAACCCCAATATTGCCTTAGCCTTAGGCGGTACCATTGTCTGTGGCTTAATTTATGCGGCAATAGGTTTAGTGGTGATGAAAATAGGCACGGCATGGATTGAAAAACTGATGCCACCTTTAGTCACTGGCGCCATTGTGATGATTATTGGCTTAAATCTAGCGCCTGTGACCATTCAAAGTGTATCGAGTAATAGCTTTGATAGTTGGATGGCTGTCGTGACCATCTTATGTATTAGCCTTGTTGCAGTGTTTACCCGTGGCATGTTACGACGTTTACTGCTTTTGGTCGGTTTAGTGACGGCTTATGTGCTGTACTTTGTGTTAACTAATCTTCTAGGGCTAGGTAAGCCTATTGATTTTGCACCAATTGCCAATGCTGCGTGGTTTGGTTTGCCTAACTTTTACAGTCCTGTGTTTGAAGCCAATGCTATTTTACTGATTGCACCTGTGGCTCTCATTTTAGTGGCAGAAAATTTAGGTCACTTTAAAGCGGTGTCTGCCATGACGGGTAAAAACTTGGATCCTTATATGGGACGGGCTTTTTTTGCCGATGGCGTATGTACCTCATTGTCAGGTTCGGTGGGGGGTACAGGTATGACCACCTATGCGGAAAACATCGGGGTGATGGCTGTCACCAAAGTGTATGGCACCACCATTTTCGTGATTGCAGGTTGTTTTGCCATATTACTCGGTTTATCGCCTAAATTTGGCGCCGTGATTAGCACCATTCCTGTGGCATTATTAGGCGGTGCTTCAATTGTGGTGTTTGGGTTGATTACCATTGCTGGGGCGAAAATTTGGATTGATCATAAAGTTGATTTTACGCAAAACAGCACGTTAATTATTGCAGCGGTGAGTTTAATTATGGGTGCAGGTAATTTAAGTCTTAAAATTGGCAGTTTTGATTTGGGTGGGATTGGAACCGCAACTTTGGCGGCAATTTTACTGAATTTATTATTAAATCGTGGGGCAAAAAATAGCGTGTTGGATGCTAAACAAGCCGTATCACATTAAAAAAAAGAGCAGCTGAACGCTGCTCTTTTTAAGATTTAATCTTCAGGGTAAGCGACACGTTTTAAGGCGCGAATATCAGCTTCTGGTGAACACAGTGAAATAAACTCATAACCATAGCCACGCAGCAAGTGACCTTTACGTACTGCAAGCCAAGTGGTATTCACCCCAAAAATGTCGGTTGGGATTTGTTTTAAACGATAGTCACGTTCTTGGTCGTAAGCCACGTCGTTCACAATCCCAATCCCCATACCGAGTTCCACATAAGTTTTAATCACGTCGGCATCCAGGGCTGACATCACAATATCAAAATCTAAACCTGATTCTTCAAACGCTTTGTCAATTTTAGAACGCCCGGTAAAGCCCCCATGGTAAGTAATAATTGGATATTGCGCTAGTTCGCGAATGCCAATATTGCTTTTTTGCGCCAGTGGGTGATTTTGTGGGGTGATGATGCTGTGCTGCCAATTATAAAACGGCACACTGGCTAAGTTATCTTCTGTGGTTAAAGACTCGGTGGCAATACCAATATCCGCCTCACCTTGTAACAACATATCGGTAATTTCCACTGGACTCGCTTGTTGCAAAATCAAGTGAACCTTTGGAAATTCCTTTTTAAACTTATTCACAATTGGGGGTAACACATAACGCGCTTGGGTATGTGTGGTGGCAATGGTTAAGGTGCCTTCATCGACCTTGTTAAAATCGTCGGCTAAGCGTTTGATGTTATCTGCATCCACCAACATTCGTTCTACGATTCCCAGCAGCGCCTGACCGGGTTCAGTTAAACCCAGTAAGCGTTTACCTTTACGAATAAAAAGTTGTACGCCAAGTTCATCTTCTAAATCTTTAATATGCTTACTAACGCCTGATTGCGAGGTATACAACGCAGCCGAAGCTTCAGTCAGATTAAAGTTTTGTCTGACGGTTTCGCGAATAATCCGTAATTGCTGGAAATTCATATGTTGTTTACCCTTTGATACATGGGGCTAAAATTGCCCCATCTTTTTTGGTTTTATGCGACTTGATTTGCAAATAAGTGTAAGGCCGATGCAGTGAGCCATACAGTTTGATTTGGGCGGAACTGATGCAGTCTAGCTTCATCAGGGGTCAAAGAAATCTCAATCAGATTACCTTCACGACCTTCAAGTTCTGCCACAACTTTGCCTGCAATCCACAATTCACGAATAAATGTGGCTTGAATGGCATTGTCTTGAGGTTGAGCATGGATTTTTAGCTCATCTGGACGCGCAAAGGCAATCACATCGCCTTGTGGTCCATTTTTAGCGCTCGCCAATTGAATACGGTCTGCGCCAAATTGAATACTGCCGCCTTGATTCGTGCCTTCAAAACGGTTGGCTTGACCTAAGAAGTCAAATACAAACGGTGTTGCAGGGCGCTCATAGACCTCACGCGGCGAACCAATTTGTTCGACATTTCCTTTGTTCATGACCACAATTTGATCAGCTACTTCTAAAGCTTCTTCTTGGTCATGAGTCACAAAGATAGACGTAATATGTAATTCATCATGTAGTGTGCGTAACCAACGACGTAATTCTTTACGTACTTTGGCGTCTAAGGCACCAAACGGTTCATCAAGTAACAAGACACGTGGTTCAACCGCTAAGGCACGTGCGAGTGCAATACGTTGACGCTGACCACCCGAGAGCTGCGCTGGATAACGATCTGCGAGAAAGCCGAGTTGGACTAAATCAAGCAAACGCGTTACGCGTTTTTTAATTTCAGCTTCATTTGGACGTGTTGCACGCGGACGTACCCGTAAACCAAAAGCAATGTTGTCAAAGACCGTCATATGGCGGAACAATGCATAATGTTGAAACACAAAGCCGACTTCACGTTCACGTACATGTACGTTGGTGGCGTCTTCGCCCTCCAAAATCACTTGACCAGAATCCGCAGATTCAAGACCGGCAATAATACGCAGCAATGTTGTTTTACCACAGCCCGATGGGCCAAGTAGCGCCACCAATTGACCGTCTGGAAAATCTAAAGAGATGTTGTTGAGTGCATGGAATGCACCAAAGTGTTTTTCAATATTTTTAACTTGAATACTCATGAGGTCATTCCTTAAGAAGCTGAATCGTCATTTTTTTGGCTTTGTTTTTCTTGGCGAATTTCAACCCAACTTTTTAAAATTAAGGTCACAATCGCCAATAAAGCCAACAGCGAAGATACGGCAAATGCGGCACTAAAGGTATATTCGTTGTAGAGAATCTCTACATGTAAAGGCAAAGTATTGGTTTCACCGCGGATGTGTCCTGACACCACCGATACTGCACCAAATTCACCCATGGCACGCGCATTACACAAAATCACGCCATAGATCAAACCCCATTTAATATTGGGTAAGGTGACTTTCCAAAAAGTTTGCCAACCTGAAGCACCTAAAACAATCGCTGCTTCTTCTTCTTCAGTGCCTTGTGCTTCCATTAAAGGAATCAATTCACGCGCTACAAAAGGTACAGTAATAAAAATAGTGGCTAAGACAATGGCAGGTACGGCATATAAAATTTTAATGTCGTTGTCCATCAGCCAACCGCCAAACCAACCTTGAGTACCAAACATGAGCACCAGCATTAAACCTGCAATCACAGGTGATACCGAAAACGGCATATCAATAATGGTGGTTAAGATCGATTTACCACGGAAGTTAAATTTGGCTACAGACCATGCTGCGGCCACACCAAACACCACGTTGAGTGGTACCGCAATTGCTGCAGTGAGTAAAGTCAGTTTCACTGCCGATAAGGTATCCGGATGCACCAAGGCTTGAGTATATACACCAAGACCTTGTTTAAATGCTTCTACAAATACCAAAACCAGTGGCAATAATAAGCAGCTGACAAAGAAAATTAAGGCAATGCTAATTAAGGTATAACGTACCCAAAGCGGTTCTCGGGTCGCATCACGCGATTGCAACTTGTCGGCCAAAGCATTGGCATTGATATTCATCGTGCAGTTCTCCCAGTACGACGGCTGGCCCATGCTTGTACTAAGTTAATCAAGAACAAAATCGCAAAAGAAATCACAAGCATGACCACTGCAATGGTGGTGGCACCGGCATAGTCATATTCTTCTAAACGCGAAATAATCATTAACGGCGCAATTTCAGTTTCAAACGGTTGGTTACCGGCAATAAAGATCACCGAACCGTATTCACCCACACCACGTGCAAAGGCCAAAGCAAAGCCGGTTAACAGCGCTGGGAATAAAATGGGTAAAATCACTTTAGTGATGGTTTGAAAACGCGTGGCACCGAGTGCTGAAGCTGCTTCTTCAAGCTCGGTTTCTAAATCTGCCAGTACCGGTTGGACGGTACGCACCACAAATGGAATACCAATAAAAATTAAGGCTAACGTAATACCAATTGGGGTATACGCCACTTGAATACCAATCGGTTCTAAATATTGACCAATCCAGCCGGTTGGCGCATATAAAGAAGTTAGGGCAATACCTGCAACCGCAGTAGGGAGTGCAAAGGGTAAATCGACTAAAGCATCGACAATACGTTTGCCTGGAAAACGGTAACGTACTAAACACCACGCCAGTAATAAACCAAACACCACGTTAATAAACGCGGCCAATAGCGCAGTGGTAAAGCTGAGTTGCAGCGACTTTAAAATTCGCTCTGAACTAATAATTTCAATAAAACCGTCCCAACCAATGCCCAGTGATTTAATAAACACTGCAGACAAAGGAATCAAAACGATTAAGGATAGATACGCTAGGGTAAAGCCTAGGGAAAGACCAAATCCTGGCAGCACTCGGGATCGCTGCGACATGATTACTCCTCAAAGAGAGAATGTTGACCCAAATCAATCAACGCAAAATAAAAATCGAACTTTGTCATAAGCATAGAGAGCCATGCTTAAATTGCAAATTTAAAAAAATACTTGCCATCATCAGTAATGCTGATATGAGACATCTCGTTTTCTGAGATCAGATAATCAAAAATCTGCGGAAAAGGTCCAAAGCCTGAAGCAACATTAATATGACCGACTTGACCGAGATTCACAGGCTTGATTTGCCATGATTTGGCCAACTGTTTGGCATCATCAAATTGTAACCATGGATCATTTTCACTGATCAGCATGCTGGTCGGCGCTTGTGGCGAAATATTATGGAAAAAATCCGCATAATGATTAAGGCTATCGCGAGCAAAACCATTGTCACCAAAACGGGTAGGATTGGCAGGCGCCACCAACACGACATGTTGAATCTTGGCATTCAGCTCAGGAAACATATGCAGCGCGGCCATAGTGGTTAAACAGCCGAAGCTATGCGCCACAATTTGAAGCGGTGCTTGAAGCGGTACCACTGTGTTGACAAACTGTTGAACCCATTCATGTAACACAGGATGATTCCAGTCATTTTGTTGAACGCGGGAGCATCTTGGCAATTGATTTTCTAACCATGTTTGCCAATGCTGGGCTTCGCTACCTGCAACGCCAGGGACGATCACGGTATGAATCATGCGGATGCTCCTTATTCAATCTCAGCGTTTATTTAGCGCTGTTGGCTTTCACGATTTGGTCGAAGATGCCGCCATTTTCAAAATGAGCTTGTTGTACTTTATTCCATCCGCCAAATTCTTGGTCAATGGTGACCAGCTTTAATGGCTTAAAGATATGCTTATTTTTTTCTAAGGTGGCGACATCACGCGGACGGTAATAATGTTTGGCTGCTAAATATTGACCATAAGGTGAATACAAGAAGTTTAAATAACCTTTGGCTAAATGCTGGGTGCCGTGTTTAACCACGTTTTTCTCAACAATGGCCACTGGCGGCTCTGCCAAGATCGATAAACTTGGAGTAATAATTTCAAATTTACCCGGTTGCTCACGTACCGCTAAATATGCTTCGTTTTCCCAAGCCAATAAAACATCCCCAATGCCACGTTCAGCAAAGGTCGTGGTGGCACCACGCGCGCCAGAATCCAATACTTTGGTATTTTTATAAATTTTACGTACAAATTCTTGTGCAGTTTGCTCATTGCCACCCGCTTGGTGTTTAGCCCAAGCCCATGCCGCTAAATAGTTCCAGCGTGCGCCCCCTGAAGTTTTTGGGTTAGGCGTGATAATCCCCACATTATTTTTAACTAAATCGCCCCAATCCTGAATATTTTTCGGGTTGCCTTTACGTACTAAAAACACGATAGTTGAGGTATAAGGCGTCGAGTTATGCGGTAATTTTTTTTGCCAATCTTGCGGTAATAGCTGGGCTTTTTGTGCTAAGACATCAATATCAGCAGCCAAAGCCAAAGTCACCACATCGGCAGATAAACCGTCAATCACAGAACGGGCTTGTTTACCTGAGCCACCATGTGATTGCTTAAAGTTAATTTTTTGACCGGTACGCTGTTGCCAGTATTGACCAAATTGTTTATTGACGTCTTCATATAACTCACGTGTGGGGTCATATGACACATTGAGGAAGTCTTTGGCTGCAGCAAGGCTAGAAACAGATACAAGCGCGGCGATAATTCCTAATTTTAATGTAGCTAAGCGCATAGTCTTCCTCAAAAAAAGTTGGTGCTGTTGAAGTGGATGCAGCATAGCGCGAGTGTTTTTGCATAAAAAATAATAAAAAATGAATTTTATATAAGTAAAAAAGAAATAGAATCTGCACTCGATTAAATCCAAGCCGTTTTACAATAAAACTTAAAGAAGAGGGAGCTTCCACAATGCAATGTTTTAAAAACGGCAAAGCAGTTACACAGCTCGATTTAAATGACCGTGCCTTTCATTATGGGGATGGTTGTTTTAGCACCGCACGTATGATTGACGGTCAAATTGAACTACAAGTACGGCATATTGCACGGCTAGAGCAAGCCTGCCAAGCCTTACAGCTGCGCGCCAATTTAGTCTCTTTACCTGTGAGTTTGGCTCATTTACCCAAAGCCACTGGTACCTTAAAAATTGTGATTAGTCGTGGTGTGGGACAGCGTGGTTATAGCTTGCCTGATCAAGATGCGGATGTGTGGCTGTTTTTTTATCCTAAACAGGTACAGCCTTTTGCCCCTGAAACTATTCAAAGCGACGTGTTGAATCTAAGACTGGGACAGACCATGCCAGCTTTAGTCGGCATTAAAAGTTTAAACCGTTTAGAACAAGTCATGCTCAAAGCCGAAGCTGATGAACGTGGTTTCAGTGAAGCTTTGGTTTTAGATCATCAAGATCAAATTGTTGAAGGGGTGAGCAGTAACTGTTTTTTAAAGTTAAACAATACTTGGGTGACGCCAGAACTTCGCTATAATGGCGTCCAAGGTGTAATGCGTGCTGAAATTCTAGCGCGGATGCAACAACAAGGCATTGCCTGTGAAGTGCGCTCGGTGCATCACGACGAATTACAGCAGTTACAAAGTTTATTTTTCTGTAACGCCTTAAGCGCGATGAAAATGGTGACACAATTTGCCGATCAACAGTTACAGATCGACAGTTGTCAGACCTTATTCGCACAACTTCAACTCAATCAAATTGCTTAAATTATGGCGTCAAAAGCGAAAAAAAAATCATCTTATATTGGCTTAAAAGCGTTTGTTGTGCTGGCCTTGGCTATGTTGATGATTGTACTGGGGATGATATGGTCAAGTTTGTTTAAAGCCTATCCACTGGAGGGGAAAAAACAAATGCTGGCGATTAATCAAGGGGATACCTACTCAGGCTTTATCGATCAATTGGCCAAAGAAGACAAAGTGAGTTTTCCAGTGCTGCTTAAACTTTATCAAAAGTTTGTGATTAAAGACTCTTTAAAAGCTGGGGTGTATGAAATCACGGATCAAATGAGTGTGCGTGATGTACTTGGTATGATTTCAGATGCCAAAAATGCGCAAATGAACCGTATTTTAGTGATTGAAGGCACCACCTTTAAGCAATTGATTGAGCGTTTGAAAAAAGACGATTTGGTTAAGCAAGAAGTATCGCATTTACCCTATGATCAACTGCTACACGCTTTAAATATTCCTTATGCTCATCCTGAAGGTTTATTTGCCCCTGATACCTACTTTTTTGCCAAAGGCGAAAGTGATCGAAAAATCTTAATCGATTTATATCAACGCCAAATGAAGGCTTTAGATGCAGCATGGCAAAATCGTGCTGAAGGCTTGCCGTATAAAACGCCGTATGAAGCCTTAATTATGGCGTCAATTATCGAAAAAGAAACGAGTATTGACAGTGAGTTGCAACAAGTATCTGGCGTGTTTGCGCGTCGTTTAAAAATAGGGATGCGCTTACAAACTGATCCAACCGTGATTTACGGCATGGGTGACAATTATAATGGCAATATCACGCGTAAAGATTTACGCACGCCAACTGCATATAACACCTATACTATCAATGGCTTACCACCAACGCCAATTGCTTTACCAAGTAAAAAAGCCATTGAGGCAACCATGCATCCAGATAACTCTGATGCGCTGTACTTTGTCGCCACCGGCAATGGTGGACATAAATTTAGCGCTACATTGGCAGAGCACAATCGTGCCGTGCAAGAATATTTGCAAGTCTTACGCGCCAAAAAGGAATAAGCATGTTTATTAGTTTTGAAGGCACCGAAGGTGTCGGAAAAAGCACACTCATTCGTCGCATCTTTGATACTTTGCAGGCACAAGGTCAAGAGGTGATTTTAACCCGTGAGCCGGGTGGCACACCTATGGCAGAGCAGATTCGTAGTCTACTGCTGAGTGTCAATCACGATGAAGCCATGAGCCATGACACTGAATTATTACTGATGTATGCTGCACGTGCACAGCATCTCGCACAGGTGATTTTACCTGCCTTAGCTGCCGGTAAAACCGTGTTGTGCGACCGATTTAGCGATGCTAGTTTCGCTTATCAATGTGCGGGCCGCGGTTTAAGTGCAGAAAAATTAGCTTTATTAAACCAAAACTTTGTCGCCAAAATGCCAACTTTAACCTTTTGGTTAGATGCACCAATTGAAGTGGGGATGTCACGTGCCCGTGCCCGTGGTGAATTGGATCGTTTTGAGCAAGAAAAAGCAGTTTTTTTTGAAAAAGTGCGTTCAGGTTATGCCACGCTTTGTCAAAATGAGCCAAATAGAATCAAACGTTTAGATGCAACACAAACCGCCGATGCAGTATTTGCAGCGGCAATGCAGCATATTCAGGCCGTATAATTGGCAGAATATGCGATTTAGTTGAAAGTTACACTATGTTAAGGTGCATGCCTAATTGCTGTGCTGATTGGGCAGAAACACTATCACCAAGCACGCTGCTTTAATGTGGGAATTTGAGGACGAGCATGTCAAATGTAGATCATGAGTTAGTACGCTGCTATCGCGAGCAGGGCTACTCATTATCAGAAACGCTGGTTGAAATGTTAAATGAACATTACAGCCATCAAACCGAACGTCGCGGCTGTGGGTATACGCAAGCCACACGTGTTATTGCAGAATCAGTCAATGTGCCACGTTATCCAGATGAATATAAAGATTTACGCATTTTTCAAGATGTTGATAGCAAGCCGTTCAAGCAATTAATCTCACAAGCGGCCAGTCAGGGTTTAATTTTAGATTCATGGCGTAACCTAGATCAAAACCCTCATGTCTTGGCTTATCTTGCTCAGCATCAAAATGACTATGCACAAGCCTTAAGCGAGCAGGTAGAATGGCAAAAAAAATTACGTAACATGAGTGCCTTGCTTGAATTTGAAGAAAGTAAAGTTTTAGCCAATTTAATTGAAGATATTATTTTACCCAAAACAGCACAGGACACGGGTTATATCGAACTCGAGACCTTAATGGATAAGCCTAAAGTCGGTTCTTGTCCAATGGCAGAGAAATTCTTTTTAAAAATTGCCCATAATCAAGTGTTACGTCGTGGTGAAATTAATATTTTTGTCGATCATCAGCAACAACCGGTATTAATGGAAAAGCTCAATATGGGCGATAACCATTCTTGTATTAGTTTACAGCCTGTATTAATGAATGGCGTGCGTTTGCCACAAGGTTCGCTCTTTTCAGTGCGTTACGATGCAGACGCGATTGACAATAAACGCAGCAATAAAGGCTATAACGGCTTTGTAGCCCCTGTGAATGAAATGCCAGGATTTCATTTTTTGCGTTTGACCACGTTGGCCATTTCATCACAAAATCGTCGTCGTGCGTTTAGTAGCCATTTTGAGCAGCAAGTTCAAAATGGTTTATATAGTCCTGAAACCACGCAATTATCACAAATTTTACAGGTCGCTCAAGCGCAATAGGGAAATCGCCGTGCTTCATGTGTGTTATTCAGCGCAGTATTTTGCTCATACTCCAAGCAATAGTATGGAAAAATTGGCTTTAGTGGCTGAGGCATTAAGCCAATATGACTATGTGCGCTTTTATGAGCCTGAAGAACTAGATGTTGCAATGCTTAAACAATTGCATGAAGCAAGCTATGTCGAGGCGTTTTTAACCGGAGAGCCACGCAAATTAGCCACTATTCAAGGCTTTAAACCTTGGAATGCACAGCTAAAAGACGCAGTGCTTGCAGTAAATGCCGGTCAACTCAAAGCAGCTGAATTGGCCTTTAAACATGGCTTGGCAGCCAATATTGCACAAGGTTTTCACCATGCTAGTCCTGATTTTGGCTGTGCTTATTGTACTTTCAATGGTCTTGCCTTGGTTGCGCAGCAATTTCCAGATAAACGTATTTTTGTCTTAGATTGTGATCAACATGGTGGCAATGGTACTGCCGAATTTGTGCTCAAAATGCCCAATTTATATAACTTTAGCATCTATGGTCAGGCCTTTGGCTGTGGGAGTTATACGCGTGCTGAGACACGGCATATTCACCAAACTCAAGGGAGCTTTACTGAATATCAACAGGCAATTCATGAAGGTTTTGCAGCCGCCAAAGCATGGGGTGCAGATTTAATCATTTATCAAGCAGGTATGGACTGTCATCAGGATGATCCGCATGGCTCAACGTGGTTTAGCCGCGATCTGATTGAACAACGTGAACAGTTGGTCTTTGGTCTAGCGAAAAACAGTCAAATTCCAATGATGTTTGTCTTAGCAGGGGGCTATCAGCAACTCGCTCAGCTGATCCCACTGCATGTACGCACCTTTGAGATTGCACAAGCGGTTTATTATCCAGATGAATAAAAAAACGGATGCTTTGCGCATCCGTTTTGGTGGGCTTTAAGCCGTCAGTTCAACATTCACCAAAGGCTGATCGACCTGAAAATCAGGTGGATTGAGTACGGTTTTACGCAATTCAGGCGCAAGGTCTGGATAATCAAGCGTGTAATGTAGGCCGCGCGATTCTTTACGCGCCAAAGCACAACGTACAATCATTTCTGATACCAACACCAAATTACGTAGTTCAATCAGATTCTTACTGACTTGATAATCTTGATAATACTCTGCAATTTCTTTTTTGAGCATTTCGATACGATGTAGGGCACGTTGCAAGCGCTTAGTGGAGCGTACAATGCCCACATAGTTCCACATGGTCTGCCGTAATTCATCCCAGTTTTGTAAAATCACCACATCTTCATCTGGGTCAATGACTTGAGAGTCATCCCAAGCTGGTACTTGGGGCAGAGTAACAGGTCTGGTAAATTTCGCTTGAATATGTTGTGCTGCCGCCATGCCATAGACAAAACACTCTAATAACGAGTTACTTGCCATACGGTTGGCACCATGTAAGCCTGTATAAGAGGTTTCCCCAATGGCATACAAGCCTGCAAGATCAGTTTGGCTATGCTCATCCACGACCACACCCCCACAGGTATAGTGCGCCGCAGGCACCACAGGAATCATCTCCTTGGTGATATCAATGCCCAGTTCCATTAAACGTGCATATAGCGTTGGGAAATGCTCAATGATAAATTCAGCAGGTTTATGGGTAATGTCTAACCACACATGACGAATCCCTAAGCGTTTGATTTCATGGTCAATGGTGCGTGCTACAATATCACGTGGAGCTAATTCGGCACGTTCATCAAAACGTAACATAAAACGCTCACCATCAGGTAAACGTAAATAAGCCCCTTCACCACGCATGGCTTCAGTAATTAAAAACGAACGCGCTTGGGGATGGTAAAGACAAGTCGGATGGAATTGATTAAATTCCATATTGGCCACGCGGCAACCCGCGCGATACGCCATAGCGATGCCGTCGCCTGTGGCAATATCAGGATTGGAGGTATATAAATAAGCCTTCATCGCACCACCACAGGCAAGGGCAGTAAAGGGTGCTAAAAAGCTATGTACTTGTTCGGTTTTGTCATCGAGTGCATATAATCCTAAGGCACGGTTTTCACCTGCTTGCCCAAGTTTTTGTGTGGTAATTAAATCAATGGCAATAAAATTTTCAAAAATGTGAATATTGGCTTGTTCGCGCGCGCGTTCAACCAAGGTGGTGGAAATAGCACGTCCTGTTGCATCCGCTGCATGGATAATACGGCGCTGTGAGTGCCCCCCTTCACGAGTTAAATGTAATTGCTGCTGTTCATCTAAAGTAAATTGAACACCTTGATCTAATAAGAAATCAACAGATGGTTTGCCCCCTTCAACGGTTTGGCGCACTGCATTTTGCTCACACAGTTGTGAACCAGCAATCATGGTGTCATTAATGTGTTGTTCAATCGAGTCGGTTTGATCAAGCACGGCAGCGACACCACCTTGGGCATAAAAGGTACTCGCATCAGTCAAATCTGATTTGGCTAAAACTGCAATTTGCATGCTGTTGGGGAGTGATAAGGCCAGACTTAAACCGGCACCGCCGCTACCGACAATAATGACATCAAAATGATGGGTTGTAGGTAAATTAGACATGTCCATCCGCTAATTTAAAAAAAGTCCGATCATCTCAGCGCTTTTTTAAACAAAAGGCAAGTACAAAAATACAGCGGCGAAAAGAAAAATCATGAAAATGTGACTGTAGTCACATAAAAAATAACTACTTGTTTCTTCATAACTAATTCAACATATTGTTACTAAATAAAGACTTGGTTTATGTTAAAACCTTAATTATTCCTCCCAAACTGATAAAAACATTTGTGATCTTGCTATGAATAATCGCGTGTTAAAACAAAGTTTCTATGGCGTGCTGGTCACCTCAGCAGCAATGACAACCTCAGCAGCAACAGTGGATTTTTCTGACTTGGTGGCTCAGGTGAGCCCAGCTGTGGTCAGTGTAAGCGTCACTAAAAAAATGACTGAGCAAGAAGTGTTGCAGCAGCAAGTACCTGAATTACTGCGTCGTTTCTTTGGTCCCAATATTGTAGTGCCGCAACAGGCGATACCACAGGAAAAAAATAGTTATGGCACCGCATTTTTTATCGACAAAGATGGTTATTTATTAACCAATCATCATGTCATTGAAGATGCATCTAAAGTCACTATTACCTTAAATGATCGGCGTGAAATTGATGCCACTGTGGTCGGGAGTGATGAACGTACCGATGTTGCTTTGCTGAAGGTGACCGGCAGCCATTATCCACAACTTAAAATGGGCAATGTTGATCAACTCAGAGTCGGTGAGGCGGTATTGGCCATTGGTTCACCTTTTGGTTTTGACTACTCCGCCTCGGCTGGAATTGTCAGTGCCAAAATGCGCAATGTGACGGGTGAAAATGCAGTACCGTTTATTCAAACTGATGTGGCGATGAACCCGGGTAACTCAGGTGGGCCACTGTTTAACCAACGCGGTGAAGTAGTTGGGGTCAACTCTCGGATCTTTAGTGGTACTGGTGGTTATATGGGCCTATCTTTTTCGATTCCCATCGATGTAGCCATGGATGTGGCAGAACAGCTTAAGAAAAATGGCCGCGTGATTCGTTCTTATTTAGGCGTGCAACTGCAAGATATAGACCGTACTTTGGCTGAATCTTACCAACTAGATAAACCTGAAGGGGCTTTAATTACCCAAGTTGCGCCCAACTCACCAGCTGCACGGGCAGGTCTTAAAGCGGGTGATGTGATTTTACAGCTGAATGGCAATCCTATTCGTGAAACCTCACAATTATTAAATCTGCTCAATCGCACTGCACCGCAGCAAGTGATTCAACTACAAGTCTTACGTAATGATAAGCGCCAAACTTTATCGGCTACATTAAGCACAGCCCCTGATAATACGCCTGCTAAGCAACAAAGCAGCAGTCAAACCAGCCATAAAGGTCCAGTATTAGGCATTGCGATTCGTAATTTAACTGTGGATGAGTTAGGTCGCAGTGGCGTAAAAGGCGGTGTTTTTGTTCAAGAGGTGAGTCGCAGTGGGATAGCAGCTGAGGCGAGAATTCAAGCGGGTGATATTATTACCGCTTTCAATAATCAGCCGATTCAAAATAGCCAAGCCTTTATTGAAAGAGTTGCTCAATTAAAATCAGGACAAGTGGTACGTGTGTCTTTATTACGTAAAGGTCAAGCCATGATTTTAGGCATGCGGATTCGCTAAAATCAAAAGCCATGTTAAACATGGCTTTTTTTATCAACCGCGTTACACTGCAGCAAAAAAAAGGAAGTGGCACAAATGAGTGATATTTTTGATTTAACCATTCAGGTGCAACCTGAACATATTGATAGTTTAGGTCACGTCAACAACGTGGTGTATATGCATTGGATGCAAGATGTGGCAACAGCACATATCGAAGCTTTAGGTTTAGGCTTAACAGAATACCAACAGCTTAAGCATGCCATGGTTGCGGTTGAGCATCATGTGCAATATCGCAAGGCAGCATTTTTAGCCGATGAAATTATTTTAAGAACATGGCTCAACGATCTAAACAGCTTATATTCATTTCGCCAATATGCATTTTATCGTCAAAAAGATCAAAGTCTTCTTTTTACTGGATCAACCAAATGGGCATGTATTGAGCTGGCCACAGGTCGACCAAAACGGATGTCACCGACGTTTTTACAAGCCTACCAACCGCTGAGTGGTGATGAAAATCCATACGACTTTGGCATAAAACAACATTCTGCTTAAAAACTACCCATTTATTAACAAATGAGCATGATTTAGCTAGATTAAATATAGATGTTAGTAAAATTAATCATCTATAATAGCCTTAAGTCTATGCCAAGCATCCCTCTTCTCGCTTGGCATAGACTTAAAAATAAGCGCTGTCTTATTTTCACCTGTCTATGATTGTATGTTTTTAATGCACTTTGTTACTGCTGTATAAATGCGTGACTGCCAATTTTCTGAACGATTTCGAGCGATATTTGTTTAGCTCTATGTATTTTTAACGCGCGCCTGCTTATACTGTGCAGCATCTTCGGAATATCCTTTTTGCACCTTACGATTGCTGATGTAGTCTTGTGATCTGAATGTGTACACATTTTTAGAGTAGTTTATGGCAGTTGCTAAAAAGTCTGTAAATATCAAAAACATACGTAACTTCTCCATCATCGCGCATATCGATCATGGTAAGTCGACCCTAGCGGATCGTTTTATTCAAACCTGTGGTGGTTTGCAAGATCGCGAAATGCAAGCTCAAGTTTTAGACTCTATGGAGCTAGAACGTGAGCGTGGCATTACCATTAAAGCGGCATCTGTAACCTTATATTACACTCACCCAAATGGTGAAGAATATCAGCTGAACTTCATTGATACGCCGGGACACGTGGATTTCTCGTACGAGGTATCACGTTCATTGGCAGCTTGTGAAGGTGCACTCCTTGTCGTAGATGCGGCACAGGGTGTAGAAGCCCAATCAGTTGCTAACTGCTATACCGCGATTGAGCAAGGTTTAGAAGTTTTACCGGTTTTAAATAAAATTGATTTACCACAAGCTGAACCTGAGCGTGTCATTCAAGAAATTGAAGACATTATTGGGGTAGAAGCCACCCATGCGCCAACTTGCTCGGCAAAAACTGGTTTAGGTATTGAAGGTGTATTAGAGACACTGGTGGATACCATTCCTGCGCCTACAGGTGATCGTGATGCGCCATTACAAGCCTTGATCATTGACTCATGGTTTGATAACTACTTAGGCGTGGTGTCTTTAGTGCGTATTAAACAAGGTCGTGTGCGTAAAGGCGACAAGATGTTGATGAAATCAACCGGTCAAACGCACATTATTACCTCTGTAGGTATCTTTAATCCAAAACACACCGAAACCGATATCTTAGAAGCAGGTGAAGTGGGCTTTGTAATTGCCGGCATTAAAGACATTTTTGGTGCGCCAGTGGGTGATACCATTACCTTAGCCAGTACGCCAGATGTGGCGACTTTACCCGGCTTTAAGAAAGTGAAACCACAGGTTTATGCTGGTTTATTCCCAATTGATGCCAGCGACTTCGAACCGTTCCGTGAAGCACTACAAAAACTTCAAATTAACGATTCTGCATTGTTCTTTGAACCTGAAAGTTCAGATGCCTTAGGTTTTGGTTTCCGCTGTGGCTTCTTAGGCATGCTACACATGGAAATCGTACAAGAACGTTTAGAGCGTGAGTACGACTTAGACTTAATTTCATCTGCACCAACGGTAATTTATGAAGCAGTGATGAAAAATGGTGACACCATTTACATCGATAGCCCATCAAAAATGCCAGATGGTTCAACTGTTGAAGATCTACGTGAACCGATTGCTGAATGTAATATCTTGGTGCCGCAAGAGTACTTGGGTAACGTGATGACTTTATGTGTTGAGCGCCGTGGTGTGCAAAAAGACATGAAGTTTGTGAGTAACCAAGTAGCGATTACCTTTGAAATTCCAATGGCAGAAGTGGTCATGGACTTCTTTGACAAGTTAAAGTCATGTTCACGCGGTTTTGCCTCACTCGATTATAACTTTGTGCGTTTTGAATCATCATCATTGGTGAAAGTCGATGTACTGATCAATGGTGATAAAGTCGATGCTTTAGCGATGATTTGCCACCGTCAAGATGCACGTCACCGTGGTATTGCTTTAGTTGAAAAAATGAAAGATTTGATTCCACGTCAAATGTTTGATGTCGCGATTCAAGCGGCCATTGGTGCGCAAATTATTGCCCGTTCTACTGTAAAAGCAATGCGTAAAAACGTATTGGCAAAATGTTATGGCGGCGACGTGTCGCGTAAGAAGAAACTTCTTGCCAAACAAAAAGAAGGTAAGAAACGTATGAAACAAGTGGGTAGCGTTGAAATCCCACAAGAAGCGTTCCTTGCTGTGCTTAAAGTAGAACGCTAAAACATAAAGGAGTCGTATTGCCCATGGATTTTGATTTTAATTTAATCCTCGTTCCAGTCACATTACTGTTTATTGTGGTGTGGTTGCTCGACAAGTTTGTCTTTAAACAGCGCGAGCTTAAAGGTCGAGGCAATGAAAATTTTATCATTACCTGGGCATATGACTTTTGGCCAGTACTGGCGGTAGTGCTGGTACTGCGCTCATTTTTATACGAGCCGTTTAATATTCCATCCGATTCTATGGTACCTACCTTAGAAACAGGTGATTTTATTTTGGTCAATAAATTTGAATATGGCGTACGTTTGCCGATTATCAATCAAAAAATTATTGATACGGGCGAACCTGAGCGTGGCGATGTTGCGGTGTTCCGTTATCCACCCCAACCAAGTATTAGCTATATCAAACGTATTGTGGGTTTACCAGGTGATCATATTGTTTATGATCATGGGCAACTAAGCATTAACGGTGAAAAAGTGGCAAAAGTGCCATTTGAGTTTAGCCGTGAAAAAGATATTCAAGACACACCAAATTCGATTTATCATCAAGAAACTTTAGGCACGCATACCTTTACTATGCGTGAACTTGAAGGCGTAAACGTGGCACGTCAAGCACCCTTTATCAACTATGTTGAAAATGGTAAGTATGTGGACATGCAAGGTTTATATTGGGAAGTCAAAGTACCCGAAGGTCATTACTTCGCGATGGGGGACAACCGCGATCAAAGTGCTGACAGTCGTTTTTGGGGCTTTGTACCAGAAGAAAATTTAACTGGTCGCGCATTTTATATTTGGATGCATAAAGAACCAGGTTTCAAGCTGCCGTCATTTAGTCGTAACGGGAGTATTGATTAATACTTTAGGATAAAAACATGCGTCGCGCACAACAGGGCACCTCTTATATTGCAGTTTTATTGGTCATTATTGCTTTTGCGTTTATTGTAAAAGTGTTGGTGGCGGTGTGGAGTCCATATTGGGACAACCACGTAATTAACTCACAAATTGAGCAAGTCTTAGCTACGTCTAATCCACGCACCAGTCCTGCTCAATTTAAATCGCAGTTGGAACAACGTTTAGACATGAACAATGTTCGTGATGTGCAAACAGACGACATTCTTCGTGTAATGAATGCTGATGGTTTAAAAGTAAAAACCAATTATGAAGTAAGAAAACCATTCTTACTGAATGTTGATTTGGTATTAAAGTTCGAGAAAAGTTTTGATCAAAGCTCAGTCAAAAATTAGTGATATGCGCTTCGCAAGTCGTATCGGTTATCAGTTTAAACAGCCTGAATTGCTGCAACTGGCGCTGACGCACCGATCGGTTAGTCATAAATACAACTATGAACGCCTAGAGTTTTTAGGTGATGCGTTGTTAGGCATGATCATTGCCAATTATTTGTATCATGCTTATCCGACTGAAAATGAAGGTCGTTTAACCCGTATGCGTGCGACCTTGGTACGCCAAGAAGCTTTGGGTAAAATCGCTAACGATTTAAAGCTAAGCCAACAGTTAATTTTAAGCACGGGTGAGTTAAAATCGGGTGGTCATCACCGTGAATCCATTTTAGCCGATACTGTTGAAGCAATTATTGGCGCAATTTACATTGATTGTAACGACCTGAATGTACTACGTCCAATTGTGCTAAAATGGTATGAACCGTATTTAGATCACATTGAGCCAACTGATCAACTCAAAGATCCAAAATCACGTTTACAAGAATATCTACAAGCCCGTAAAAAACCTCTCCCTGTATACGAAGTGGTGGATATTCAAGGCGATGCCCCAAACCAGCATTTTAAAGTGCAATGTCAGGTTCAGGGTCTTGGCCTCATGATGGGTGAGGGCGCAAGTCGTCGCTTTGCTGAGCAAGCAGTAGCGGCGGATATTTTAAAATTATTGGAGCAGTAATCTGCCATGACACATTCTTCCGATCACATTGATGCTGATCACGAGTCGCAAGACAGCTCGAACGACTTAATTAGTCAATTTTTTAGCGAGCAAGGTACCGATATTCCGTCAGACTACCGCAGTGGCTTTGTTGCCATTGTGGGTCGTCCAAACGTAGGTAAATCGACGCTGATGAACCATATTTTGGGTCAAAAGCTCTCTATTACTTCACGTAAACCGCAAACCACACGTCATAAAATTGTGGGGATTGATTCACGCGAAAAATCGCAAGCGGTGTTTGTGGATACCCCAGGTATGCACAAAAAAGAAGTCCGTGCCATCAATAAAATGATGAACCGTGCCGCACATTCTGCGCTGCGTGACGTCAATGTGGTGTTGTTTGTTTTAGATGCAGATAAGTGGACACAAAATGACGAGCTCGTTTTGGAAAAACTTAAAAATGCAGATATGCCTGTGATTTTAGTGATCAATAAAATTGATACACTAGAAAACAAAAACCATGCTTTACCGCTGATCCAAGAACGCGCAAAACTCATGAATTTTGCAGAAATCGTACCGGTATCGGCATTACGTGGTGCTAATCTTGATCACTTACGTGACACGATCGCCAAATACTTACCGTTCCAGCCACCCCTTTACTCATTAGATCAATTAACCGATCGTTCAGAACGTTTCTTAGCCTCTGAAATTATTCGTGAAAAGATCATGCGTCAATTGGGTGAAGAACTGCCATACGATTTAACCGTACAGATCGAATCATTTAAAACTGAAGAAGCAGCTTTAAATGAAAAAACGGGTCGTATGAAAGCACCGTGTACCTATATTGATGCCACCATCTTTGTTGACCGTCCGGGGCAAAAAGCCATCGTGATTGGTGAAAAAGGTTCGAAGCTGAAAAAGATTGGTATGGATGCACGTGTCGACATGGAAAAAATGTTCGAACAAAAAATCATGCTAACGCTTTGGGTGAAAGTCAAAGGCGGTTGGTCAGATGACGAACGTGCTTTAAAGAGCTTGGGCTATAGCGATATCTAAACCTTAAACGAGGCAGAGTGATGTTAAGAATAATTGCAATTGTATTGTCTGTGGGATTATTACAAGGCTGTATTCATAAAGTGGTCACTGTGCCCGTGAAAGTGGCCTACAAAACCACCAAGGGCGTTGTCAAAGGCACAGCGGCCGTGGTGGGTGCTGTTATCCCAGATGGGGATGACGACGAAGACGATAAAAAAAATAAGCAGCGAGACTAAACGGTCATGCGCAATCAAGTATTGCATGGTTATTTAATTCATCACCGTAAATACCGTGAACGCAGTCATATTGTGCATTTATTTACCCAAGAATACGGCCGTGTCGATGGGCTACTTAGACAAACTCCACCACCACAATATCAGCCTATTAGCTTACAAGCCTCAGGAAAATCCGAACTTAAAAATTTTTCTAAACTCGAAATTATTCATCAGCCAATTTTTTTCTTTGGTGATGCTTTCTTTGCTGGCTTTTATTTAAACGAACTGATTTTAAGACTTTGTCCACTCGAAGAGCCAATGCCCAATACGTTTATTCAGTATGGGATCACCTTAAATGCCTTGCAAAATTTGGCTAGTCAAAGCGATGCCAAGCACTATTTAAAACAAATCTTACGCCAATTTGAGCATATTTTATTAGAAGAACTCGGCTATGCCATCGATTTTAATGTCGATAGCAACGGTCAGGCGCTTATGCCAGAACACTATTATATTTTTCAGCTGGGTGATGGTTTTTTGGTGACGCATTCAGCACAAAATAGTTTTTTAGGGCGGGACTTACTCAGCCTGTGTGTTTATGAAAAAGGTAGGGATTTTAGTCCACAGCAGTTACAATTGGTGTCGAAATTATATCGGCAAATCTTGAGTGCCTTACTTGGCGACCGTCCATTAAAGAGTCGTCAATTATGGATTCAAAATACGCAAACGCAGGATAAATAGGAACAGATTATGGCTGCATTATTGGGTGTTAACATTGACCATGTCGCAACATTACGCCAAGCGCGTGGCACGACTTATCCAGATCCAGTCAATGCTGCATTGATGTGTGAACAAGCAGGCGCAGAAGGGATTACCTTACATTTACGTGAAGATCGTCGTCATATTCAAGATGATGATGTACGTCGTATGCGTCCATTGCTCAAAACGCATATGAACCTTGAAATGGCAGTGACTGATGAAATGGTTGCCTTTGCCAAAGAAATCTTACCGCAGCATGTGTGTTTTGTGCCAGAAAAACGTCAAGAAGTCACCACTGAAGGTGGTTTAGATGTTGTTGGTCATTTTGAAGATGTGAAAAAAGCCACGCAAGAATTGGTGGCTTTGGGCTGTGATGTGTCGTTATTTATTGATGCAGATTTCGCGCAAATTGATGCAGCAGTGGCTTGTGGTGCACAAACCATTGAAATCCATACAGGTGCCTATGCTGATGCAGAAACTGGTGAGGCACAACAAGCTGAGCTTGAGCGCATTATTAAAGGCGCAGAATACGCAGCAGCCAAAGGTTTAGTGGTCAATGCTGGTCATGGTTTAAACCTAGACAATGTGACGCCAATTGCAGCTATTCCACAAATCCACGAATTAAATATTGGTCATTCTATTATTGCGGATGCCGTGTTTATTGGTCTACCACAAGCTGTACAGCAAATGAAAGCTGCGATTAAAGCGGCACGTTAAGAGTTGTTATGTCAAACATTGATTATGATGATCTAATGAAGCCAGTCATTGGCTTCTTAGGCTGTGAAACCCCAAAAGCATGGCTTGATGAAGCAGTGAATAATCTTGATATTTTAATGCAAGATCACGCCAACTGTGAGAAAAAAGCCGCGAGCACCGCTATGAACCTCATGTTCCGTTATAACTTCTTCTCGGACTTACAAGTACGTTTAGCGCAGCTAGTACGTGAAGAAATGTTGCATTATGAGCAAGTTCTGGAACTGATGAAAAAGCGCGGTCAAGCATGGATTTCTTTAAGCGCAGGACGTTATGCGGGTGGCTTACGTAAAGAAGTACGTACCTATGAGCCTGAAGCCTTAATTGATATTTTAGTCATTGGTGCTTTTGTAGAAGCGCGTTCTTGTGAGCGTTTTTATGCGCTCGCACCGCATGTCGATGAAGAGTTAGGGCGTTACTACCGTTACCTACTTAAATCTGAATCACGTCATTATGAAGACTATTTGACTCTTGCGGTGGATGTGGCCAAAAATTACAAGCTCAAGAATCCGCAAGAAACCATTCAAGATCGTATTGATCATATCCGTGAAGTGGAAAAAAATCTGATATTAACGCCAGATGATACCTTCCGTTTCCATAGTGGTGTGCCAGTACAAGCAGCCTAATACAAAATCCCTCCGTGTGGGGGATTTTTTAATGTATAGATTTGAGAATAATAATTATTTGCAAAATTAAAGCAAGCCACGTAGCATA
This sequence comes from Acinetobacter sp. CY17, assembly GCF_059515825.1. NCBI lineage: Bacteria > Pseudomonadati > Pseudomonadota > Gammaproteobacteria > Moraxellales > Moraxellaceae > Acinetobacter > Acinetobacter sp. CY17. The sequence goes on from NZ_JCAKMX010000006.1 coordinate 49,647, forward strand.
ATGTTTAAATGATATTTTAGTTTAAACTTTATGAAAATTTTCACACGTTCTTTAGCTATTATGGCGACACTAGCCGCTACTTATAGCCATGCGCATTATCCTTTTGTAGCCCCATTAAGCTATCAAACTTTTAATAATCACACGGCAGTTCTTGCAGGCTTTTATGACAATCCATTTGCTTCAGAAGTGGCGATTAAAAACTTTAAATTTCATTACCATACTCCAGAAGGTAAAAAGATTTACTTACAAGATGACGCCTTAAGCCAAACCCAAACTGTGACGAGTTTTAGTCTTGAAAATAAAATCGATGGTACTTACCGTATTCGCGCTGAAAAGCAAGGTTCGACTAGCCGTTTTGCTTTAGATGGCAAAACATGGAAGCCACTTATTGCTGCCAAGTTTGATCCTGCTAAAGCCAATGATAAAGTGTTTTATGCAGAACATTTAAAGAAAAACACTCAAGTAAAAACTGTTCAAACATTTGAAATCATTGAAACTTTTGTATCGCGTCGAGCAAAGTCCAACCATGTGATTCATCATATTCATGATGGTTTTGATGTGCAGTTTATCAGCCATCCAAATGCGATTAAAGCTGGCCAAGCGGTGCAATTTAATGTCTTAGACAATAAAAAAGGCGTGGCCAATGTAGAAGCGAAAATCTTGGCGCAAACCACAGATTTTAGCCGTGAGCAAAAAGTGTTAAAAACACTCAAATCGAATGCCAAAGGTGAGCTACATTTTAATGTAGAGCAGACAGGGCAATATTTACTCACCATTGATTATCAACAAGCTTTGACTCAAAAAGGTGATCAGCTTAAGCGTTATAAATATACTTTGGCATTTAATGTGACTGAGTAAAATCTAAACCTGCTGTGGCAGGTTTTTTATGCTTTGGAGATAGGAATTGGCATATCTGCTTTGGTTGAGCAAAATATTATTCCTCACAGCTTTGGCAATCATCGTATTGTTACTATTGAATTATTGTTCGATGTACTGGGGCAATTATAATGAGGGCAGTATTGGCAGTATGTGTCAATATGATCAACAGCAGCAACGTCATATTGCTATTGAACATTATAAAATTGAGCAGGGTGAAAAAGTTGCCTTGCCTTTGCATGAAGCAGATTGTTTAAAAGATTAGGCATAAAAAAAGCCCAAGTCTTAAATGCTTGGGCTTTTTAATATTTGGCTCTCCAACCTGGGCTCGAACCAGGGACCTGCGGATTAACAGTCCGTCGCTCTACCGACTGAGCTATTGGAGAATCTGAGTGCGATTATAGAGAGATTTTTCAAGTGGTCAAGATAAATCTACGAAAAATCATGTGAATGTATAGTATTTAAACAATATTGAAAAATATCATATTTTTTGGGTATGACTACTTGTCAAAAGTGAAGCTGCTTGTTAGTCTAAAAATAACAACAGCGTTTAGGTTTAACCTAAACAGTGTGGATTTAAACCAACTTGCCAGCACTAAAATGGCTAAATCGGAGACAGCGCATGCAGACGCTTACCATTTCAGAAATTTTCTCTCAATTTGCTTTTTATCAAGCCGAATATCTCAATATTTTAAATACTCCAGCCCAATATGCTACTCCTGTGCAACAGGCCAGTCTCGACCTATGGCCATTTAATCGTGCTGAATTGTGTTTAGGTGAATTGTTACAGTTGTGGTTGGGTAATAAGTGGGTGATTCAGCCTGCTGCACAAATTTTTGATGCCGATCCTGTATTAAAACGCCATTTGTCCCAGCAGCAAGATTTATATTTATATGATATTCATGGCAATATTTTAAACGGAAAATATGAAGCTTGGGCGTGGTCAGTCAGCCAAAATCAAGCCGTTAAAGTAGAAGTCGAAAGTGCAGTTCAGTATTACAGTATCTATAAGAGTTTAAGCGCACCGCAAGCGGCGTGACGCATGGTTTCTGCACGCTTTACAAGCGAGAACTGCTCGATTATGGTGTTTGCTCAAGAATAACAAGAGCCAAGCAACGATGACGCCCATCAGTCATGAACAATATATTCAAACTCAACATGGCCAACTGTATAGCAAATGTTGGCAAGTTGAAGGCAGCTTAAAAGCCCCAATTATTTTACTGCATGATTCACTGGGCTGTGTGGCACTTTGGCGGGATTTTCCAGCCCAACTTGCACAAGTCACCCAGCGTAGCGTGATTGCTTATGATCGTTTGGGGTTTGGTCAATCGAGTGCGCATCCCAAGTCCTTAGCATTAGACTTTGTGGTGGCTGAAGCAACACAAGATTTTAGTGCTGTTTTAAAGGCCTTTAATCTTCAAGAGTTTGTGGTACTTGGTCATAGTGTGGGTGGAGGGATGGTGGTCGCTTGTGCTGCAGCTTATCCAAGCCAATGCGTGGCTTTAATCACCGAAGCTGCCCAAGCTTTTAATGAAGATCAAACCAAGCAAGGCATTCAAGCTGCTGCAAAGATTTTTCAAGACCCTGAGCAATTGGCGCGTTTAGCCAAATATCATGCTGATAAAGCACAGTGGGTATTAGATGCATGGGTCAATACATGGTTAAGTGCAGGCTTTAGTGATTGGCATTTAGATGAACACGCTCAAAAGGTTCAAGCACCGAGCTTAATTTTGCATGGTGAGCATGATGAATATGGCTCAAATGCACATCCACAGCGTTTAGCTCTCAATATGGGTGAACAAGCCACAGTTAAAATTGTGGCGGGTTGTCATCATGTGCCGCATAAAGAACAACCCGATTATGTCCTGAAAACCATTCAGGATTTTTTAGCCAATTTGGCTTAAGGGTGAATTAGCATACAAGTTGCTGTGGCATAAGCATAAATTTTACCATCTTGGTCGACGATTTTTGCTTCCGAAATACCTAGGTTTTTGCTCATATTTAGCACTGTGCCTGTGGCAAGGAGTTCGGTATTTTTTGGAATAGGGCGACACATTTTGACATTCAGGTCAATGGTACCATAACCCACGCCTGCATCTAACATGGTATGGATGGCGCATCCTGTGGCTGAATCAAGTACAGTTGCGGCAAAGCCACCATGTACTCCGCCCAAAGGGTTTAAATGCCGTTCATCTGCTTTGACCTTAAAGCGCACCACACCCTCTGTGACTGCAAACAATTGCATGGGAATGGTTTGACTGATGCTGGCACGAGGTAGTTTTCCCAGACACATCGCGGTCAGCATCTCAAGGCCTGTCATTTGCTTGATATTCATTTTTATACTCATGATTTTTATTATGCTTTTAACTTAATGAAAATAAGCAGCTTTGGTCAAGTGTTAATGGCGTGACATATAAGTTTTGTCAAAGCTATCAAAATGACTTAATACTTTCATGCCAATGTGTTCACCCATCGCAGACGAGGCATGTTGATTATCGTCACTGACATCTAAGATATCTAAGTCGAGGCATAAGATCCTTGGACTTTGCACAATAATAAATTGCGGGGAATGCGGTTTTAAACACTTGGCAATATAGTGTTTAAGATTATGTTTGTGATAAACATCAATAACCTGATAACGCATAAAAGGCTCGTTATGGGAAAGATGGGGCTATCTTAGGCTGATGTGGCTGAGCTGAACAGCGAAATTACGTTGCAAAATATGTAGGCTTGGTAAATTTAAGTATTTATTTTTTAAAAACTCAGTTAAAAAATAAGCAGTTAATCTAAATGAAATCAATTGAAGCTAGCCAAAATATAAAAAACCCGCGACTGGCGCGGGTTTTTTATATTTAAATTATTTTTCAGCAGCAATTGAAGCAATCGCAGCGTCTACGCCTTCGATTGAATCAGCTGCTTTTTTGATACGTGCAAGCGCATCAACTAATACTTCGTCAGCTGTTGCATAAGAGATACGCATGAAACCGCCTAAACCAAATGCATCGCCAGGTACCACAGCAACGCCAGTTTCTTCTAATAACCATTCAGAGAATTCTGTGCAAGATTTTAAACCTTTAGCACGAATTAACGGACGGATGTTTGCGTATGCATAGAATGCACCGTCAGCAGGTAGGCAAGAAATACCATTGATGGCATTTAAACCGTTAACCACTAAGTCGTGACGACGTTTGAATGCTTCAATCATTGGCTCAAGCACGTCTTGAGGGCCATTTAATGCAGCTTCAGCAGCAACTTGCGAAATTGAAGTTGGGTTTGAAGTTGATTGAGATTGAATTTTCTTCATCGCACCGATAAGTTTTGCAGGGCCCGCTGCATAGCCAATACGCCAGCCAGTCATTGCATAAGCTTTAGATACACCGTTTAACACGATAACGCGGTCGTAAAGGTCAGGTGCAACGGTTGCGATGTTGTAGAACTCATCATCCCAACGGATTGGTTCGTACATATCATCAGAGGCAACAAAGACTTCTGGGTATTTACGCAGAACCTCAGCTAAGGCTTCTAGTTCTTCTTTGGTGTAGATCATACCTGTTGGGTTAGATGGGCTGTTGAGTACCACTAAACGTGTTTTGTCAGTGATTGCCGCTTCTAATTGTGCAGGGGTGATTTTAAAACGCTGTTCTTCACCGCATTTAACAATAACAGGTGTACCTTCAGCGATGATCACCATATCTGGATAGCTTACCCAGTACGGTGCAGGAATAATCACTTCGTCACCTTTGTTTAACAAAGCTAAAGCCAAGTTAAAGAAAGATTGCTTACCACCGCAAGATACCAAGATTTGGTTTGCAGCGTATTCTAAGTTGTTGTCACGTTTTAATTTGGCAATAATTGCTTTTTTGAGACCTGGCGTACCGTCAACAGCTGTATATTTTGTAAAACCATTGTTGATTGCTGCAATTGCGGCATCTTTGATGTGTTGTGGTGTGTCGAAATCAGGTTCGCCAGCGCCCAAACCAATCACGTTTTTACCCGCAGCTTTTAATTCTGCTGCTTTATTGGTCACAGCAAGAGTAGGGGACGGTTTGATACTATTTACACGATCAGAGAGACGTACGTCCACGGCAGTATTCCTTCTTATAGGGATTAAAAAATAAAAAGCATACTATCTTAGCCCAAAAATATTGCTTGTGCTGAAAAAAAAGAGAAAAAATGAAATTTAATTCGATATATCAAGCTTTTCTTTTGAAAAAGTTTAAGTCACTCGCATCAAAAGTAAAAAAACCTTAAAATAACGCTTAATTTGATATGAGCTGTTGTCATGACTAAGCAAACTGCTGTAAAAAAGCCGTTGGTAAATCTCCCATTTCCGACACAAACTGCGGAAGAAAAAGCCAAATTAGAAAAAGCACATAATGATGTGCGCCCTAAACCTGAACAATATGCTGACCGTACGTGGATGCCACCACGTGGTACACGTCGTTCAATGGGCAAACGTTAAAAAAAGCGCTCGATTGAGCGCTTTTTTTTTAGCCATTTTGACGTCTTTCATAACTCGGATTTTGTTGATAGTAGTGTTTTTTGTGTAAATACATATTTTGATCAGCGCGTTGTAGCATGCTGTGAATGCTCTCGTTGGGGTAGAGGGTGGCAGCCCCTAAAGAGACATTTAAACCATGCTGATATTGTTGTTGGTCGCGTTGTAACAGTTGCGTGAGCTGGGCTAAGTGTTGAGCCAACTGCGCTTGGTTGACTTCTGGCATTAATACAATAAACTCATCACCGCCTAAACGGGCCGCAAGGTACGGATAGCCCGCGATAAACCGCTGTAATAATTGACCGGCACGTTGTAATAATTGGTCACCTACCGCATGACCATATTGGTCATTAATGGGTTTTAAATGGTTTAAATCCAAGTAAATGCAAGACAAATCTTGAGGAGGTTGGCGCTCAAGTCGCTCTACTTCTTGCGTATAATAACCGCGGTTATACACGCCTGTTAAACTATCATGTTGACTTAAGTGTTCCAAAATATGTTCCGCCTGTTTTTGTGCGCTAATATCCGTTAGCGCAATTTGTAATAGTTGCCATTTAGGGTGGCTTGGGAAAATATTAAATTGCATATAAACGTGGCATGAACTGCCATCTAATCGAATAAAATAACTTTCTCCTTGTTGTTGTTCGGCACCTTGCCAAAGTGCCCATAATGACTGGCAAAAAAACTGTTTTAATGCCTCCTGCCAAAAAATCACATTTAAATTTTGTTTAAGGTGTTCAATATGATGCACCTGTATGAGGTCTAAAGCAGCCTGATTGGCCTTGATTAATTCAAGCTGATCTAAACAGCTACTAATCTGAGTTGTACACTCGGCTAAGGTGTGCTGTTGTAAATCGAGTTGTTCTAGGCACTGTTTAATGGCAGTGAGGTCGTATAGCAATAAGGCTGCTGGCGAGCTTTGAAATAAGGTTTCGGCAAGCTCACGATTTTTTGCTTCTAAACTTAAACTCTGTTGATAGGCACTAATATCTTCTGTAATAAAAAAAACTTTTGAGAAGTCATGCTGATGTTCGGGTAAAACGCAACCCCGGACTTGTAAATTTAAACGTTGGCCCTCTAAGGTATAGTGAATCGTGTCGCCAATAAATTCTAGCTGTCGTTGCCAGAGGGCCAGCAGCTGTGCGCTATGCCAAGGCACAATATCTTCACGAAAAATTTGAGTTAAATTGTTTTGCAGCTGATGAATATCTTGAGCTGCAAATAAATCTAAGGTTTTTTGATTAACGTCTAGAATTTTCACTGCACGAGCGCAGTGCAAGACTTCATCGGGGTGCTGTGCCAAGTAAGCCGCTAAATCGTTAATCCCTTGAGCGCGTAATTGATCCAGCCGTGCCAGTACTGGGCTAAAATCTTCAAGCCACATGGGGACTGGTGCAAGCGCAAAAATCACTGAATCAAAGCGTTCCATGAAAGTTCCAGTGCTATTGTTGTTATATAAAATTTATTTTACAGATATCTAGACTAGGGCTACAAAGCAAAACGTTGAAGATTAACATTTTGCTCTGTGCGCTGCTTTTGGTGGTGCAATTTCGCGACGTCCATGCCAAACATCCGCAAAATCTTGCTCATTGATGCCATAGAGTTCGAGTAAAGCCAAAATGACACCGCCAAATACCATAGGTGCTTCAGTTTTACGGTCAAAATCAAAAACTTTATTGTTTAGATTATGCAGAATATCAGCAATTTCAAAAACACGATCGCGTCCATTACTGTCAGTTGGGTACATTTGAGTGTTTAAAATAATCCGCGCCAAACTTTTTTCATTTTCAGAGAGGGCCAATACTTCAATGACATGCTCGCTATTTTCAGAAAAGATAATTCCATCGCGGAAAATAGTTTGTAAGAATTGCTGGCTCAGTTTGGGTAAGGCTTTTTCGACAAAAGGGCGGAAGGAGAGAGGGAAAATCACATTACGTGAAATGCCTTTAAACATCGGTGCAATTTCTTCTACGGTATAACCGGCAATCCCGCAGCCCACTGCTGTTAAAAAATATTTTTGTTTAGGATGATTTTTGGTGTAAATCTTGAAGTCATCCACATAGTGTTGAATTTGTGATAAAGGCATTTGCTGCAAATGTTCATTCATGGTGGGAATGGCAAAGCTCTGCCCAGACCAGCCTCGCCCGACACCCAAAAGTGCACCAAAATGTTCTACTGCAATCGCGGCGGCACCGCCATGATGTTTGCCAGCGAGGTTGCTACCAAACACAAATACCGTATCTTCAGGTAATGTTTTAACAATGCTTTCATCGTGATATTGGTAAGTCATAATGCTGCTTTTTGCGTCATATTTGAGTTTATGTTGCCCTTGAATAGGGAGGGGGTCAAGAGCTGAGTAAGAAAACACCTGAATAATCCTTAAATTAAACTGCAAGTAAATTTTTCAAGCAATTTTTTCAGGCTTTTCAAGTGATAGCAGGGCGTTGATATTTTTTTAAATCATATTGTAGCGTTTGAGATTCCCGTCATTTAGATACATTGTTGACATTGAGTATTTCGAGTTGAGTCCCATACAATACACGCTTATCTTTATCATAGTCTTCTTGTCTTATGCATGAACGTCAGCCGTTTCAACTCGTTACCGATTATCAACCTGCGGGGGATCAGCCACAGGCCATTGCCAAGCTGGTGCAGGGCGTGCAACAAGGCATGCATGATCAGTTACTACTTGGTGTAACGGGTTCAGGTAAGACCTACACGATGGCCAATGTCATTGCGCAAACCCAGCGTCCGACCATTATTATGGCGCATAACAAAACTCTAGCCGCACAGTTGTATGGTGAATTTAAAGCATTTTTTCCACATAATGCTGTGGAGTATTTTGTCTCTTATTATGATTATTATCAGCCTGAAGCTTACGTCCCCTCTTCGGATACCTTTATTGAAAAAGATGCGGCCATTAATGATCATATTGATCAGATGCGTTTATCGGCCACACGGGCTTTATTAGAACGCCGTGATGCGATTATTGTGGCATCCGTTTCTGCCATTTATGGTTTGGGTGATCCTGAAGCCTATATGAGTATGTTGTTGCATATTGTGCAAGGCGACCGTGTGCATCGTGATGAGATTATTCGTCGTTTAGTGGAAATGCAATATACCCGCAATGAACTTGAGTTCTTACGTGCTACCTATCGTATTCGTGGCGAAATTATTGATATTTTCCCCGCCGAATCTGATCAACATGCCATTCGTATTGAACTGTTTGATGATGAAGTTGATTCGATCCGTTGGTTTGATCCACTCACGGGTAAAATGGTAAAAAAAGTACCGCGTGTCACCATTTACCCTAAAAGTCATTATGTAACACCACGTAACCATCTTGAGCGTGCTATCGGTACCATTAAAGAAGAACTCAAAGAAAGACTCGAATTCTTCCGTGCCCATGACAAATTATTAGAAGCGCAGCGGATTGAACAGCGCACGCGTTATGATCTTGAGATGATGCAGCAACTGGGCTATACCAATGGTATTGAAAACTACTCACGGCATTTATCTGGGCGTCCTGCAGGTGAAGCACCGCCTACGCTCTTTGATTATGTACCTGATGACGCCTTACTGATAATTGATGAGTCACATGTGACGGTGCCACAAATTGGCGCCATGTATAAAGGTGACCGTTCGCGTAAAGAAAACTTAGTCAATTATGGTTTCCGTTTGCCAAGTGCTTTAGACAACCGACCCATGAAGTTTGAAGAGTGGCAGCGTATTACCCCACAAACCATTTATGTGAGTGCCACACCAGCCAAATATGAGCTTGAAAAATCTGAGCAAGTGGCCGAGCAGGTGGTGCGCCCAACAGGACTGGTCGATCCTGAAATTGAGATTCGTCCCGTACTGACTCAAGTCGATGATGTGCTGTCAGAAATTAATTTGCGTAAAGATTCTGATGAGCGTGTCTTGGTCACCACCTTAACCAAACGTATGGCAGAAGATTTAACCTCCTATTTAAAGGAATATGGGGTAAAAGTCGCTTATTTACACTCCGATATTGATACTGTAGAGCGAGTGAAGATCATTCACGAACTACGTACGGGTGTATATGATGTTCTGGTAGGGATTAACCTACTGCGTGAAGGTTTAGACATGCCTGAGGTATCCTTAGTGGCCATTTTAGATGCCGATAAAGAAGGCTTTTTACGTTCGGAACGTTCCTTAATTCAAACCATTGGTCGTGCTGCACGTAATTTAAAAGGCAAAGCCATTTTATATGCCGACCGTATCACCGATTCGATGCAAAAAGCCATCGATGAAACGGATCGTCGTCGCCGTAAACAAATTGAGTTTAATGAATTGCATGGCATCACACCACGTAGTGCCAAACGTCAAGTGATTAAAGAAATTGATACCGGTGAAGTGTTAGATGACGATCAAATTGAAGAAAATATCTCTGCACAAGCCAAAGCCTTAAATGCCGACGAGCAGCATCTATTGGCCAATCCAAAAGTCTTGGCCAAACATATGGCGAAACTAGAAAAAGACATGCTTAAAGCCTCTAAAGAATTGCAATTTGAACAGGCCGCACGTTTAAGAGATGAAATCTTGCGTTTAAAAGCGCAGATGCTGCAATAACTCTTTACATAACGCCACAGTCTTGTGGCGTTATTTTTGTTTAAGGTAGAAGCATTGGGCAATAGGGATATTGAACTATGCAACAAGCACAATTAATGTGGGCTTTAATATTATGTCTTGTGGTCAGCAGCGCCAAAGCACAGCCTTTGCATGCGATTTCTGACTTGCAGCTCGATCGTTATTTGGGGGTGTGGTATGAAATTGCACGTAAACCCTTTGCAGCACAAAAGCATTGTGATCAGGCTGCACGTAGTATTTATACTTTAAATGAAAATGGTCAGATGGCCATTGAACAACGTTGTCTTACGCGGCAAGGACGTCACTATCAACAAGTGGCGGAAGGATTTATTGCCAATCCACCGTTTAATTCAAAATTTAAAGTCAGTTATTTACCTGAAGCAGTGCGTTGGATTCCTGTATGGCGTGGTGATTATTGGGTACTCAAAATTGATGAAGACTATCAAACGGTGTTAATTGGTGAACCCAAGCGCCAGTATCTATGGCTATTGGCCCGTGAACCTGTGCTCAGTCCTAAAATTACCCAGCATTATTTAAATTATGCGGAGCAGTTAGGTTATAACTTAGATGACTTAATTTATAGTCAACATAAATAAAAGCACTTTTCGGGCCTTAAACTTCGGTTTATACCTAGGCTTTGACTATAATAGCGCGCTATGGCTTGGGTCTTGGGGAGAATAAACGATGTATAAGGGCGTGATGTTGTCAGTATTGGCATCGTTTACCTTTGGGGTCTTGTATTTTTACACTGAATTTTTAAAACCACTGGATAGTGAACAAACCTTCGCATGGCGCATGTTATCTACCTTGCCATTTTTAACCTTATTTATGTGGTGGAGTGGCGACCTAAACCGCGTGGCAGAGATCTTTAAACGTCTACTCAAACAGCCCCAGCTGATTTTTTGGCTGATCTTAAGTTCTTTTTTATGTACCACACAATTGTGGTTGTTTTTATGGGGACCTATTAATGGTCGGGGCTTAGAAGTATCTTTGGGCTATTTCTTGTTGCCTTTAGTGATGGTGCTAGTGGGCTGTGTTTTGTATAAAGAAAAACTCAGTGCTTGGCAAATTGCTGCGGTGGTGTTGGCGGTCATGGGTGTGTCGCATGAAATTTGGCGTATGGGACAAATTGCATGGGAAACCGCTTATGTCGCAGTGGCTTATCCTTTATATTTCTTTCTACGCCGTGTCTTTAAAACTGACCACTTAGGCGGTTTTTGGTGGGACTTAGCCTGTGTGATTCCGGTTGCAATTTATTTGGCGGCTTTTCATAGCAATAGTTTTGCAGTAATTGCGGATTTTCCACATTTAATTTGGGCGGTGATTGGTCTTGGTTTCTTAAGCTGCTTGGGCTTGGGGAGTTATATGCTCGCGAGTCGTTATTTACCTTTTGTGATTTTTGGTTTGCTTAGCTACTTAGAACCTGTGCTGTTGGCATTTGCCTCGATGATGCTCGGTGAGCGTATTGGTGCAGACGAATGGTTGACCTATGTACCGATTTGGCTGGCAGTGATTTTATTGGTGATTGAGGGAACCTTACACGTGACTAAGCAACAACAAAAGCAGCGTGCTTTGGCAAAAAATGTAGCCGCTTTTGAAACTCGTTTAGAGGAAAAACCACCTCAATAAGCATCTTTTAAGTTTTGAATGATTAAGCAGCACTTAGAGCGCTGCTTAAATTTTACTGAAAAATAACGTTTTTTTGCTTTTTAATAGCAAAATCATAAAAATAATTACAACTATTTTGCAATTTTATACTGAATATAGCGCAAAATCAGGCAAGCACAGGCAGCTTTTGATTCAAACTTTGGCAGAATTCCATTACAATTGTCGGGTTTTGAAATTTATGCCTAGATATACAATTAATTAGAGGACGTATCTGTGAGCAAAGAGACTATCATCGCCCTACATGCAGAGCACCAAGGTCGCTGGAAAAACCGTGAAGAACTTGCGGAACAAATGATCGCGTTAATCGGTCAGTTATACCGTGAAAAAAACATCGTGGTTTCAGTATTCGGTCGTTCTTTAGTTAACCGTTCTGTGATCCAGATCTTAAAAGCACACCGTCGTACTCGCGTACTTGACGTTGAACTTTCTGTTGTTAATACGTTCCCAATCATTGAAGCATTGGCGAAGTTAGACAACATCGGTACAGCTGAAATTGATCTAGGTAAACTTGCTGTTGAATTTGCAGCGCAAGGCGGCGACGTGAATGCATTCGTTGCAAACGCAGTTAAAGCAGCTGAAGGTCGTCCAACTGCTGTAGAAGGCAAAGACGTTGTACTTTATGGTTTCGGTCGTATCGGTCGTATCCTTGCACGCTTGATGATCAGCCAATCTGGTCTTGGTCGTGGCTTAAACCTAAAAGCAATTGTGGTACGTAAAACTGCAGATGGCGATTTAGAAAAACGTGCGTCTTTATTACGCCGTGACTCAATCCATGGTCCATTTGCTGGCACAATTTCTGTAGATGAAGAAAACGAAGCAATTATTGCCAACGGTCAATTCATCAAAGTGATTTATGCGGGTAAACCATCTGAAGTAGATTACACAGCTTACGGTATCAACGATGCATTAATCATTGATAACACAGGTAAATGGCGTGATGCTGAAGGTCTTGCTCAGCACTTAGAATGCCCAGGCGCTGCTCGCGTGATCTTAACTGCACCTGGTAAAGGTGACATGAAGAACGTGGTATTTGGTGTGAACCAAGCAGACATCTTAGATGAAGACAAAATCATCTCTGCTGCAAGCTGCACCACTAACGCGATTACACCAACACTTAAAGTATTAGAAGACAAATACAAAGTGTTAAATGGTCACGTTGAAACAGTTCACTCGTTCACTAACGACCAGAACTTAATCGACAACTACCATAAAGCAGACCGTCGTGGCCGTGCTGCAACACTAAACATGGTGATTACAGAAACTGGCGCGGCGAAAGCAGTTGCGAAAGCACTTCCTGCACTTAAAGGTAAGTTAACAGGTAACTCTGTACGTGTTCCTACACCAAACGTATCTTTAGCGATTTTGAACTTAACTTTAGACAAAGAAGTGGATCGTGAAGAAGTGAATGAGTACATTCGCCAAATCTCAATCAATTCAAGCCTACAAGGTCAAATTGGTTATACCAACTCGACAGAAGTTGTATCATCTGACTTTATCGGTTCACGCACTGCAGGTGTATTTGATGCGCAAGCAACAATCACTTCAGGTAACCGTTTAACCGCTTATGTTTGGTACGATAACGAAGTGGGTTATAGCTGCCAAGTATTACGTATTGCTGAACAAATGGGCGGCGTAAGCTACCCTAAAATTCCTGCGGAACAAACTGCATAAGTTGTAAAGTAAGAATAAAAAAGCGTCTCAGTTGAGGCGCTTTTTTTATGTTGAAATCAATGACGAGGCTGGTGCTCTTTGCTAGCCACATGATTCAAGCAAACTGATGGGGTAAAATAGGGGCGTTTCGCTAGGCTTTCAGCACTTAAAAATTAACGAAATGCAAAATACCTGCATTCTGGCTTAAATCTATTCGAGAAATTCTTTAAAATATGGCAGAATAGGCGGTTTTAAAGTTTTTAGAGGATTGGCAATATGCGCTTTGTTGATGAAGCAGTCATTACCGTAGAGGCTGGCGACGGTGGCAATGGCGTAGCCAGTTTTCGCCGTGAAAAATTCGTACCATTTGGTGGTCCAGATGGTGGTGACGGTGGTCGTGGCGGTAATGTCATTATTCAAGCTGACGAAAACACCAGTACCCTCGTAGATTATCGTTATACCCGTCGATTCCGTGCCGAGCGCGGTAAAAACGGTCGTGGCGCAAACTGTGCTGGTCGCGGTGGTGAATCTGTAGTGCTTTATGTGCCAGTAGGCACGACCATTGTTGATACCGAATCTGGTGACATTATTGGCGACTTAGTACAAAGTGGTCAAAGCGTAATCGTGGCACAAGGTGGTGATGGTGGTTTAGGTAATACACACTTTAAATCATCGACTAACCGTTCTCCACGTAAATGTACGCATGGTTTTAAAGGCGAATTCCGTGAAATTCGTCTGGAATTAAAAGTATTGGCGGATGTTGGCTTACTGGGTATGCCAAATGCGGGTAAATCAACCTTTATCCGTGCGGTATCTGCAGCAAAACCAAAAGTGGCAGATTATCCATTTACCACCATGGTCCCTAACTTAGGTGTAGTAGATGCCGATAGTCATCGTTCATTTGTGATGGCGGATATTCCGGGTCTGATCGAAGGTGCATCAGACGGTGCAGGTCTTGGTATTCGTTTCCTAAAACACCTTGCACGTACCCGTATCTTATTACACATTGTAGATGTTCAACCAATTGATGGTTCTGATCCTGCTTATAACGCGAAAGCGATTTTAAATGAGCTTGAGAAATTCTCCCCAACGTTGTCGAAATTACCAATTGTATTGGTACTTAACAAAGTCGATCAATTGGCAAGTGATACCCGTGATGAATGGTGTGACCATTTACTTGCAGAAATGCAGTGGACAGGTCCTGTCTTTAAAACGTCAGGTCTAACCTTTGAAGGCACCAAAGACGTTGTGTACTACCTGATGGATCAAATCGAATCACAACGTGAACGTGAAGTTGAAGATCCTGATTATGCAGCCGAAATGAAAGCCTTCCGTGATCAGCTTGAAGCTGAAACACGTGAGCAAACCATTGCTGCGAAAGAAGCGTATCGCGAAATGCGTCGTCAACAACGTCTTGCTGGTATTTTGGGCGATGATGAAGATGACGAAGACGATGAAGATAATGATGTGGAAGTGTACTACGTACGCTAACTGGTAAAACAAGTCTGAGGACAAGATGATAGAAGTGGTAGATGGGCAACGTCAGCTCAAGGATTGCAAACGAATCGTTGTAAAAATCGGATCATCTTTACTCACAGCAAACGGGCAGGGTTTAGATCTAGATGCTATCTCGCATTGGGCGGGACAAATCGCAGATCTACACAATGCTGGACACGAAATTATTTTGGTGTCATCAGGTGCTGTGGCTGAAGGGATGGTGCGTATGAAGCTTGACAGCCGACCCACAGATTTACCGAGTCTTCAGGCCTGTGCCGCCATTGGTCAAATGGGTTTGATTCAAACCTGGTCGAGTGTTCTTGAACAACATGAAATTCGTAGCGCGCAAGTGCTATTGACCCATGATGACCTAGCTGATCGTCGTCGTTACCTTAATTCATGTGATGCCTTACAGCATTTGATTGATTGGCGTGTGATTCCGGTCATCAATGAAAATGACACCGTATCTACCGATGAAATTCGCTTTGGTGACAATGACACACTTGCTGCCATGGTTGCAGGTCAAGTGCATGCTGATTTGTTGATTATTTTAACCGATCAAGAAGGCATGTTTGACGCAGATCCGCGTTCTAACCCAAATGCCAAACTGTTTACTACAGTACGTGCGATGGATGAGAGTCTGTTTGATATGGCAGGCGGTGGCGGGAAGTTTGGTCGTGGTGGTATGCTGACCAAAGTTCGTGCTGCACGTTTAGCGGCTAAATCAGGTTGTCCAACTTTAATTGCCAGCGGTGATAGTGACGCAGTATTGTCACGTTTAATGGCGGGTGAAATGCTTGGCACATTATTTATTACCGATGATGATCGTGTCACGGCACATCAGCAATGGTTAGCCGCACATTTACAAACCGCAGGTCGTTTGGTGATTGATGATGGTGCCATTAAAGCCATTAAAGACAATCATCGTAGTTTATTGCCTGTTGGTGTCAAAGCTGTGGAAGGGCATTTTGAGCGCGGTGATGTGGTGGAATGTGTCGATGCCCAAGGCCATCGTATTGCAGTAGGACGGGTGAACTTTAGTTCGCGTTCGGCTGAAATTGTTAAAGGTTTAGCCTCAGATAAAGTCTACCAAGTGTTAGGTGAAGCACGCTCGCTAGAGATGATTCATCGTAACCATATGGCGATTTACTAATATCAATTTAAAAAAATCCCGCCTTCGAGCGGGATTTTTTATGCCTTATTTAAATTGAATACTGCCATTGGCACTCACGCTAATCTTAGATTCACCTGCGGCAACTGTTTGTTCAGGCACGCCATCACTCGAGGCTTTGGCCATCATTGCCATACGTGGCATGGGTGCGCCATAATTGTTGGTATTTATGTTTAAGCTCACCAATTGATAGCCTGTTTTTTGCCATGCTTTACGCATGGTGTCAGCACGTTGTTGAAAGTTTTTAGAAGCTTCTAAGATTAACTCATTCTCAACTTTTTGACGCAGTTGCTCAGAGACTGCAAAATTAATCGCGCCAGTTTGTAACTCGGATTGCAACTCGCTAATCAGTTGGCTCATGGCTTTAAAATCAGTACTTTGTAAACGTAGTTCACTGCGTCCACGCCACTCTTTTAATTTACGATTATCAGGATCATAAATTGGGTAAGTGCTTTGTGCACCAGTTTCAATATTGACATGCGGATATTTTTTGGCCTGTGCCAAAGCTAAATTCATGGCGCTATTGATTTGAGTGGCCAGTTGATTGGGTTGTTTATGGGATTTTTCCACATATAACACGGCATGCATTTCGTCATTAGCCACTTGACGTTCAGCCTCAGCTTGTAAATTTACCACATTATAATTGAGCGGTTCTGCATGCAAGGTCGCCAAAGGTAAGCTTGCCACAAGGCTAAAAATCACCCATTTTTTCATCATCATTTTTACCATCATCCATTTTCGTACTGCAGTGAATATTAAAATTGCTTTGAGGAAAATTATGGCGTAATTTGTGGTAAGAATGTAAAGATTTAAACTCATTATGCATCTTGGATTATTTTAATAAGATTTTATAAAACAAAAGCTTAAAGTGGTTGAGTCGGTCTTTTAACTCCCAATTGAGTCGCAAAAAAAATATTCATCCATCGCTAGGGATTTCTTTCAACTGTCATAATGTGAGATGATAATTTAAGTCGTTGATACATGTGATTGTTTTTTTTCATGCATCTAGTCACGATTAAAGACTAAAAGTTATTTATTTTTTTTTTAAAATCTGTATCATCCGCCCTCTAGTTAGCAATTGCATCACCATGCACAAAACTCTAACTAGAACCTATAAAGCACCGAGTCAAAGGACCAAAAGTCACCAGACTTATTTCTTTCAACCCATATCAGAGATGGTAATTCGATATGAGCGTTACTTCAGTAAATCCTGCCACCAATTCCACAAACGAATACTACTTGACTCGCCAAAGTCAGATGGAATCGAATGTGCGTAGTTATCCACGTAAACTTCCACTTGCGATAGCGAAAGCACAAGGTTGTTGGGTTACCGATGTTGAAGGTACACAGTACCTTGATTGTTTAGCTGGGGCGGGTACCTTGGCTTTGGGCCATAATCACCCTGCAGTGATTCAAAGTATTCAAGACACACTTGCAAGTGGTCTACCATTACATACTTTGGATTTAACCACACCTTTAAAAGATGCGTTTACTGAAGCGTTACTTGAGCAATTACCTGGTGGCAAAGAAGAATATTGCTTACAGTTCTGTGGTCCATCTGGTGCAGATGGTACAGAAGCGGCGATTAAACTTGCAAAAACCTTTACAGGTCGTAGTTCAGTGATTAGCTTCTCTGGCGGTTACCACGGTATGACACACGGTTCATTGGCAATGACAGGTAACTTGTCTGCAAAAAATGCTGTGAATGGTTTAATGCCGGGCGTTCAGTTTATGCCTTACCCACACGAATACCGTTGCCCATTGGGTCTTGGCGGTGAAGCGGGTGTAGATGCTTTAACTTACTTCTTTGAAAACTTCATTGAAGATGTTGAAAGCGGTGTAACTAAGCCAGCAGCTGTGATTCTTGAAGCGATTCAAGGTGAAGGCGGTGTGGTAACAGCACCAGTAAAATGGTTAAAGAAAATCCGTGAAGTGACTGAAAAGCACAACATTGTCCTTATTCTTGATGAAGTTCAAGCGGGCTTTGCACGTTCAGGTAAAATGTTTGCCTTTGAACATGCGGGTATCGAACCTGATGTTGTGGTGATGTCTAAAGCAGTAGGTGGTAGCTTACCACTTGCAGTACTTGGTATTAAACGTAAGTTTGATGCTTGGCAGCCAGCAGGTCACACGGGTACATTCCGTGGTAACCAATTGGCGATGGGTACAGGTCTTGCAACGATCAAAACCATTAAAGAGCAAAACTTGGCACAAAACGCGCAAGAGCGTGGTGATTATCTACAAGCTGAATTGAAAAAATTAGCAGCGGAATTCCCATGTATCGGTAACGTTCGTGGCCGTGGCTTAATGATCGGTGTTGAAATTGTAGACGAGCGTAAAGCTGCGGATCATATGGGTTCTTTACCTGCTGATTCTCAATTAGCTGCGGCAATTCAAACGGCTTGTTTCAATAACCAATTGTTGCTTGAAAAAGGCGGTCGTAACGGTACAGTAATCCGTTTACTTTGCCCATTGATCATCACTCAAGAAGAATGTGTTGAAGTGATTGTTCGCTTCAAGAAAGCTCTTGCTGAAGCTCTAGTTGCTGTTCGAGGCGCGTAATAATGGTTGATTTTGCAGAACATCGTAAAGCGTTGCTCTGTAATGATGCTGCATCTATTGCTGACTATACGTCGGCAATGGAACAAGCAACTCAAGCAGTTGCAGCATGGTTACAAGACGACAAAATGTACACGGGCGGTAGCATCAAAGAGCTACGTAGCGCGATTGCATTTAATCCTTCTAAAGAAGGCTTAGGTGTACAAAAGTCTCTTGATCGTATGGTTGAGCTTTTCTTAAATAAAAGCTTAAAAGTACATCACCCACACTCACTCGCGCATTTGCATTGTCCTACGATGGTAACAAGCCAAATCGCGGAAGTGCTGATTAACGCAACCAACCAATCTATGGACTCATGGGATCAAAGCCCAGCGGGTTCTTTGATGGAAGTTCAGCTGATTGACTGGCTACGTCAAAAAGTGGGTTATGGTGCAGGCCAAGCTGGTGTGTTCACTTCTGGCGGTACCCAGTCTAACCTGATGGGTGTGCTTCTTGCACGTGATGCATGTATCGCAAAAAACTGGAAAGACGAAAACGGCAATCCGTGGTCTGTTCAGCGTGATGGCGTGCCAGCGGAAGCAATGCGTAATGTTAAAGTCATCTGTTCTGAAAATGCGCATTTCTCTGTGCAAAAGAACATGGCGATGATGGGGATGGGCTTCCAATCGGTAGTGACTGTTCCTGTTGATGAAAACGCACGTATGGACATGGACGCACTTGAGAAAACCATGGCTCACCTTCAAGCAGAAGGCAAGATCGTGGCGTGTGTGGTTGCAACTGCGGGTACTACTGATGCTGGTGCGATTGATCCATTGCATAAAGTACGTGAAATCACCAACAAATATGGCGCGTGGATGCACATCGACGCAGCCTGGGGTGGTGCTTTAATTCTGTCGAATGATCACCGTGATATGTTGGCTGGAATCGAATTATCGGATTCGGTAACACTTGATTTCCATAAGCATTACTTCCAAACCATTTCTTGTGGCGCATTCTTGCTCAAAGATGAAGCGAACTATCGTTTCATGCATTATGAAGCAGAGTACTTAAACTCAGCGTATGATGAAGAGCATGGCGTACCTAACTTAGTGTCTAAGTCATTACAAACCACACGTCGTTTTGATGCGTTAAAATTGTGGATGACTGTTGAAGCATTGGGCGAAGAGCTTTATGGTTCAATGATCGACCACGGTGTGACTTTAACACGTGAAGTTGCAGATTATATTACTGCAACTGATGGTTTAGAAATGCTGGTAGATCCACAGTTTGCATCGGTATTATTCCGTGTAATTCCTGAGGGTTACCCAACAGAATTACTTGATACCTTAAACCAGAACGTTGCAGATGAGCTATTTGCTCGTGGTGAAGCCAATATTGGTGTGACTAAAGTTGGTCAAGTTCAATCGCTGAAAATGACGACTTTAAGCCCTGTTGCAACTTTAGACAACGTGAAAAACTTGCTTGCACTTGTGCTTAGCGAAGCTGATCGTATCAAAGGCCCAATCGCAGATGGCACTTATACACCACCAATTGACTAAATCTTAAGATTGAAGCAATGAAAAAAAGCACCCCGTGGGGTGCTTTTTTTATGTCACAAGCTAAGTTGAAGTCATATATTTATTTCATATTTTTAAAGAGATAAGGGGTTAAATTTGCTAAGATAAATATATAAGATATTGTAAATAAAGATAAATTATCTAAAATTTTAAATATTAAAGCATAACGCTGAAAGTTAAATATCATCAAAGCGTCATCTACTTGTCACTTATCTGTCATATTTTAAAATCAAAATGCTTCTATCGAAAAAAGTACACAACTTAACAATTCTAGTGCTGTACTTTCGGGCTAATCAAGAGAGATGAGAATGCGCTTAACTCACATTGCTATCGCACTGGCAGCAGGTACTTTGGCAGCAACGACTGCCAATGCAGCACGAGACACAATTCAAATTGCTGGTTCTTCAACAGTTTTGCCATATTCAAGTATTGTGGCAGAAGAGTTTGGACATACCTTTCCCCAGTTTAAAGCCCCTGTAGTGGGTTCTGGTGGTTCATCAGGTGGTTTAAAGCAATTTTGTAATGGTGTTGGTGACAATACTATTGATATTGCGAACTCATCGCGCAAAATTAAAGACACTGAGCTTGCGAGCTGTAAACAAGCTGGTGTAAATCAAGTTTTAGAAATTAAAATTGGTTATGACGGCATTGTCTTTGCCTCAAATTCTAAAAAAAGTGAATATAAATTAAAGCCTTATCATGTGTTTGCTGCACTAGCTGCTGAGTTGCCATCTAAAGGTAAGATGGTGGCGAACCCGTATACACATTGGAACCAAATTGATAAAACTTTACCAAATGAACCGATTACCTTGGTAATTCCGGCATCGAATCATGGTACGCGTGAAGTGTTCCAAGAAAAGATGGTTGATGCAGGCTGTAACGCCTATGCTGCAATCAAGTCTTTAGACAAAGATGCACATAAAAAAGCGTGTACGACCTTCCGTAAAGATGGACGTGTGGTTGAGATTTCAGGTGACTATACTGAAACTTTAGCACGTTTAACGACATCACCAAGCGCTGTAGGTGTATTTGGTTTAGGTTTCTATGATCAAAACCGTGACAAGCTACGTGTAGCAACAGTAAATAATGTGGTACCGTCTGAAAAGACCATTTTAAATGGCGCTTATGCAGTATCACGTCCACTTTACTTTTATGTGAAGGGTGAACACTTAAAGTCGATTCAAGGCTTAAGTCAATTTACTGAATACTTCTTAAAT
The DNA here is from genome assembly GCF_059515825.1 of Acinetobacter sp. CY17. Lineage (NCBI taxonomy): Bacteria > Pseudomonadati > Pseudomonadota > Gammaproteobacteria > Moraxellales > Moraxellaceae > Acinetobacter > Acinetobacter sp. CY17. The sequence continues at coordinate 70,950 of NZ_JCAKMX010000006.1, forward strand.
GCCAAAGTATCAGGCAAAGGTTCAAAGCTTGAAAAAGCAGGTTTAATTGCTTTGTCGGATGCAGAGCGTGCTCAAATCTTGGCTAACTTTAAAGCTGGTCAAGCAGTGCAATAATTGATATCACAAAACCGCCAAGTCGCCTCAAAGCGTACTTGGCTTTTTTGCAATCTTTTTTCAAGTCATTGAAAAAAATGCTGGAGAAGACATGAATCTGCTGCTTATAGGCGTATTACTAGCTTTGATTGCCATTGCTTATCAAATTGGTTTACGCAAAAGTCGTCATTTAGCAGGTCAAGGCAATAACTCGGCGATGCTACATTCTCGCCCAGGTTATTACGGGGCATTGGTGGCCTTATGGTGTGGTATCCCTGCGATCATCATTTTATTGCTATGGAACCTCATTGAACCGAGTATTTTACGCCATGTGGTGTTAAACAATGTACCTGCTGATATTGCTGCAGGTTTAGATCCAGCAGGCATGAGCGTGTTGATGGATCGCGTACAAGCCATTGCTTCAGGCTTTGGGGTAAGTAATCAAGCGGCAAGTTATGAATTGGCCGCGGCAGCACAACTGGCAAAAATGGCCAGCATTGCCACCTTTGCCAAATGTGCAGTGGTGTTAACTGCGGCAATTGCTGGTTTATTAATCGCTAAAAAACGTTTAAGCCAGCACTACCGTGCCCGTAATCAAGTTGAAAAAGTGGTCAATATTGCACTCGCACTGTGTTCTGGTGTTGCAATCCTAACCACCATTGGCATTGTCATGTCAATGTTCAGCGAAGCGATGCGCTTTTTTAGCTTTGTTAGTCCTTTCGACTTTTTCTTTGGTACTCAGTGGAACCCAGGTTTTAGTACCTCAGGTTCAGCTGATGGTCAATATGGTCTCTTGCCACTGTTATGGGGCACACTGATGGTCAGTGGTATTGCACTATTAGTTGCTGTACCTGTTGGCCTCATGATTGCAATTTATTTAGCCGAATATGCTTCACCACAATTTCGATCTTGGGCCAAACCTGCCATTGAAGTGTTAGCGGGTATCCCAACCATCGTTTATGGTGTGTTTGCTTTAGTGGTGATGGGCCCATTTATTAAAGCTATAGGGGCAAGTATTGGTTTAGAAATTAATGCCACCAGTGCTTTAACCGCAGGTTTTGTAATGGGGATTATGATCATCCCATTTGTCTCATCCCTCTCAGATGACATTATTACCCAAGTGCCGCGTGCACTGCGTGATGGTTCTTTAGGCTTAGGTGCCACCAAATCGGAAACGATTCGTCAAGTGGTATTGCCGGCAGCTTTACCGGGTATTATTGGGGCATTTTTATTGGCAGCCTCACGTGCCATTGGCGAAACCATGATTGTGGTGTTAGCCGCAGGTAATAGCCCATTATTGCATGCCAATCCTTTAGAAGCGATCTCGACCGTTACTATTACCATTGTCAACCAGTTGACTGGCGATACTGATTTTGCCAGCCCACAAGCACTCGTCGCTTTTGCCTTAGGTTTAACTTTATTTGTGATTACCTTAGGTCTCAACATCATTGCACTGTATATCGTGCGTAAATATCGCGAGCAATACGAATGAGTACATCAAATCCATCCACCACTGTGCCTGAGTTTGATGCTAAGGCCGCGGCAGGTGCCCGTGAACAACGTAAGCTTAAAATTGCCAGTTCACTTGCTAAACGCCATCGTAAAGAAAAAATCTTTAAAGCTTCAGGCTTTATGGCGGTCATGGCTGGTCTGTTCTTTGTTGCGTTGCTATTTAGTAGCATTTTAGCCAAAGGTTTGCCTGCATTTTGGCAAACCAGCATGACTTTACCAATCACCTTTGATCGTCAAGTGATTGATGCTGGACCTAAACCAACCGCAGCTGCAGGTGAAACACCGGCACAATATGAGCAGCGTTATATTGCATGGCAAACCCAAATGGGCATGGTGGATTGGGATGCTTTAATCGTCAATGCGATGATTGCTAAAGATCCAAGTTTAACCAATTATCGTGATCAATTGTCGAGTCTGTATACCAGTTCAGAAGCCTATCGCATTCGTGACATGGTGTTTAAAGATCCAAGCTTAATTGGGCAAACCAAAGAGATTAATTTACTGGCTGATGCCAATGTAGATGTTTGGTTGGCTGGTAACATTGATCGTTCATTACCTGATGCGCAGCAACAATTAAGCCCTGAGCTACGCCAATTGGCCGATGATTTAAAAGCCAAAGGTGTGCTTGAGAGCAGCTTTAATACCAACATCTTCTATAGTGCGGACTCACGCAGTTCACCTGCAACCTCAGGTTTAGCAGGTGCCTTTATGGGCTCGCTATTTATGATGTTAATCGTGATTTTTATCTCGATTCCAATTGGTGTGGCATCTGCCATTTATTTAGAAGAATTCGCACCTAAAAATGTTTTGACAGATATTATTGAAGTCAATATTAACAACCTAGCCGCTGTACCTTCTATTGTCTTTGGTTTACTGGGTGCTGCGATCTTTATTGGTTGGATGCATTTGCCGCTGTCAGCGCCATTTGTGGGTGGTTTAGTGTTAAGTTTAATGACCTTGCCTACGGTGATTATTACCACACGTGCTTCATTAAAAGCGGTGCCACCATCGATTCGTCAAGCGGCTTTAGGTCTTGGTGCATCGAAAGTCCAAACCGTATTTCACCATGTCTTACCGCTGGCGCTACCTGGTATCTTAACTGGTGCTATTATTGGTGTTGCACAAGCATTAGGTGAAACAGCACCACTCCTTTTAATTGGTATGAGCGCCTTTGTTGCAAGTGTGCCTGCTACTCCATTTGATCAATCCACCGCATTGCCAGTTCAAATTTTCTTATGGCAAGGCAATGAATTACGTAATTTCTTTGAAGGGCGTACCGCTGCGGCGATCATTGTATTATTGGCCCTGATGCTCAGCCTAAATGCTTTTGCGATCTGGTTACGTAAAAAATTCGAAGTGCGTTGGTAATTGAGGATAAAATTGATGAATACTGTATTGGATAATGTGAATCCTGTGACTGAACAGCAAACGACGTCGCCACACCACGCCTTTCAAGTGCATGCTACACCTGCGACACAAGCAGAACAGGCAGCCAAAAATGTCAAACTCAGTGCATCTGATGTACATGTTTATTATGGCGAAACTGAAGCAATTAAAGGCATTGACTTAAGCATTTATGAAAATGAAGTGATTGCCTTTATTGGCCCATCGGGCTGTGGTAAATCAACCTTTTTACGTACCTTAAACCGTATGAATGATACCATTGATAGTTGCCGTGTGACAGGTAAGGTCATGCTCGACAATCAAGACATTTATGATCCTAATTTGGATGTGGTGTTGTTGCGTGCTCAAGTGGGTATGGTGTTCCAAAAGCCTAACCCGTTTCCAAAGTCGATCTTTGATAACGTCGCCTATGGTCCTAAATTACATGGTTTAGCACGTGATAAATACGATCTAGAAGAAATCGTCGAAAGCAGTCTACGTAAAGCCGGCCTTTGGGATGAAGTCAAAGATCGTCTCAATCAGCCGGGAACAGGCTTATCAGGTGGTCAGCAACAGCGTTTATGTATTGCACGTACTATTGCGGTTTCTCCTGAAGTGATCTTAATGGATGAACCATGTTCGGCACTCGATCCAATTGCGACAGCGAAAGTAGAAGAGTTAATTTCTGAACTCTCTAACCAATATACCATTGCTATTGTAACGCACTCGATGCAACAAGCAGCGCGTGTCTCAGATCGTACGGCTTACTTCCATTTGGGTGATTTAATTGAAGTGAACTCAACTGAAAAAGTCTTTACTCAGCCTGATCATCAGTTAACAGAAGCGTATATCACTGGACGTTTTGGTTAAAAGCTGCGTGATCAAAAAGAGCCTACGGGCTCTTTTTTATTTGTAAAAAACATTGAATTTTGTTTAATTTGACCTCATGTTCTTAAGGAACAAAAAATTATACGAGAGATGTATGCTATTTCATGTACCTAAGGTTCCTGCCGAAATTTCCATTAGCCACTTAAATGCGCGTGTTAATCAACAACGTAAAAAAATTGCGCAAATGACGGCATCTAAATTGGAACTATTACAGTTTAATCAGCAGCTCTCTAAAGAAGCGCGTGCGCGTAAAAAGAACAATGAAAAAGTCTATGTCCTTGATTTTAGTGGTGACACAGCAGCCTCAGCAGTAGAAAGTTTACGTGAAGAAATTACCTTAATTTTAGCGACAGCAGAAGCTGGACGTGATCGCGTGGTATTGCGTTTAGAAAGCCCAGGCGGAATGGTGCATGGTTATGGTTTAGCAGCAGCACAATTGGTGCGTTTACGTGAAGCAGGTTTTCATTTGACCATTTGCGTAGATAAAGTCGCGGCCAGTGGTGGTTATATGATGGCCTGTATTGCCAATCAAATTATCTCTGCACCGTTTGCGGTGGTGGGTTCGATTGGGGTCGTCGCACAAGTGCCGAACTTTAACCGGTTACTCAAAGAGCACAATATTGATTTTGAACTGTATACCGCAGGCGAGTATAAACGTACTGTCACCATGTTTGGCGAAAACACGCAAGAGGGTAAAGCTAAATTTGAACAAGAGTTACAACAAACGCATGCTCTGTTTAAACACTTTGTTGAGAAGTATCGTAATCAGCTCAATGTAGAACAGGTAGCAACTGGTGAACATTGGTATGGGCAGGATGCTTTAGATTTAAAATTGGTGGATGAATTAAAAACCTCTGATGAATATTTACTCAGCTTACTCGATCAACATGATGTGTATTGTATTCATACCCGTAAAAAACCAACCCTAGGGGAAAAGCTGGGCTTGCAAGCAGCACAGATGGCTCAAGGTTTGGTGCCAAGTGTGGTCAACAAGGTACTAGAGACCTTATCTCAAGCGAATAGTCATTTGGTTCAGCTGCGTGATCCTAAGCTTTAAAGCCTCGATACATAAAAAAACCAGCATGTTGCTGGTTTTTTTGTTTTAAGCGTTGTCGGGTTTTTAGGCTTTTGTTAAGTTAGAGCCTTTAGCATGATGCTATTGAAAATTTTGAGGACTCTATGGCGATTATCGTCGTTTTAAATAAAGAAAACTTAGCCACCTTACATAATACTGATACTCAATTGGTGGCACTGAATCAAGCATCCATCATCCAAATTAGTCATAGCCGCGATGATATTGCCAGTATTGTACGTGCAGGCAACAAACTGATTGTGACTTTAAATAATGGCGAAAAAATTACCCTTGAGCAGTTCTTTCATGCTGATGGCTCAACGCCACACAGCCTAGTATTCCCTAATCAAGATGGACAATTTGATCTGGTTGAATTTGATGGCAAAGGAAAAGTGATTCAGTATAACCCGATTCAACATTTAACCGAATTGGCCAGCAGTCAAACGTGGGTGAATACTCAACCCACCACGGTTGTGGCTGAAGAGCCCGTGGCCAATCCAGCATGGTATGAAAAATCGTGGGTCAAACCTGCCTTGGTGGTACTGGGTATTGAAGCAATCTACTTAACTGCATTTAAAAATGATGATGACAGTGATCGACCTAAAGATATTACCGCGCCTGCCACCCCAACAGCGACAATTGATGCTGCAGGAAAAGTCATTAGCGGTAAAACCGAAGCCAAAGCCAAAGTTTATGTGGTAGATCTACAAAATAATATTATTGGTGAAGCCACTGCCGATGCCAATGGCAACTACAGTATTCAATTAAAACGTGATGTCACCGATGGTGAACGCGTTGGTATTTATGCTAAAGATGCTGCCGGCAATCAATCCAGTCTTGTGGCTGTGACTGGCAGCAAAGACACCATTGCACCCAAAGCACCAGAAGCCCAATTTAATGAGGCAGGTAGTATCGTGTCGGGACGTGCTGAGGCTGGCAGTAAAGTCAATCTTTACACTGCGGATGGAAAGACTTTATTGGCAGGTCCAGTCACCGCTGGCTCAGATGGGTCATTCTCTTTAAGCATAACGCCAGCTTTAGCAAAAGATACGCAGGCGAAAGTCATTGCCCAAGATGCAGCGGGTAATCAATCACCACAAAGTACTGTGATTGTGGGACAAGATACTTTAGCACCGGCTGTAGCAAAGCTTGAAGTGAATAGCGTAGGTAACCAAGTGAAAGGCTATGCAGAAGCCAATAGCCGCATTGAGATTCATAATGACAAAGGCCAAGTGCTGGCGAGTACGAGTGCCAATAGTCAAGGCTATTTTGAGCTCAATCTTAATCCAGCCCTAACTGATCAAAGCAGCACGACGCTTGTGGTCAAAGACGCTGCTGGCAATGGCAGTGATGCTATTACTTTGAAACCAAGCCTTGATACCTTAGCGCCTGAAGCAGTAAAAGCCAGTATTAACGCAGAAGGTACAATCGTGACAGGTACTGCAGAGCCAAACAGCAAAATTAAAATTACCATCGTCAGTAATGGCCAAGAAACTACAATCGGTTCAGCGCAAGCCGACAGTGAAGGTAAATTTAGTATTACGCTCAATACTCCATTGCTGAATAATAGTAGCGCCAATGTCTATGCAACTGATGCTGCCAATAATCAGTCACTTGCCACGCAAGTGATTGGCCGCAAAGATACCATTGCACCGGCCAAGGTAAGTTTAACTACCTTAATTGTGGCAGATGATATAGGGGAGCAAAAAGGTAATATCAGCCAAAATACGCAAACTGACGATGCACGTCCACAGTTTAGCGGACGCGGTGAAGCCAATGCCACTTTAACCATTTATGATCATGGTATTGCCATTACCACAGTCAAAGTAAAAACGGATGGCACATGGACCTATACCCCTGATTTCGATCTAAGTTTAGGTGCACATAGCTTTACTTTTAGTCAGATGGATGCCAGTGGCAACACCAGTGCCATGAGTGATACTTTTAAATTTAGCGTGATTGAAGTAGCCGTGCCTGAGGTTGAGGAAACTGAAGAGGACACAGTCAGTGTCAGCTTGGCGATAGATGAAAGTTTGGCTTTTAATACAGCCCATACACTGGCGCAAGGCTTGCTTTTAGATGAAAACCAGAATGATACGGTTGAACCGATTCTAGCAGCCTTATTGGGTGAGCAAACAGCTGTGATGACAGCTGAAGTAGCGATTGAGCCTGTGCTGATCAGCACAACATGGCAACAAGATGACAGTTTGTTACAAGCGCAAAGTTATATTTGACACATCAAAAAAGCGGCGTTTAAACGCCGCTTTTTTAAGATCATAGATTAAATTTTAGCAATTAAAGCTTGAATTTGTTTGGCTTGATCCGCTGCATTACCGGTATAGGTTGCAGGTGTCATTTCGGCTAAACGGGCACGATCTTCAGCAGGAACTGCTTGTAATTCATCGCCGTTTACAAAGCTCACCATCATGTCACGTGTCATTGCTTGACCACGCGTCAGCGCTTTTAGTTTCTCGTATGGTTTTTCAACTGCATAACGACGCATTACAGTTTGAATTGGTTCAGCCAATACTTCTTGAGCATTATCTAGATCTTCTAAAATACGGTCAGCATTGAGTTCAAGTTTAGCAATACCTTTAGAGCAAGCTTCAAACGCGATTAAGCTTTGTGCAAAACCAACACCCATGTTACGAAGAACAGTTGAGTCGGTTAAGTCACGCTGCCAGCGCGATACAGGAAGTTTCTCACCAAGGTGCGCAAGCACTGCATTGGCAATACCTAAGTTACCTTCAGAGTTTTCAAAGTCAATTGGATTGACTTTATGCGGCATAGTAGACGAACCGACTTCGCCTTCTTTTAAACGTTGTTTGAAGAAGCCTAAAGAGATGTAGCCCCAAACGTCACGGTTAAAGTCGATTAAGATAGTATTAAAACGACGTAACGCGTCAAAAAGTTCCGCCATGTAGTCATGTGGCTCAATTTGCGTGGTGTACGGGTTAAATTCTAAACCTAAAGACTCTACAAATGCTTGCGAATGTGCAGGCCAGTTGATGTCTGGGTAAGCAGAATAGTGTGCGTTGTAGTTACCAACAGCACCATTAATTTTGCCTAGAAGTTCAACATTTTTAAATTGTTTGATTTGACGTGCAAGACGGTAAGCCACGTTCGCCATTTCTTTACCCAATGTGGTTGGGCTTGCTGTTTGACCATGGGTGCGTGACAACATCGGTTGTTCTGCATGTTTTTCAGCAAGTTCAACAATCGCATCAATGATTTGTTGCATCGCTGCAAGCAATACTTCACGACCATTTTTAAGCATTAAGGCGTGAGACAAGTTGTTGATGTCTTCAGAAGTACATGCAAAGTGAATGAATTCACCCGCATTCTTTAACTCTTCAATATCAGCGATTTGTTCTTTTAAGAAATATTCAACCGCTTTCACATCGTGGTTAGTGGTACGTTCAATTTCTTTAATGCGGTTGGCATTCTCTTCTGAGAAATTTGCCACGATTGCATCCAGTGCAGCATTTGTTTCGTTAGAAAACGCTGGAACTTCCGTAATTTCTGGACGGTTCGCAAGCGCTTGTAACCAACGCACTTCAACAGTCACACGAGCATGGATTAAACCAAACTCAGAAAGAAAAGGACGTAGAGCATCACATTTGCTCGCATAGCGTCCATCTAATGGAGAAAGTGCAGTTAAAGCGTTCATAGCAATTCCTTAAACTTTGGAATGAAACGTAAAAAATTCTGACATAAACATCACGTCGCCACCTGATATTGTAGGCGGGCGAGATCTTGAATATCGCGTACAAGCTTGCGCTTGCCAAAGAACACAAAATCCCATGAGCTGCCACCTAATTCGCGCCATAAATGTGCCATTTGTAAACCGGTAAATAATGAGGCACGAATACGGTTGGTATGTGCTGCATCTTTAAAGGCTTCGGCATTACCGCGCACCATAATGCGTGGATTAATGGAGCCTGCGGTTTCGACATAGGTTTGGGCAAGATTGGCAATAATGCTGGGATGGGAATAATTATGATCAAAGAAGGACAGCTGTTTTAATATTTTTTGCTGAGACTGGGCAATGGTGTGAACAAATTCAGGGTTGGCGTAGACTTTCTTCTCTAAATGCAACAAGGCCATTGCATAGCTCATTGGCAATTTAGTGTTGGCCAATTTAGGGAGTCTAGATTTAGGTGCGCTGCTAAAAGGTTGAGTTAAACAATTTTCAAAAGATTTCAGTCCCAAGGAGACATCGGCCAATTGATGAAAAAAATCTAAGGTCTGTTGGCTATTGCCTTGGCTTGGTCGAATATTGAGGCTGGCTTTAATTAACTGTTCGAAATAAAACAAACCACTTTCGCCCATACTCTGTCGACCGCCTAAGGCGGTCATATGTGTCAGCTGCGTGGCTTGAAATACCCCCGCCAAAGCCAAGGCACGATTTTGCCGTGGCGTTAACGTGGTCGACTGCTGAAAAGGAAAGCCAGCCATCTCAATATCCTTTATACAAATGCAGGCGTTGGTGCATTGGTGTGGTGAATCACACCACCCCCTAAGCATTCTTCACCTAAGTAAAATACCACGCTTTGTCCTGGGGTTACGGCACGTTGAGGTTCATCAAATTCAACCCGTACGCCCTCGGCAAAGTTTTCATCCTTAAATACCGTGCAATCTTGGTCAGGTTGACGATAACGGGTTTTGGCCGTGCAACGTAAACCCGTAGCAGGGATGTCTTGTTCGCCTGCCACCCAATCAATCGCTTGTGACCATAACATGGTGCTTTGCATCAGTGGATGCTCATGACCTTGACCCACCACTAAACGATTACCCGGAATATCTTTATATAAAACAAACCAAGCACCTTCAGCTGCACCTTTCAAGCCGCCAATACCAATACCACCACGTTGACCTAAGGTGTAGTACATCAAGCCGTGATGTTCGCCAATTTCAGTACCGTCTTCTAAGACAATTTTACCCGGCTGTGCAGGGAGATATTGTTGTAAGAAGTCATTAAAACGACGTTCACCAATAAAGCAAATACCGGTTGAATCTTTTTTCTTGGCAGTGACTAAATCGAGTTCTTCAGCGATTTTGCGCACTTGTGGCTTTTCAATTTCCCCCACAGGAAACAAAGTCTTATTAATTTCACGACCATGTACCGCATGTAAGAAATAGGTTTGATCTTTGTTTTGATCGACACCACGTAATAGCGGTGCATATTGTTCACCACGTGAATTGGTACGGGTTTCACCACGGCGGCAATAGTGACCTGTGGCAATAAAGTCTGCGCCTAAGTGAATAGCATGATCTAAAAAGGCACGGAATTTAATTTCTTTATTACATAAAATATCGGGATTTGGGGTGCGACCTGCGGCATATTCTGCTAGGAAATGCTCAAAGACACGATCCCAATATTCCATAGCAAAATTGGCTGTATGTAATTTAATCCCAATTTTGTCGCAAACGGCTTGTGCGTCGGCAAGATCGTCCATGGCCGTGCAATATTCCGTACCATCATCTTCTTCCCAGTTCTTCATGAACAAGCCTTCAACTTGATAACCTTGTTGAAGTAGAAGGGCAGCAGACACAGAGGAGTCTACACCACCAGACATACCGACGATGACACGTTGTTGCATAGGATTAGGCATCCAAATTTGAAATTAAGGGAGAGTTTTGGTGCTCATAAAGGAGCGATAAAGGATACGACTTGCCGGCTTTTGCATCTTGTACAGCTTTAATCACCAATGGACTACGGGCACGTGCAGTCTCTTGGAGTTCATCTAAGCTCATCCATACTGCACCAACAATGCCTGTATCGAGTTTGGCATCAGGAAAATGCTCAAGCACTTTGCCTAAAAAGCAAAAGCGATAATAGGTACGATCAGGGAACAGCGGTGGGGTATAGGTGTAGATGCCAAGCAGTGATTCAATACTCACGCGATAGCCAGTTTCTTCCAAGGTTTCACGAATAGCGGCGTCCATAATGGTTTCGCCTGCTTCAACGTGGCCTGCGGGTTGGTTAAATACGGTATGTGTCACGCCTTCTGTATGTTCTTCAACAAACAGGAACTTTCCGTCTTGTTCAACAACGGTGGCAACAGTCACATGCGCAGTCCAAGCAGTCATCGCAAAGCACCATGGAATAAAAGCCATATTCTACGCAATTTCTCATAGCTTGGCTATGCTCAGACAAGATTTGTTGTCTAGATGGGTAAATTTTAACGTAAAAAGTTAAAAATAAGTTGCTGTTAAATATTAACTAAATTAAATAAATATATTTTTAATCTATAAAAACAGCAGTCTAATGTTGCTTTTTCTCAACTATGCTGAGCATCTAGAGGTTGCTAAAAGGTTGATAAACTCAGATTTGCTGGCAAAACTGAGCCCTATAGGCCCAGCTTTTAGGTGATTTAAGCTTGTTCGATATAATGGCGTGATACCTTGACATAATTTTGTGCCGAATATGGTAAAAAATTACGTTCTTTTTCAGTTAAAGCGCGTACTTGTTTGACTGGACTACCTACATACAAATAACCGCTTTCGAGTCGTTTACCCGGTGGTACTAAGGAGCCTGCGCCAATCATCACATCATCTTCAATGATCACGTCATCTAACACCACTGTATTAATGCCAATTAAAACCCGATTGCCAATTGTGCAGCCATGTAAAGTCACATGATGACCAATCGTGACATCCTCACCAATAATCAGGGGGGAACCTTCAGGTTTATCTGCTTTTTTATGGCTGACGTGCAGCATCGCATGGTCTTGAACATTGGAATTTTTGCCAATTCGAATATGATTGACATCACCACGGATACAGGCAAATGGCCACACAGAAACATTCTCAGCCAATTCGACATCTCCAATCACAACAGACATGGCATCGATGTAACAGCTTGGAGCAAGCACAGGCTGAGTATTTAAATAAGGATGTATATTTTTAGACATATTTTTCTCACGATTATTTTAAGGCTAAAAAAAGCACGCTCGAAAGCATGCTTTTTAAAAGATATTAATCAATTAAAACAAGTTGCTAAAGAACTGTTTAATGTGATCTAACATACGTGCAAAGAAGCCTGCTTCTTCAACGTCTTTTAATGCCACAAGTGGCTTTTCTGCAATGACTTTGCCATCTAAAGAGGCAACGTATTTACCGACTACTTGACCTTTGGTTAAAGGTGCTGTGAGTTTAGGTTGGACCACAAGCTGAGTTTTAATCGCATTGGCCTGACCTTTAGGCATGGTAACGTTAAAGTTTTCAGCTAAACCAATTTCAGCTTCAGCACTCTTACCATACCAAACTTTAGCTTTGGCTAAGACTTGGTTGGCAGGTTGTACTTTGACGGTTTCAAAGTTGGCATAGCCCCATGCCAATAAGTTACGGGTTTGTGAGGCACGTTCCTGCATGGTCGGTGCACCAAAAATCACTGAAATTAAACGCATTGGGCCACGTTTAGCTGAGGTGGTTAAGCAGTAACCTGCTTCTTCGGTATGACCAGTTTTTAAACCATCCACACTTGGGTCAGTATAAAGTAGGGCGTTACGGTTACCTTGTTTGATCCCATTAAAGCTAAACTCTTTTTCTGAATAAATTGGATAGTATTTCGAGCTGTCATGGATAATATGTTGCGCAAGCGTCGCCATATCTTTGGCAGTCGAATAATGTCCATCTGCTGGCATACCAGTTGAGTTTACAAACTGGGTATTGCTCATACCGATACGTTTGGCTTCTTCATTCATCATATGAACGAAGGTGCCTTCATTACCAGCAATATGTTCTGCCATGGCTTTTGATGCGTCATTACCCGATTGCACAATAATGCCGCGCAGCATTTCCAAAACTGTTGCTGTACCGTTTAAAGGCACATACATACACGATTCTGTACTGCTACCACGGCACCAAGCCGATTCATTCATACGAACTTTTTCGTCTTCCGTGAGTTCGCCTTTTAATAACTTTTGTTCAATGATGAAGCTGGTCATCATTTTGGTCATTGATGCTGGTGCTAATTTTTCATTTTCATTTTTTGAAGCAAGGATTTGACCTGTTTCATAGTCCATCAAAACATAAGATTTGTTATTGAGTTCTGGTGGTGCTGATAACACAGTTGCTGCATAAGAAAAACTAGGCAAGAGCAAGAATGCAGCAAGGGCACTTTTACGGGTCATTCTAGATGGTTCCAATATCTTGAGGTAAGCACAATGAGCCTAGCATTCTAGGACAAAGTTCTAACAACTGCTATGGGGGAAGAGCCCTGATTCTCAAGATATTGTAAGCATTTTGTGTTATTTGTGATAAGTCGTCAGTTCTTGACAGATTTCGCGGTTTTTCACAGTGCCCGCTTGTTTGGCATCTTGTTGGGCTTCGAGCAAAATCGGTGCAGATTGCGTTTGTTGAGCAAAATGTTTTAAGGCGACTAGGGGTTGCTTAAGCTCAGGTAAATAGGACTGCACAAAGTTTTGATAGCCTTGCTCAAAGGCCGAGGGATTATCGACCAAGTTTGGGCAGATTTCAGATAATACAAAGAGGGCAGCTAATTCTTCTTCAGTGACATACTGGGTTGGAGTAACTTCGTGATTAGTGTCTTGAGCAATGGCCACAGGACTAGATACAGCAAAAACAGCGGTTAAACACAGCGCCAAATAACGCACCATCATTCTCCTTAATACATTTAAATACAGTGAGCTGAAATAGCAGACAAAAAACATGCTTGTTTTTTGTGCTTTTTAGCTTAAATTTTGCGAAAAAGTAAATATAACTTGCCAATAAAATGTGCAAAAGACAGCAAAAACCAGATAAAGGTCAGTAAAATACTAAAAAATATAAACACCTTGCTTTAAGCTAATGGCAAAGTACTTAAAACTGCGCGATATTTAGAATAAGCCTGTAAGAGTGTATTGATTTTAAGGATAACAACATGAACATTTTGATTGCCAATGATGATGGGGTTTTTGCACCGGGTATTATAGCCTTGGCACAAGCACTTAAACCATTGGGGCGCGTGGTGGTGGTCGCACCTGAAGCGGAGCGTAGTGGTTTTTCTTCAGCGCTGACTTTAGATCGTCCTTTACGTCCTGTAGAAATTTCTCCAGATGTATGGGCGGTCAATGGTACACCTGCGGACTGTGTCTACTTATCAATGAACGGGTTATTTGATTTTGAATTTGATTTGGTGGTCAGTGGTATTAATAGTGGTGCTAACTTAGGCGATGACGTTTTGTACTCAGGCACAGTTGGTGCAGCGTTTGAAGGGCGTTTAATGAAGCAGCCAGCCATCGCCGTGTCGCTCGCGGGTGCTAATGTACGCAGTTATTTAAAGCCTGAAGATTATCAGCAGGCTGCACAGTGGGTGCATGATTTTATTGCTCAAGGCGTGCCTGAATTACCGCCACGGCATATTTTTAATATTAATATTCCAGATGTGGCTGTACTTAAAGGGCAAAAGATCACCTATCAAGGCCGTAAACATTTATCGAAACCGATCACCAGTCAAGTGGACCCGCGCGGTCGGCAAGTGTTTTGGATTGGATTATCAGGCGAAGCAGTTACGGAAGCCAAAGCTGAACTGGGTGAAATTGGTTCAGATTTTGCGGCTATTCAAAATGGCTATGTCAGCATTACCCCAATTCAAATGGATGCGACCAATTACACAGTTTTGCCGGATTTATATCAACAATTTGGTTCACATTGAACTTGAATGTTATAACTTTGTGATAAAAAGCCGTGGCAACAGCGATAGCGTAATTTTTTTGCTAGTCTTAGCCACAATCAAAAATAGATGTTGTGGAGAGTTTTATTTATGTCAGTCCTTCAATCTCGCATGCTTACAAAGCCAAACGCCTTAGTTAAACAGGTGTTGTTATCCACAGCGCTGGTTTCGGTGGCAGTATTGACAGGATGTGCATCTAAACCACAAATTAATAACACAGCACGTTATGCAGTGGCACCAGATTTTTATACGGTACGTTCAGGCGATACTTTAAGTGGTATTGCTGGGCGTTATGGCTTAAGTTATGAAAGTATTGCCGCTATGAACGATATTGCAGCACCTTATAAGATTTATGTGGGGCAATCGATTCGTTTAAAAAATACAGGTGCTAAACGCACCACCACCACCCAAGCGGTGGCACAAGCAGCGCCAATTCAGCGTCAAAGTATTGCACTGCCAAGTCAAACGACCACAACAGTACAGACCCAACCCAAGCCACAGCCAACCGCGCCCGTGACACCGGCGGTCTCTACTAATAGTAACACAGGTCTAAAATGGGTCCGTCCAAGCGCAGGTGCAGTACTACATACTTTTGATTTAGATAAAAATGTTAAAGGGGTTCGTTTTGCTGGGCAAATGGGTGATGCTGTATTGGCCGCTGCCGATGGTCAGGTGATGTATGCTGCTGATGGTTTACCTGAGTATGGGCAACTGATTTTAATTAAACATATTAATGGTTATATCAGTGCGTATGCACATAACAGCAAGTTATTGGTACAAAGTGGACAAAATGTAACAGCTGGTCAAAAAATTGCAGAAATGGGCAGTAGCGGGACAACGCAAACCATGTTGGAATTTCAAGTTCGTTTAGATGGAAAACCAATTAATCCGAGTAATGTTTTACCAATTAATTAAATTTATCGAATACAAATAAATAATTTCACCGTATAATACAATGAGTTGCTTTTATTAAATTTATTTTGTTAAAAGCACTCATAAGTTCAGAGGGAAATTTATGTTAGATCAACTTCGAGCAATGGGAGTATTTGCTTGTGTAGTTGAGAAAAGCTCATTTAGTGGTGCTGCGCGTGAACTTGGAATCACAACCAGTGCTGTGAGCCAGCAAATTCGTTCGTTAGAACACGAGATGGAAGTGACATTACTACATCGTTCGACGCGTAAATTGAGTTTGACTGAGGCGGGACAGGCCTTTTTCCATAGCTGCCAAGAAATGCTTGCTGCTGCAGAGCGGGGTAAAATCCGTATTAATGAATTACGTGACGATTTAGTTGGGGAATTACGTCTTTCAGCCACACCAGAATTAGCAGCGCAGCATATTATTCCTGCACTGTCACACTGGATGTCAGCCCATCGTGGTTTAGCAGTACATGTAGAAGCAGAACATCAAGTAGCTGATTTAATTGAAAGCCGCATTGATATTGCCATACGTGTGGCAACACAAATAGATGAAAGCCATGTGGTGGCAGAACCTTTACTTCGGGTCGAGCAAATTTTAGTGGCTGCACCGAGCTATTTAAATCAGAATAGTCCTGTGTCACGTCCAGAAGATTTACTGCAACATGATTTATTGCCTGTGAGTCTACTTAAAGCTCAACCAGAGCTGAAGTTTAGCCATGCAGTTACAGGTGAACAGCTTGAGCTGAATATGCGTGCACGTTTAACCAGTAATAGCAGTTCAGTGGCCAAAGCGTTGTGTTTACAAGGCCATGGCATTGCCCGTGTTTGTTATTTAGATGTACAAAAAGATTTAATGAGCGGTGCTTTAGTTGAAGTTCTACCTGAATGGAAACTACCGGTTTTTAATTTATATGCAGTCACATTAAAACGCGAACAACAACCAATGAAAATTCATCGTTGTCTAGATGCTTTAAAACAATATTTTTGCCAAATGCCTGGGGGCAGAATTTACCAAGAAGCCTGTTAATTTCTAATTGAGCTTCACAAAAAAAAGCCGCAAATTGCGGCTTTTTGTGCATTTTAGCTTAAGCTAAAAAGTTTTTAATCATCAGTACTAAGCGTTCGATTAATTGATCCGCTTGGTCTTGGTCAATATTTAAAGTAGGTAATAAACGCACCACGTTGCCAGAAGTGACGTTAATAATGGTGTGATGTTCATCACGCGCAATATCAACCAGCTCACCACAAGCTTTTGGTAGTTCAATCCCAATCATTAAGCCAAAGCCACGCACTGTTACATTTTGATCTGCTAGCTTTTCACGTAGTTGACTAACAATATAAGCACCTTTTTCAGCTGCATTGGCCACTAAATCGTCTTTTTCAATCGTATCAATGACTGTGTATACCACACGTGAACCGAGCGCACTACCGCTATAGGTTGAACCATGATTACCAGCAGTCAGCACCCCGACACCACGACCTTGAGTCATTACCGCACCAATCGGGAAACCGTTACCTAAGCCTTTGGCTGTAGTTAACACATCAGGCACAATATTGGTATGTTGGTAAGCAAAGTATTGACCGGTACGGCCGTTACCCGTTTGGACTTCGTCTAGCATCATTAACCAATTGTGTTGGTTGCAAATGCGACGGATATCTTCTAAGTAGCTAAAGCCTTGTGGTGCAGTATTGACACCGCCTTCACCTTGAATCGGTTCCACTAAAATGGCCACGATGTCAGGATGATTGATGGCTGCTTCTTCAATGGCTTCCACATCACCAAACGGCACACGAATAAAACCTTCAACCAATGGGCCAAAGCCATCTTGTACTTTTTTATTGCCTGTCGCTGATAGCGTTGCCATGGTACGACCATGGAAAGAGTGATCGGCAACAATGATTTTCGGGTGGCTAATGCCTTGCAGATGGCCAAATTTACGCGCAATTTTAATCGCACCTTCATTAGATTCTGCACCACTGTTGGAGAAGAACACTTCTTCCATGCCAGCCACTTCTGCTAATTTTTGTGCCGCAGCAGTTTGCCAAGGCACTTCAAATAAGTTACTGGTGTGAATTAAAGTTGCAGCTTGTTCTGCAATGGCAGCAGTCACAGCAGGATGTGAGTGACCTAAACCACACACCGCAATCCCTGTTAAGGCATCTAAATATTCTGTACCATCTTCGGTATAAAGATAAGCACCTTGTCCTCGGACAAAGCTGATCTTTTGGCGGCCAAATACCGGCATTAAATGCGAGGGTTGATCAGTTTGTACCGGTGCAAGGGTGATATTATTCATGACGAACTCTTATCTGAGGAATAAAAAAAATTAGTCTGTATTTCGCAAAAGAAGCGTAAAATACACAGGATATATAAGCAAAAACTGTTTCGGATTGAAAGTCCAATTCGAAATAAAAATAGAAATATTGCTTTTGTCATATTGTTTTAGCTGGTTTTGGGTATAATGCAGCACAGATTAGTTGAGGATTTATCAATGACTGAACAAGTACGCGATACTGAAGCGTTAATTCGTGATCAAATTGCCAAACATGCAGTATTACTGTACATGAAAGGCACACCACAATTTCCACAATGTGGTTTCTCTGCACGCGCGGTTGAAGCACTCAGTCAAATTGGTCGTCCGTTTGCTTATGTAAACATTTTGGAAAACCAAGACATTCGTGCAACTTTACCGCAAATTGCCAACTGGCCAACTTTCCCACAATTGTGGATCAATGGTGAGCTAATTGGTGGTAGCGACATTATGTTAGATATGTTCCAAAAAGGTGAGTTACAATCTTTAGTTGAACAATATAGCCCAGCACCTGAAGCTTAAGCTTTTACTGCTGTGTGGTAAAAAAAAGCGCCCGTAGGCGCTTTTTTTTATGCTTCTGTTTCAGTGACTTGTTCAATCACTTCCTCAACTGCATTTTTGCTTTTTTTATCCTTATCCTTTTTCTTTTTTTTCTTCTTCTTTTTCTTCGGCTCTTCTTCAAATTCGGCGCCATCTTCTAAGGCTTGCCAGTATTCAAGTTGATTCATTACTGCAGCAAAAATCGAACCTTTGCTATAACGGCCTTTTTTATTTAAGTGACCTACAGGGCGCGCCATTAAAATTTCCAAAGCTTGGGCAATATTATCAATGGCATGAATATTGAATTGACCTAAATTGACCGCTTCAATCACATCTTTACGTAGCATTAAATGTTGCATATTTTGACGAGGAATAATCACGCCTTGTTTGCCAGTTAAGCCTTGTAATTTACACGCATCAAAGAAACCTTCGATTTTAGCATTCACGCCACCAATTGGTTGCACTTGACCCAATTGGTTCATCGAACCTGTAATCGCCCATGATTGATCAATTGGAATTTGGCTAATCGCTGAAATGAGCGCCGAAAGCTCCGCCACAGTCGCGCTATCGCCATCGACCTGACCATAACTTTGTTCAAAGGCAAGGGCAGCAGAGAAATGCAGGATTTGCTCGCGGCCAAAATGCGCTTTTAAGAACGATGACATTAAGAGCACGCCTTTGGCATGTAAAGAGCCGCCCAATTCCACACTACGCTCAATATCTAAGATATCACCGCCACCTTGATACACCGATGCCGTTAAACGCGACGGTAAACCAAATTCTACATCCGCATAGTGAATCACTGACAAAGCGTTGATCTGACCTAAACGATGACCTTTGGTTTCAATCAGCTGCGTACCACGAGTTAAATCTTCCCAATACAATTCACGTAGATAGCCTAAGCGATACTGACGATGTTGTAAGGCCATATTAATGTGTTGTTCGGTAACGATTTTATCTTGCGACTTTTCTGCATGATGATGTGCTTCACGAATCAAATCACCTAAAGTTAAGGCGTGCAATGACAGCGAGCTTTGATCTTCGGCTTGACGGCTAGAATCAGTCAGTAGCGCTGCGAGTGCTGAGCGGTCAAAGGGCAGAAGTTTGTCGCTTTGTACATAATCGGCAATGAGTTGCATATAGGCTTGTTCATTGCTTTCGTTACGTTGCAAGGTATCGGTAAAATCCGCACGAATTTTAAATACGCTACCAAGCTCAGGTTCAACTTCTAAAATTTGATAATAAATTTCTGGTTCAGCCAACAGCACCACTTTAATGTTTAATGGAATGGCTGCAGGTTCAATCGAGATACTACCGGTTAAGGTTAGCATATGTTCAAGTGAAGACAGTTTAAGTTGTCCTGACTTTAACGCACGTTTAAGCCCTTGCCATGCATAAGGCTGCTCAAGTAATTGCTCAGCTTCGAGCATTAAGAAACCACCATTGGCACGGTGTAAGGCACCTGAGCGAATTAAGGTAAAGTCGGTGGTGATGGTGCCGTGTTGAGTGAGTTGTTCGACATGACCCAATAAGTTGTAATGGGTAGGAAAATCCTCAAACACTACAGGTGCACCGCTATTGGCTTTATGTGAAATCACCACATTGGCTTGGTAACGCGCAGGCACACGGCTAAAATTGCTTGGGCGGAAATCATCTTCTTCTTGTTCTAAGATAATTTCTACATGGGCAATAATATCGTCAGCGTAGTCTTTGAGATAATCTTTAAGACCTGTGACTTCTTTGTATTTATTGGCTAAGGCAGTCATACGCGGCATCACCACTTGTTTGGCAATGTCGCGATTGAGCACTTGGACTTTATCACGGGCATGATCTTCAAGGTCACCTAAGTGTAAACCTAAACGATCGAGCTTTTTGTCCATATAACGCATGTTGGCAGCAATTTCACTTTGCTTGTCACTGCTTAAGTTGTCTAAATCTTGCTGAGTCAGTTCAATCAGCTTCTGGTCTTTATAGTGGACTGGTACAAAGCAATGTTCATCATCGCGCGACACCAGTTTTAAATCTAACTCTGCGCCTTCTTTGGTCAACTCTAGCAAAGCCTGTTGTTGCTCCAAGCCTGTTTGCTGACGAATCACTTCAATATGGTTGTGATAAGTTTCGGTACTAAAACGACGCTCGAGCTGTTTTAAAATGGTTTGCCAACATTGATGTAATTGCGCCTGAAATTTAGCTGCTTGACCTGCGGGTAATTCAAGGGCGATGGGTTGACGAGGTTGTTTAAAGTTATTCACGTAGACCCAATCGCTTGGGGTTGGCATGTCTTTGGCATGTTGCTCCAGTAAACGCTTGACCATGGTGCGTTTACCTAATCCTGCCGTGCCGACAGCAAAAATGTTATAGCCTGAATACGGTAGCGCGATGCCAGCCTCTACCGACGCACGGGCACGATCTTGGCCCAAAAAGTTATTGAGTGGCTTAATGCGTTTGGTTGAAGCCGGGATTTTGGCATAGTTAGGGATATGCGTGAGTTGACTAGAACGTAAACGAGTTTTTTCTAGAGTGTTTTGAATATCGTTTTGATCGAAAGCAGACACAAATTCTGCATGAGAGGGTTGTAATTGTTGCTCGCTTGGGGCGTTATTTTGCTCAAGTTTTTCGGTCACTGTATAGAATCCAAAACATAAATAAAAATGGAGTGAAGCCTTAAGGTATATGGGTTAGCCCTATAAATTCAAGCGAAACTCGCTCTGTTCAGTGAAAATATTCACACTGTCTCCGTAAATCTAGTTGAAACAGGCTGCATTAAGCGTTTGAATAGCGCTATTCGTTTTACAGAAAATAATAAGCAATGACCACACAATCGACTGGATGGAAATCGGCGTTTACGGCGTTTTTAGATCGACGCGCGCTGATCATGCTGTTCTTGGGCTTTTCTGCAGGTATTCCTATCCTGCTGATCTTTTCAAGTCTATCGCTTTGGCTAGGTGAAGCTGGTATTAGTAAAAGTGCGGTGACCTTTTTTAGTTGGGCAGCGTTGGGCTACTCCTTTAAATTCGTCTGGGCACCGCTCATTGATGAATTGCCACTGCCGTATTTAACCAAAGCTTTAGGTCGGCGCCGTGCTTGGTTGTTGGTTGCGCAAATCTTAATTATTTGTGCCATCGCCATTATGGCATGGTCAGATCCAGCCTTAGGGCAAAGTCAAGTCTATCAAATGGCGATTGGCGCTGTGTTACTTGGCTTTTCTGCCGCCACTCAAGATATCGTGATTGATGCCTATCGTATTGAACTGGCTGAAACCCAAATGCAAACCGTGTTGGCTTCGACCTATAACGCAGGTTATCGCATTGGCATGATTGTGGCAGGGGCAGGTGCCTTGTTTTTGGCCGCATCACTGGGTACGGCAAAAGGTAATTATATTTATGATGCTTGGAAAATCACTTACCTTGCTATGGCAGGGGTGATGTTTGTGGGCATTATCACCACCTTATGTATTCGTGAACCCGCAGTTGTGCGTGTAGCAAAAAATTATCAACGCAGCGATTATTATCGTTTAGTGCTGGTCTTTTTTGTGGCTGTAACGAGCTTTGTCTTAACGTATATCTATTCAGGTGATCTGGTGGCAACGCTCAAACATCAATTTGAGCTGACAGACGCTTTGGTTTTATTTGGCTTAGAAAGTCTACGCTTTTTAACGGCGACTGCTGTGGCTTTGTTAGTGGGTTCAAGCCTAGTGAAATTTGGCGCGGTCAATCGTGACATGGCCTATGCCACTTGGGTCAATCCAATTGCCGATTTCTTTAAACGTTATGGTGTAAAACTCGCGTTAGTCTTGTTGTTGCTGATTGGTTTTTACCGTATTTCCGACATTATTGCCGGGGTAATTTCCAATGTATTCTATCAAGACCTGAACTTTAGCAAAGAACAAATTGCCGAAGCAGTAAAAATTTACGGGGTGATTTTTAGCCTTGTGGGTGGTTTCTTAGGTGGCTTGTTGGCACAGCGCTTTAACATAATGAAGCTGATGTTTGTGGGGGCGATTTTAGCCTCATCCACAAACCTGATTTTTATTGGCTTGGTCAAATCAGGCGACAAGTTTGATGATGTAGTGGTTAATGTTGGTACACAGCAATACGTCGCAGCAGTCGATGAAGTGGGTTATTTTCAGGTTGCCGTGCCGAATGAGGTGCTGGTACAAAGCAATCAGGTCACAGTACAAGCTGGGCTTAATCAACAGCAACAGCAGGTCAGTGTGGCATGGCCCTATTTAAATGCAGCCAATCATGCACAAATTCAATTGTTGCCTATTCAAGTCACGCCAGATGCCAGCCAAAGCATTGTGGTACAAGGACAATTGTTTGGGGTTGATCCGCAACTGCTTAATACTGAGCAACCGGTGATTTTGAGCTTAAACGGCATAGATTACCCAGCAAAAATAGATGAAAATGGTGTGTTTAGCAGTGCAATTCCGGCGCTAGCACTCTTGCAAAGTCCTGTTAAAACAGTCACTGCACGTGCCAATCTCGTACAAGGTCAAGGTATTGTAACCCAGGCCAACTATCAAATTCGCCCAGCACAAGCTCTAGATATTGATCTTGAGCCGTTGCCTTTGGTCGGTAGTGCTGAGCAGGTGAACCTGACAGGTAAAGTGATTAAACCTTATAGCGACGCATGGCTGTATTTTGCCATTATTGTTGATAACTTGGCATCAGGGCTCGCAGGCGCGGCGTTTATTGCTTTTTTATCGAGTTTAACCAGTGTGTCATTTACTGCGGTGCAATATGCAATTTTTAGCTCACTGATGACCTTAACCCCTAAAATTTTAGGCGGCTATTCTGGCACCATTGTGACCAATATTGGGTATCCAAACTTCTTTTTAATGACCACCTTAATTGGCATTCCCATTTTATTGTTGGTGGTTTGGGTGGCACGCTTATTGCGTCAGCATCAACAAAACTAAGCGCTGCTGGTGGTAGTTCAAATTGAAATTTTGCCTTGAACTGCCTATAGTACTCAGCAAATAAACCAAAAGGATATAACATCATGCGCATGCTACATACCATGTTACGTGTAGGCAACTTAGAACGCTCATTGGCGTTTTACACTGAGGTGCTTGGTATGACTTTACTTCGTAAACGTGATTATGAAGAAGGTCGTTTTACCTTAGCTTTTGTGGGTTATGGCGATGAAGAAAATCATACTGTACTAGAACTTACTCATAACTGGGATACCGATAGCTATCAGCTGGGCAATGCCTATGGTCATATCGCCATTGCGGTAGAGGATGCGTATCAAGCCTGTGCAGAGATTAAAGCGCGTGGCGGTAATGTGGTGCGTGAAGCTGGCCCAATGAAAGGCGGCGTGACGGTGATTGCTTTTGTTGAAGATCCAGATGGTTACAAAATTGAATTGATTCAACAAGATTCTAACGCACGCAATAACTAAGCTGAGTTTAAACCTAGATGAAATAGATTCAGCTCACAGCTGAAAATATGTCATCTGTTTAAAGAAAAAGCAGGTGCTCGACCTCTGTTAAGATGGTCGGGCATTTTTATATCAAAGAATAATACTTGAGGGGTAGGGATACATGCTTAAATTGTTGGCGTTAGATCGTTTTACGCTGTTACTGTTTGTGATGGTGTTACTTGCGAGTTTTTTGCCTGTTTCAGGGCAGGCAGCAGAAGTTTTTGGCTATTTAACAACAGTTGCGATTGCCATCTTATTTTTTTTGCATGGTGCCAAGTTATCCCGTGAAGCAGTACGCGATGGTATTTTGCATTGGAAATTACATGGCTTAGTATTTTTATTCACCTTTGCTTTATTTCCGATTTTAGGCTTAGCGGCCAAACCGCTGTTATTGCCGCTACTTGGACAAGAGTTATATTGGGGTTTTTTATTCCTGTGCTTTTTACCATCTACTGTACAATCCTCCATTGCTTTTACTTCGGTGGCCAATGGCAATGTGGCAGGTGCGGTTTGTAGTGCCTCATTTTCTAATTTAATTGGTATGTTTATTAGCCCAATTTTAGTCAGCGTATTTATTTTAGGACAAAGTCAGCATAATTTTGACCCAACCCAGTCGATTCTACAAATTACCTTATTGCTATTGGTGCCGTTTATTTTGGGGCAAATCCTACGTCCTTGGGTGTTTCCTTATATGCAAAAAATGCCCAAAATCGTTAAAGTCTTTGATCAAGGCTCAATTTTAATGGTGGTCTATGGGGCATTTAGTAGCGCCGTGGTGGCAGGGTTATGGCAACAGGTGAGCCTAACCACCTTATTGCTGTTAATTTTAGTCTGTTCGGTGTTGCTCACGATTGTTATGCTATTGGCTTTATTGATTCCCAAATGGCTGGGCTTTAGTACTGCCGATCAACGCACCATTTTCTTTTGTGGCTCTAAAAAAACCTTAGCCAGTGGCGTACCCATGGCACAGATTTTATTCATTGGCCAACCACTGGGTATGATTGTGTTACCGATTATGCTGTTCCATCAAATTCAATTGATGGTCTGTGGAATGATTGCCAATTATTGGGCCAAGCACTCAGCAGAGCTTCAAGAATAAATTCGCTTTTCGCTGTTTGATCACGTATAATACGCGCAGCTTGTTGTGCTTAGCTCTGACGGTATCCGTCTCGGTGGGCCAAAAGAATGGTCTGTTATGGTGTTGATCTGCTAAGACATTAGCGATTCCTCATGTTTGAGAGTGATCAATTGCGATGACAGCAAAACCTTCTTAACTTTATGGAGTAATCGACCATGCGCGCCGATATTCACCCAAAATATGAAAACATCGTTGCAACTTGTTCATGTGGTAACGTAATCGAAACTCGTTCTGCTCTTGGTAAAGAAACGATTTACCTTGACGTATGTTCAGCTTGCCACCCGTTCTACACTGGTAAACAAAAGAACGTGGACACTGGCGGTCGTATCGACAAGTTCAAACAACGTTTTGCTGGTATGTCACGTTCTATCAAACGTGGTTAATCCAAAGCGAAAAAAAACGAGCCATTGGCTCGTTTTTTTTATGCAAAAAATTGGGTATTACCCACTTAATTAGTCATCAAGGGCAATTAAATGATCCAATTTCTTTTGGAAATAATCGCCTTGAATAAAGCGCGCATCTAAATTCCAAGAGTTGGCAAATAGCGTCATATCATCTAAACCACGCAGGATAATATCAACGGCTTTGATTTGGGAAAGTTCTTGCAAACGTTGCTGTAATTCTAGAGTTTGTTTGTCATTATGCAGGGCTAAAGTTAAGTCGTCATGCAGGGTCACCGCATGAAAGTCAATTTGTTTCAAAATCGATTCGCTATACATTGAGTAGCCAAAATCCCGCGCACTGATGGCTGCACCATGTTCATGCAACTGAGCAATTTGTCTTTGTGCTTCAGCAAAGTGGTTACTTAAATCTTGCTCAGAGAATTGTAACCATAAGGGATACTGTTCTTGGCTGCCGACAATACTTAAAAGCTTAGTGACCAAATCCGCTAAAGTGGCATCTTCAAGTAAGATGTGTTTGTTTAAGTTAACAATCAATTTGGCTTTTGGATATTGGGTAATAAAGTTATGTAATTGTTTACACGCTTCAACCAAAATCCAACGATCCACTTGAATCGAAAGTTCAGGTACTTCATCTAGATCGTTTAAGTTATCCAAACTCACCCAACGGTTTTGGTAAATAAAACCGCTGGTGACTTCATAAATGTATAACTCGCTATCGTGCTTATCATAAAGCTGTTGATATTTAAGATGGATTTGTCCTTGCTGTAGATCTTGCTGTAGGGTTTCAATTAAGCTCAGTTGCTCATGTTCAGCAGGCTGCTCTAAATTAAGTTCTAGCGCATCTGGACGTGAATTATGGGGTAAGGCTTGGGTAAAGGCATCACTCATAATTTGCTGTAAATGTGCTTGATCTTCAAACTCACGTTCAATGGTTCTATAACCAATGTTGAAATGAAGAGGATAGCTTTGTTGACCCACGGCCAATAACTGGGGTTTGAGTAAACTGGTTAAACCAATCAGTTTAGATTCGAGCTTTGCTTTGCTGTCGGCCTGAAATACACCCACATACACCATCGGCTCAATTTCAAAAACCGGTGCATGGGTTTGCTCTTTCAAAAAAACCTTCATACTGGCAAAGTAGTCTTTGGGCGTATGCCAAGCATAATGTAAGGCATCACTTGGGAAAGAGGCTAAAGAAAATAAAACCAAAGCATTAAAGCTAGCTGGCTGTTGCTGTAAACAGCGATTGATCTGTTGATAGGTGAGCGTGACTTTAGCCGCAGGAGCGGCTTCAGTTTTTGGTGTTAAACTGCTGAGGGCAAAAATATGTTCGCCTTGATCAATACTTAATTGCAACGTATCTTCATGATCAGTAGCCAATAAAAATTCTAAGTTTAAGGCAGCAGCACTGGCAATAGCAGGATTATTACTTTGTAAGTTAAAGCGACCTAAATCTAATTGTCCTTGGCTGATTTTTTTAAACCGCGATTTAAACTCATTGACATCTTGTGGCTGGAGCACATCGAGTAAGGGTAAGCCAATCAAATCATCCAGATCTTGAAAGCCAAACAAGGTTAAATACTCAGCATTGGCATGAATATGAATCCCTTCTTGAATCAGTGCCACAGGGCGGTTGCTTTCTTCAACTAAAGCTTGAGCTTGAGTATGTGCAGTTTCTAGCTCATTTAATAATTGTGTTTGCTGTTGTTGCAGGCGGCTAAAGGCCAGTGCACGCACCAAGCTTAAATAAAAGTGCTCTGGTTCAGCAAGGCTAACCACATCATAGACGCCTTTGTGCAGATAGCTGCTGTATTGATGTGTTTGATAGTGATCTGGACGTAAAAATAAAACAGGCAAATGTTGTTGGCTAGAGGCATGAATTAAACTTAAAGCTTGCTCCAATTTGAGATCATAAGCACGACCAAAAATTACCAAATCCCAGGGTTGTTGCAGCTGTTTTTCAAAGCTTTTTAAATCGTCTAGCAGTAAACCATGCATGTGATGGTCGTGGTTGTTTAGTAAATCAAAAATTTGGTTAAAGCCGATTTGGTTATCATCAATAATTAGAAGCCGAGTCTGCGTCTGCTTTAACTTTTTTGACAAGAGTAGATTTCTCATTTTAATGCTTCCCATAAATCATGATTGCTGACCTCGTATTGCTGTTTATGAATAAAATTCTCAATGATGGCGTGTTGGGCTTCATCAAGCAGTTCATATTCAAATTGCATAAAGCTCTGCGTGATCAACAAAGCTTTTACGAGATACACCTTAATCTCGGTATTCCCCAAGCGTAAAAAGATGGTTTGTTTTTCTCTAAAAATGGGTAAGCCTGGTAAAATCAAACTGTTTTTGACTAAATCCAGTTCGATATTTTGCATCAATAATGCAAAGTGATAATTGTTAACGGTGTTTTCGTTACGGATATGGACAGCGCAGGGATACATATGCTGCGCCAAGATTTCAATCCCCAGTTCCAAGGTTTTTTCCGTAGCCTGTTTAATCCAGCGGATGGTGGCACAGCGCCATTGGCTATGCGTGTTTTCTTGGACTAAAATCAACTCACCGGTTTTTAAGTTTTTAGGCGTTTCACCTGTCCAACGAATGCGGTAGCCATTTAAACTAATATTGACCACTTCTGCTGAATAAATTTGGCGTGCTTCACGATCAACAAATTTAGGTTCTTGTTGAGGTGGAGTGCTCGAACCCCCAAGTAAACTGGTGCTATTTTGCAGCTTATAAGCATTGTTGAGCTCTAAAGTATCAAAAAAAGCTTTGCCCTTGGAGAGATAAAAATGCGCTACAGCCAAACTAAAACAAATTTTAAGCGGGGCCGAGTAATCATACCGCTCAGAACGACGCCCAGTTTGGTTGCTTAATAAATTATGAATATGAAAATGTAGTGCTGGGGTCAGGAGCGACTTTTCATTGCTAGACAAATATTCGCTTTGCTTACGCTGTAAATCACTAAAATGTTCTAAGAGCTTTTGTGTGGCAATAAAAATATTGGGATTTAAGCTTTTGGCGTGGTTATTGTTATACATGGGTGGATGATCTTGACTGGTATCCACTGCATAACGTGATAACGTGGTTTCTTTAGGCAGTACTTGCACTAAACGCGCCCAATCGACACTACATAAATACAGGGCCTGAATTTCGGTTGGCCGAATTTGATGCGTGTTGAAAACCTCAAGCAGTATTAAACGCGCATAGGCCTGCGCCACAGTGGTGAGCTTATGCTCTGTACCTTGAATGTGGTTAATGTTGGTTTGATCAAAGTTATGCTCAATCGCCCACGTCAGTAATTGATGGGCAATCAGCCATTGTCCAGGTAAAGCTTCGCTATACAACATATGTTGCTGATAAAACAGCGCGCTAATTTGTTGTAAGGCATAATAGGTTGCCATAATGCGAACCGTGGCTAAATTACGCTTTTTGCGAAAAGCGAATAACGAAAACTGTTGATGTTGTAATTGTTGATGACTACGTTTGGCAATATCAATATAAATCTTACTGAAATAGCAACGCATCAAGGTTGCCAATTCAATAATATGATTATTTCGGTCACTTGAAATTAAACCTTGATTTAAAAAGTGTTTCTCTAAGCTAATTAACACATTTTCTAAGGTTGGATGCAGCGCTTGAATTAAATCAAAGCGTAAGGCTTCAGAGCATTCAAGCTCTGAGATTTCGAGTAAGGCATTAAATAAGGTTTTAGATGAATCACCCAATTGCAAAATGGATAAGGTCGACACCCAATCTTGGACACCTTGAATACTATGATGGCAAAAACTCAGCTTTTCTAATTTAGGTTGGGTTGGGGTGTGAAACAAATCTGAAGTTTGCATGGTCATCATGATCATAACTCAAAAATTCGTGGTGCCAAAAAGCGGAGTCTTATTATTTTCACCCGCAATTTCTCGAACAAGTTTAGGAACCAAATAACCCGGTAGGTTCGCTAAAACATCCTTGTAAATCAGCTCAGTTTGGTCTGGATTTAAATCGAAATGCTGTGCGCCTTTGACTTTGTCTAAGACATGTAAATAGTACGGCATCACGCCAGCATCAAATAAACGATAACTTAAATCGCTTAAAGTTTGTGCTGAATCATTCACACCTTTGAGCAGTACTGCTTGATTTAAAACAGTCATTTTATGCTCGACAAGTTGGGCAAGTTTGTGACAAGTAAAATCGTCTAATTCAGCAGCATGATTTGAGTGTACCACTACAATTATGCGTAGCCTACTGTTTTTTAAGATAGAAATGAGTTCATCATCAATACGATTTGGAATCACAATTGGAACGCGTGAATGAATACGTAAAAACTTCAGTTGTGGAATGCTACAGAGCCGTTCAATCCATTCGCCTAATTTACGATTAGATAAGGTCAGTGGGTCGCCGCCACTAAAAATCACCTCATTGATCTCAGGTTGGCTTTCAATATATTGCTTAATATTGTCCCAATCTTGGTTTTTAGGTAGGTTTTCTTGATAAGGGAAATGACGACGGAAACAATAACGACAATGCACCGCGCAAGCCCCAGTTAAGGTGAGCAAAAAACGGCTTTTATATTTGTGTAGTACGCCTGGTTGTTGATTGGCTTGTTCTTCACCTAAAGGGTCGGTGACAAAATCAGGATGCTCTTCAAGTTCTAAATGATGCGGCAGAACTTGCAATAACAGCGGATCGAATGGGTTGCCGACTTGCATTTTAGCGACAAAGGCACGCGGTACACGTAGTTTAAAGGTCTCTGCGGCCAAATGTGCGCCTGCCCATAAATCCTGAGGAAGTTGAAGCAGATCCAGTAATTCAGCAGGGTCAGTAATTAAATCACTGAGTTGAGATTGCCAGTTTTGCTCTTGATATAAATAGTTTATCATGCCAAATGTTTAAAATAATGCTCGGGAAGATGGGAGTGAGGAGCGTAATGCTGCTTAAATTCTAAGCGAATATTACGTTCTAAAGAAACCAGAGCGGCTAAAAAACGCTGCACTTTTTTAGTCTGTCGCTAAAGTATGCGATAATTCTACCGATAAGCGGGGAAGGGATAAACTAAAGTTTTGTTCTGTCCGTGCGTAAGATAAGCAGTCATGGCATAAAAAGGCGCAAATTTTCTGTTGATTGAAATTAATCCACAGTAGAATGAGTCCCTCGTGCCAAGTGCGATGTAAATTGCTGTTAGCATTTATAGATTTAATTATTTAGTTTGGAGTGAGCCAGTCATGGCCTATTATTCTACCAATGATTTCAAGTCAGGCCTTAAGGTTATGCTTGATGGTAACCCATGTTCAATCATGGAAAACGAATACGTAAAACCAGGTAAAGGCCAAGCGTTTAACCGTGTTAAGTTACGTAACTTAAAATCAGGCAAAGTGTTAGAAAAAACCTTTAAATCGGGTGATTCTTTAGAAGCTGCTGACATCCAAGAAGTAGAAATGAACTACTTGTATAACGATGGCGAAATGTGGAACTTCATGGACCCAGTATCATTTGAACAAATCGCTGCAGACAAAGTTGCAATGGGCGATGCGGCAAAATGGTTAAAAGACGACTCGAACGAACTTTGCACAATTATGCTTTGGAACGGTGTTCCATTGTCAGTGAGCGCGCCAAACTTCGTGGTATTAAAAATCGTTGAAACTGATCCAGGCGTACGTGGTGATACTTCTGGCGGTGGCGGTAAACCTGCTAAATTAGAAACTGGCGCTGTGGTACGTGTACCATTATTCGTTCAGCAAGAAGAAAGCGTTCGTGTAGACACACGTACTGGTGACTACCTAGAACGTGCATAATGGTTTAAAAATAGACTATTATCGAAAGGGGTGATGCAAATCACCCCTTTTTTAATGCCAAAGTATAAGAGGAAAACAACAACAACGAGCGTAGAGTCGCTTTAAACAGCAGACCTCGAAGAAATATAAGCTGATTGACAAGCAATGTAATATGAGGGATTAAATGGAAACTTTACAGACGAAGTCGAGCATGACTTCGAAAATGATTTGGCTGCTGGTGGCAATTGTCGGCGCAGTCTCCTTTGGGATCTTGGCTTTAAGCCGCGGTGAACACGTCAATGCCGTTTGGCTGGTATTGGCTGCAGCCTGTGTCTACAGCATCGCTTATCGCTTTTATAGTTTATTTATTGCCAATAAAGTCTTTGAACTCAACGCACGGCGTTTAACCCCTGCGCATCGTTTAAATGATGGTCTAGATTATGTCCCGACCAATAAAGGGGTGTTATTTGGACATCATTTTGCGGCTATTGCTGGGGCGGGTCCTTTAGTTGGGCCTATTCTTGCGGCACAGATGGGTTATCTACCGGGCACCATTTGGCTGCTTGTGGGTGTGGTGTTGGCCGGTGCAGTCCAAGACTTTTTGGTTTTATTTATCTCGACACGCCGTGACGGTCGATCTTTAGGTGAAATGGCCAAACAAGAACTGGGTACCTTTGCTGGTATTGTGGTGATGCTGGGTGCACTTGGGGTCATGATTATTATCTTGGCGGTATTGGCATTGGTTGTCGTGAAAGCACTGACCAATAGCCCGTGGGGCGTGTTTAGTATTGCAGCTACCATTCCAATTGCCATTTTTATGGGGATTTATATGCGTTTTATCCGTCCGGGTAAAATCGCAGAAGTCTCGATTATTGGTTTTGTATTGATGATGCTGGGCATCATTTATGGTGAAAATATTGCCCAACATCCATACTGGGGACCATTATTTACTTTAACCGGTACTGAACTGACTTGGGCACTGATTATTTATGGTTTTATTGCCTCCGTATTACCTGTGTGGTTATTGCTGGCGCCGCGTGATTATCTGTCTACCTTCTTAAAAATTGGGGTGATTGCAGGTTTAGCCATTGGTATTGTGTTTGCAATGCCTGAAATGAAAATGCCTGCATTTACCCAGTTTGTCGATGGTACTGGGCCAGTCTTTGCTGGTTCAATGTTCCCATTCTTATTTATTACCATTGCCTGTGGTGCGATTTCAGGTTTCCATGCTTTGGTTTCTTCAGGTACAACCCCAAAACTGGTCAATAACGAACGCGATATTCGTATGATTGGTTATGGTGGTATGTTGATGGAGTCATTTGTTGCCATCATGGCCTTAATCTGTGCCACGATTTTAGATCCAGGAATTTATTTTGCGATTAACTCACCGGCAGCTTTATTGGGTACAACGGTTGAGTCGGCCTCAGAAGCGGTACGTAATTTAGGTTTTGTGGTGACACCCGAAGCACTGACACTGCTTGCGCAAGAAGTGGGTGAAAGCACAATCTTATCACGTACGGGTGGTGCACCAACCTTCGCGATTGGTATGGCACATATCATCACTGAAATCTTTAACAGCCGTGAAATGATGGCATTTTGGTATCACTTCGCGATTTTATTTGAAGCTTTATTTATTTTAACCGCGGTTGATGCGGGTACGCGTGCGTGTCGTTTTATGGTGCAAGATACGGTAGGAATTGTGGTTCCTGCGGTAAAAAATTCATCAAGTTTTTTGGGTAACTTAATTGGGACTGCGGTGGCGGTATCTGGTTGGGGCTTCTTTGTTTATCAAGGTGTGGTTGATCCTTTAGGGGGCATTAACAGCTTATGGCCACTGTTTGGTATTGGTAACCAAATTTTGGCAGCCATGGCCTTAATTTTAGGTACGGTCATCTTATTTAAAATGAAAAAACAAAAGTATGTGTGGGTCACGATTGTGCCAACAATCTTCTTGTTTATTACTTCAATGACCGCAGGATGGCAAAAGATTTTCCATGAAAATCCTAAAATTGGCTTCTTGGCGCAAGCAGAGCGTTTTAATACAGCCATTGCCAATAATGAAATTTTAGCGCCAGCAAAAAATGTAGCAGAAATGCATACAGTCGCTTTATCTAATCAAATTAACGCGGGTCTTTGTGCCTTCTTTATGATTGTGGCATTTGTGATGTTATTTGCTGCTGTTGGTGTGGTCCGCCGTGCGCTGGCCAATCCACATCCAAGCGTGAATGAAGCCGAAGCGATTTATCGTGATCCTGAAGAGATTAAGCCGCAGGCGCATCACTAAGGTTGATGAGGGAATAGAAAATGAATCTAAAATTTGCCAAAAGCGGCAAAACGGTAATTTACAAAATCATTAAAATGACCGTGATGTCGCAAAAGGATTTAATTTTAAATCCAAAAAACTGGTCGCGTATAGCGACGCTTTGGCAGCGTTTACAGCAGAGTTTTCGTTTAATGGTGGGCGTACCAGATTATGAAAATTATGTAAAACATATGCAGCAGCACCATCCAGATTTAACACCTATGGATGCGAAAACTTTTTACCGCCACTGTGTGGATTCTCGTTATCCATCGGCAGGGGGCGGTATGAAAAAATGTCCTTGTTAATCTAATAAGAAAGCGTCTTTCGGGGCGCTTTTTTATTGGCTTAAATCTTATTCACGATTAATTTCTTTAGAAAAGCTGCAAAACACGCTATGTTAATTAAACACAATTTTTAATTGGGGATAAAAATCAGTGATTTGGGGCACAAAAGAAACAACGAATAAGCAGCTTACAACAAAACTACAGCAACAAAAAATCGCTGATTTTTTGCAGCAGCTCAATCACATGATTTTAGATAAATCAAAACAAACCCAATTGGCTCTCACCTGCCTATTGGCAGGTGGGCATTTGCTATTTGAAGACCTACCGGGGCTGGGTAAAACCACACTTGCCAGTAGCTTGGCTCATCTAACAGGCTTAGATTTTCAAAGGATTCAATTTACCAATGACATGCTGGCCAGTGATGTTATTGGCATTAATATGTTTAACCAAAAGACCCAGCAGTTTGAGTTTAAGCAAGGTCCAGTTTTTAGCCAAATTTTATTGGCCGATGAAATTAACCGTTGCAGCCCCAAAACCCAAAGTGCTTTGCTTGAAGCCATGGAGGAAGGCTATGTCAGTGTGGATGGCGTGCGTTATGCCTTACCGCAACCATTTTGGGTAGTAGCAACTCAAAATCCATTGTTTCAAAGTGGCACTTATGCCTTGCCCGAATCGCAGCTTGATCGGTTTTTAATGCGTTTATCTTTAGGGTATCCATCGCGTCAGGCCGAAAGCTTGCTGTTACAGCAAAGTAGCCGTCAAGCCCTAATATCCCAGTTACAAGCTGTATTTAATCCTGAAGAGATTCTAGCGCTCAAAGCCCAAGTTGATCAGGTTTATTTAAGCCCCGCTATTCTTGATTATCTACTCGATTTAGCGAGCATCACGCGTAAAAATCGCCATGGTTTATCCACGCGTGGCCTGTTAGCACTCAAAAAAGCAGCCCAAGCTTATGCTTTAATTTCTCAACGTGATTTTGTCAGTGCAGATGATGTACAAGCGGTGTTTAGCGCTGTGGTGGCACATCGCTTAAATATGACAGAAGTGCAAGCTGAAGCATTGTTACAGCAAGTGAAGGTCAGTTAATGCGCGCGCGTTGGCAACGCTGGGTAGAAAAACGTTTTTTATGGCAAGGGCATAAATTACTTAGACAACAAGACGTGTTGGTATTTGTATATCGACCGGGCTATATTTACTTGGCTTTAATTGTCATTAGCTTTATCGCAGGCGTTAATTACGCCAATAATTTGATTTTGGCCTTTTGTTTTTTAATCAGCAGTTTATTGTGTATCAGTTTTTATTTGGCGTATCGTCAGCTTAAAGGTTTGGAAATTACTTTAGATTATGACGAAGTGGGACAAGTTGGTCAGCCTGTAGAATTGATTGTCACTTTAAGTCAAACACACATTAGGGCGCGTTATTTAAAAGTCAGTGTTGGTCTGGAGCAGCAGTATGTGCATATGCAGCAGCGCTCTCAGCAAGTACGCTTTTATTTTCAACCCATTCAGCGCGGTGCCTTTTACTATCCTGATTTAAGTTTAATGTCAGTCTACCCACTGGGTTTAGTCCGTGCATGGACGCATGTCCATTTAAAACAACAACTGATTACTTGGGTGGCGCCGCAAGCTCGGATGCAGACTTTAGAGCAACAGCAGCGTGTTTTAGAGCAAGGTATGGATGAGTTTTATCAGCTGAAAAACTACCAACTGGGCGATCGTCTAAGTCAGGTGGCATGGAAACAGTTGGCGCGTGGACAGGGCATGTATATCAAACAATTTAGCCCGCATGCCAAGCAGCAACAGGTCGTCATTGATTATGCTGAGCTTACAGTCACAGAACATGAACATAAGTTGCAAGTGATGATGGGCTTGGTGGAGCAATGTGAGCGGCTGCAGCATGCCTATGTGCTGAAATTACCCCATCAGCAGCTCTGTTTGGGGCAAGGCGAAAGCCAACTACAACAGGCCAAACGCTTACTGGCGGAGGCTTAAACTATGATGCCCAATTCAATTCGTCAAAGTATTGTGGTTACGCTGATTTTATTGCTGTGCGCGCAAGCCTTATTTTTACCTCAACTTTTAGTGCTGCTGCTCATTGCGGTATTAATTTTATTTCTCACCAGTAGTAAAAAAGCCTATGTTTTACCCAAGCTACTTAATTTACTGGTGATTATACTTGCGCTTGGCGTGATTTATGCAGCGCAAGGTACATTTTTAGGAGTGGAGGCGGGCGTTGCCATTTTAACCAGTTTTCTATTTGCCAAAGTTTTAGAAAGCCAAAGCAAACGCGATTGGATTGTGGTATTTAATTTTGCTTTATTTGTCAGTGCCAGCAGCTTTTTATATAGTGCCAGTGTCTGGATGACAGCCATGGTGTTACTGAGTTTATTAAGTTGCCTTGTAGGTTTATATCGGTTACACCAGCTTAATTTTCAGACTCAAGCGACCACATGGCTGCAAGACAGCCAACAGATGGGTAAGCTGCTGTTATATGCAGCGCCATTTTTTTTGATTTTGTTTCTATTTTTTCCACGCTTACCACCACTTTGGCAGATGCCCATTGCCAGTTCACAAGCCACAACAGGGCTGAGTGATGAAATGGCACCAGGCGATATTGCTAATTTATCACAATCGAGTGCCTTGGCTTTTCGTATTGTGGGCAATATGACAAAGCTTCCGCCACAACAGGATTTATATTGGCGTGCTATGGTACTCGACCAATATGATGGGCAAACTTGGTCAGCGGATCCGAGTAATCACCACGCACTGTTTAAGCCACGCAATCAAGCTTATTCAGGGCTACGTTATCAATATCTAGCAGCTGATCCCCAGTCAAAATGGGTTACGGCTTTGGAATATTCGCAGCCTTTACAACGCGGCTATTATGTACAGCAAGATGGCGCAATTCGTGTCGCTAGACAGCATCATCGGCAAATGCTAGAGCTAGTCTGGTTGGGTAAACAGCAGTTACAGCCTATCAATCCGGCTGTACTGCAACGTAATCAACAGTATTTAAGCCACTATGACCCCCAAGCCCAACGTTTAGCTCAGCAACTTTATCAGCAAAGTCAGGCTGATCCGAATCGCTATGTACAGCAGATCTTGGCATGGTATAAAGCCCAAGGCTTTCAATATAGCCTAAGCCCCGGCCGCTTACAGGGCCATCACATTGATGATTTTTTATTTGATCAAAAAATTGGTTTTTGTGAACATTATGCATCTAGCTTTGTCATGCTAATGCGCTATGTGGGGATTCCAGCACGGGTGGTGATTGGTTATCAAGGTGGGCAAGCTGCACCAGATGGGCAAAGTTGGGAAGTAAGGCAATTGGATGCGCATGCATGGAGTGAAGTTTGGCTGGATGGACGCTGGCAACGTATTGACCCAACCGCAGCAATTGCCCCTGAACGTATTCAACAAGGGATTCAAAATAGCCTATGGCAGCAACAATCTGCGTTAAAGCAGCAACAACTGGCATGGACGAGCCGCTTACATATTTGGAGCGATTTTGTTAGTTATCAATGGCAAAACAAGGTGGTGGGCTATGATCAAAGCAAACAAATCAAGTGGTGGGGCAGTCTAGGTTTATCTACACCTTTACGTCTAATGATATTTGCTGGGCTGAGTATTATGGCAATGCTAGCCAGTGCATGGTTGGCACGTCACCTATATGTCTATTACAGCCAATCTGGCTATGAACGGCAACTGTTGGCCTTTGAACATCGCTTACAGGCTCAATTTAAAAAGGGCAGCGTTGAAAGCCATGCTGCATGGTTAGAACGTTTAAGTCTGAATGTTGCAGAGGATTTAGCGGGATTTTTAAGCACATTGGCGATCTATGACCGGCAATACCGTTATGCAAACAGGAAAAGCATGCCTCCACCGCCCCAATTGAAATTAATGCTTAAAAAATGCTCGCTTGAACTTAAGAAAAAGCATAAACCCTTGTCTTAGCTCAATTGTTTCGATTAATATGCTCATACCTTAGGTGTATAGCTCAGTTGGTTAGAGCGCTACGTTGACATCGTAGAGGTCAGCAGTTCGAGTCTGCTTATACCTACCAAGATTTTAAGAAACCACGCAATCGCGTGGTTTTTTTATGGCTTGAAAAAATCAGCGCAACGAAATTTAGCCAAGTTGATTAATTGTTGCATATTTTTTGTACATATTTGGGCGAATCTCGCCTAGAATAGGGGCGGTATAAAATTGCCAAAAATATGTATAAATTTTCAGCGAAATCGCAATCTAAAAGGATATTTCGTTGACTGAAAAGCCGTGAAGACCGATACTCTCAGGGTTTTATTTAAGCAAACCGGTTCGTAGGGGCTGTGCCACAAGCTTGGCCCTTAAAAACACAATCCAAAAGGGGATATATATGGCTGGTGGAAAGTCAAAAATCATTTACACATTAACTGATGAAGCACCATTATTAGCAACTTACTCGCTATTGCCTATCATCGAGACTTTTACTAAGCCTGCTGGCGTTGAGATTGTTAAAAAAGACATCTCTGTTGCAGCTCGTGTACTTGCAGAATTTTCAGAATTTTTAACTGAAGAGCAAAAGGTTAATGACAACCTTGCTGAACTTGGTCGTTTGACTCAAGATCCAAGCACAAACATCATCAAGCTACCGAACATCAGTGCTTCTGTTGCACAGTTAACAGCATGTATCAAAGAGCTTCAATCTAAAGGTTTTGCGATTCCTAACTATCCAGAAAACCCGACGACTGAAGAAGAAAAAGCACTTAAAGCACGCTTTGGCAAATGCTTAGGTTCAGCAGTAAACCCTGTATTACGTGAAGGTAACTCTGACCGTCGTGCGCCTACAGCGGTGAAAAACTACGCGAAGAAAAACCCGCATTCTATGGGTGAGTGGAAACAGTGGTCACAAACTCACGTTTCTCACATGCAAGAAGGCGACTTCTACCATGGCGAAAAGTCAATGACTTTAGACCGTGCGCGTAATGTGAAAATGGAGCTTATCACGAACGCAGGTGAGACG
Organism: Acinetobacter sp. CY17; assembly: GCF_059515825.1. NCBI lineage: Bacteria > Pseudomonadati > Pseudomonadota > Gammaproteobacteria > Moraxellales > Moraxellaceae > Acinetobacter > Acinetobacter sp. CY17. Next base: position 109,671 of record NZ_JCAKMX010000006.1, read on the forward strand.
ATCGTTCTTAAGCCAAAAGTTGCATTACAAGACGGCGAAATCATCGATTCTATGTTCATGAGTAAGAAAGCGCTTTGCGATTTCTATGAAAAAGAATTAGCGGATTGTAAAGAAGCAGGTATCTTGTTCTCTTTACACGTAAAAGCAACCATGATGAAAGTTTCACATCCGATCGTATTTGGTCACTGTGTGAAAATTTACTACAAAGAAGCATTTGAAAAACACGGTAAGTTATTCGAAGAGCTTGGTGTAAACGTAAACAACGGTATGGCCGGTCTTTATGAAAAGATCGAAACACTACCAACGTCACTACGTGAAGAAATCATTGCTGACTTACATGCATGTCAAGAACACCGTCCTGCGCTTGCAATGGTAGATTCTGCTAAAGGCATCACTAACTTCCATTCTCCAAACGACGTGATTGTAGATGCTTCTATGCCTGCAATGATCCGTTCTGGCGGTAAAATGTGGGGTGCTGACGGCAAGCCTTACGACTGTAAAGCAGTGATGCCTGAATCAACTTTCGCACGTATCTACCAAGAAATGATCAATTTCTGTAAGTGGAACGGCAACTTTGATCCAAAAACCATGGGTACTGTACCTAACGTTGGTTTGATGGCACAAAAAGCGGAAGAATACGGTTCACACGACAAGACGTTTGAAGTTCCAGCATCAGGTGTTGCAAACATCACTGATCTTGAAACTGGTGAAGTATTAATGTCTCAAAACGTGGAAGAAGGCGATATCTGGCGTATGTGCCAGGTGAAAGACGCACCGATCCGCGATTGGGTAAAACTTGCTGTAACACGTGCACGTAACTCTGGTATGCCAGCGATTTTCTGGTTAGACCCGTACCGTCCACACGAAAACGAAGTGATCAAAAAAGTTGAGAAATACTTAAAAGATCACGATACAGATGGTTTAGACATTCAAATCATGTCTCAAGTACGTGCAATGCGCTTCACACTTGAGCGTGTTGCTCGCGGTCTAGACACGATTTCTGTAACAGGTAACATCTTACGTGACTACCTGACAGACTTGTTCCCAATTATGGAACTAGGTACGTCTGCAAAAATGTTGTCTATCGTGCCTTTAATGGCAGGTGGCGGTATGTACGAAACAGGTGCGGGCGGTTCAGCACCTAAACATGTACAACAGTTAGTCGAAGAAAACCACTTACGTTGGGATTCTTTAGGTGAGTTCTTGGCGCTTGCGGTTTCTCTAGAAGAGATGGGCATCAAAGAAGACAACGCGAAAGCAAAACTTCTAGCTCAAACTTTAGATGCTGCAACTGGTAAATTGTTAGACAACGACAAGTCTCCATCACGTCGTACTGGCGAACTTGACAACCGTGGCAGCCACTTCTATCTAGCTAAATTCTGGGCTGAAGAGTTAGCATCTCAAGACCAAGATGCTGAGCTTAAAGCACAATTTGCTCCACTTGCACAAACGCTTGCTGCAAATGAAGAAAAGATTGTTGCTGAGCTTGCACAAGTGCAAGGTCAATCTGTAGATATCGGTGGTTACTACGCGATTGATACAGCTAAAGTTAATGCAGTGATGCGTCCAAGCGCAACATTAAATGCTGCTTTAGAAACAATTCAAGCGTAAGTTTGAGTTGAATAAAAAGCCGGTGCATTGCACCGGCTTTTTTTATGCTGCGTAGCCTGAGTGAGCGCTAGCTTGTGCTGCCCAAGTGTTTAATAGCACTTGCCACAGACTCAACAGATAATCTTGCATAGCTGCTCCTTAGTGTTTAACCATGACATGACGGATCACGGTATAATCTTCTAAAGCGTAAATCGACATATCGTTGCCATAGCCTGAGTGTTTCATGCCGCCATGTGGCATTTCACTGGTCAACATAAAGTGGGTGTTCACCCAAGTACAGCCATACTGTAAATGCGCGGCTAAACGATGAGCACGGCCAATATCAGACGTCCACACCGATGAGGCTAAGCCGTATTTAGAGTCATTGGCAAAGGCGAGGGCCTGCGCTTCATCTTCAAATTCAGTCACGCTAACCACTGGGCCAAAGACTTCATTTTGTACAATTTCGTCATCTTGACGTGCGCCAGCAAGTACAGTTGGTTCAAAGAAGAAGCCGGCACGCTTGGCACGTTGACCACCTGTAATTACTTGAATATGCGGTTGTTGCTTGGCACGCTCAACGAAACCTATCACGCGTTCTAAATGACGAGCGGTGATCACAGGACCGAGTTCTGTATTTGGATCATCTTGTTCGCCATATTGAATGGTGCTCACCGCTTGACCGAGTTTTTCGACAAATTTGGCATAAATGTCTTTTTGCGCGTAGATACGGCAAGGTGCAGTACAGTCTTGACCGGCATTATAGAAACCAAATGTACGAATACCATCGACCACTTCGTCAATATCGGCATCATTAAAAATCAGTACTGGTGCTTTACCGCCTAATTCCATATGCATTTTTTTTACCGAATCTGCAGTGTTGGCAATAATACGGCTGCCTGTTGCTACAGAACCAGTTAAAGACACCATCGCAATGTTTGGATGCGTCACTAAAGGCTCACCCACATTAGCACCGCTACCAAACAACACGTTCACAACGCCGGCTGGGAAAATTTCATTTAAGAATTCTGCTAAACGTAGTGCTGTTAATGGGGTTTCTTCAGACGGTTTTAATACCACAGTGTTACCCGCTGCCAAGGCGGGAGCCAGTTTCCATGCCACCATCATCAATGGATAGTTCCAAGGGGCAATCGAGGCAATCACCCCGAGTGGATCACGACGAATCATGGAGGTATGACCTTCTAAATATTCACCTGCAGCTGAACCTTGTAAGCAACGACTGGCACCTGCAAAGAAGCGAAATACATCAGCCACTGCAGGAATTTCGTCATTCAAGACTGCGCTATACGGTTTACCACAGTTTTTTGACTCTAAACGAGCAAATTCTTCAGCATTGGCTTCCAACACATCAGCCACTTTGAGTAAACATGCGGCACGGTCTTTGGGTGAGGTATGTGACCAAGTTTCAAATGCGTTACTCGCAGCATCAATGGCGCTGTTGATTTGCTCAAGGCTGGCTTCTGCAATCGTGATTAATGTCGTGCCAAGTGCTGGATTAACCACGGCTAAATGACGACCTTGACCTTCAAGCAATTGACCATTGATCAAGAGTTTATGTGATAGGTTTTCTGGTTGATAGGTCGCACCGTGTTCATGATCTTGTTCAAGTTCAAATACAGTATTGAGTTCAGTTTGCATATTATTATTTCCTTTAAGTTTTATGATTATTTAGATTGAAGAGTTAGATTCTTTGGCCAAGATCACAGGTTCTGCGTCTGGCGTTTTGTTTTCGGGTTGTTTTGGTTTTGAGAAGGTCCATGCATCGCCAAATGGGCTGTTGCCTTTGTCATATGGTTTGGCAAGTAGCATGTATAAGAAGCCTATGCCCAATACCACAGCTGTTGTTAAGAACATTGAGTAGTTGATGTACCAAGCTGCCTCAGGACTACGTGGCCATACCATATTAATGATGGCACTCACACCGTAAATTAAGGCTGCAATATTGACCACTAAGCCCCATTTACCTAAGTTAAATTGACCATTTGGACGCCAGCCTTTCGCGCGTGCAATCAGTGCCGCTACCACAATCAGTTGGAAAGTGATATAAATCCCAATCGCAGCAAAGGCAACAATTGTGGCCACTGCATCGGTCATCAGTAGACCTAAGCAGACAATGGCAGCAGGAATCACACCAGTCACAATTAATGCAAAGGACGGCACATGATTTTCAGATAAACGCTGCAGTAGGCGGCTCCCCACAATCATATCGTCACGGGCATAGGCAAATAACAAGCGACTTGCTGCGGCTTGTAAGCTTAAAACACATGAAATAAAGGACACCAGTACAATCGCCATTACCAGTTTGGCACCCACAGGACCAAAGGCATTGGTTAAAATCAGCGATACAGGATCAGTAATTTGACCTGAAAGTACTTTTTGCATATCTGGAATGGCAAGGATGAGCGCCAGACAGGCAAACATGGCCGCAGAACCACCAATATAAATGGTCATACGCATGGCTTTGGGAATACGTTTACCCGGATTGGGGGTTTCTTCAGCCACGTCACCACAGGCTTCGAAGCCATAGTATTGAAATAAACCTGCAAGAGAGGCGGCTAAAAATGCAGGTAGGTATGAACCATTGATACTGATGTCAAAGCTATTAAACAGAACACTAAACGGTTGATGACGCTCAAAAATCAGTAAGTACGCAGCAATGGCAATGGCACCAATCAGTTCACATAAAAAGCCAAACATGGCCACACGTGCCAATAACTTGGTACCGACTAAGTTGAGTAAAGTTGAAAATAAAATTAAACCTAATGCGATATAGATAAAGGCATTGGAACTGACTTCATTACCCAGCATGAGTGCCAAATAAGGGCCTGCACCTACGGATACACCCGCAATTGTAGCGCACAGTGCCCAAGCATAGACCCAGCCGGTCATCCATGCCCAACGTTTGCCCACTAAACGGCGTGCCCACGGATACGCACCGCCTGAAATGGGGAATTGCGAAACAATTTCGCCAAAGATTAAGCACACCAACAGTTGCCCAAGCCCAATCAACAGATAAGACCAAAACATGGGTGGGCCACCGGCCACAATACATAGTGCAAACAGGGTATAGACACCCACCACAGGCGACAAATAAGTAAAGCCTAAGGAAAAATTTTCCCATAAACTCATGCTACGTTTAAAGTCTGATGTATAGCCGAGTGCGCGCAGTTGTTCGGCATCGGCATCTAAAGTGTCATGGGGTTGATTATCAGAGGGTTGCTGCATAGGGTCATCCTCATATGATTATGGTTTGAGGATCTAAGCTTGAATGTGTTTAGATCCGAGTGTGCTTATGCTTCTGCAGCGGTTAATCCCATCTCTTGTTCATAATGAGGATCAAATTGTGATAACCATTGCAACATTGGGGCGTGATAACGGCTAAAACCTTTATAATCAATAATGTCTTGATTTAAAGTTTTCATGACTCTGTGCATACGTTTTGCCCAAGCAGGATTAGTAGCAATATCATTTAAGCTCAATAAATAGGTACGCACGGGAAAGACAATTGCATTACTGCGTGGTAAACGATGCAGCGGTTGCAATTCGATCCTTAAATAAACTTTTTCACCAGCATTTTCAGCCGTGACAGTGGTACGGTCAGGTGCCCAATCCGGTAAGCTCTCTGCAGAGACATCCAAGCGTGGATTGACAGTCAGTGACCAATTTAAACGACGCACCGGATGACCATTGCGTAAACGCAGTAAGAATTTTAAAGCACGGTCAAGCATGCCTGTTTCTTTAACTAAAGGTACTGGGCCATGAAATTCATGCCATGCCATACCTAAGTTAAAACGCAGTGAATAGTCAGCGCGTTGCGTGGCAATCCCTGCACCCCAATATAAAGTGTCATCGCGCTCTTCTTGTAATACCCAGTCACCTTGTGCTTGGCGGGTGATATATTCCATAGGCTCATACGGGAGCGTTGATGGATCACCAAAGGTAAAGTAATCATCAATATTTAACAGCGTGTTGCGCCAATGCCATTGATCACCTTCACGCTCTAAACTAAAATATTCAGGATAATCTTTGGCATAGGATTCCATGATCAATTCAAGCAAATCCCACTGCGCTTCCATCATGTGCGGTGCAGCCACATAGTGCATGCCGGGATCTTTTTCTAAGGTAATGGCACGGTCACGGCATTCGCTAATATAATGTTCATCAATATCAAACACGGCTTTTAAGGCATGTTCGCCAAAGGGTACATGTGGTTCTAAGTTCATTGAATACATATAGTGGTCATCTGGGAATGGCCACGGTGCGCGGGCAATACATTCAGGACTGTTGGCGTAGGTGTAGTCGTCACGATAAGTTTCGTCAGGGCGAAATTGAATGGGCATGTTGTTATTCTCCTAATTAGCAGTCAATGACGAGGTTTGAGCATTTTGCGCGTGACACACACGGCATAATTTTTTGATTAAGTTGTTTTTCTTCATCAGATAACCAGTCATCGCTATGAATGATGTCACCCTCGAGTGCAAGGACACGGGTTTCACACATGCCACATGCACCGCCGCGGCAAAGATAAGGAATGTCATGTCCGGCTGCTTCAGCTGCTTCTAATAAACTTTGGTCAGGCGACACTTGAATACGCGCACCGCTACGTGCCAAAATCACTTCAAAGGCTTCGCCGCTACTGCCTTGTTCTAAAAAGCGTTCATAGTGAATGTGGCTATCGGTCCAGCCCAATGCATGTGCCTGATGAATGGTGTCTTCGATCATGTGATCTGGGCCACACACGTAAACATCACTGCCAAGTGGGCGGTTTGCCAAGACACTGGCAATATTTAAACGTTGACCTTGATGCGCGGCATAAATATGAATATTTTCGCTGCCATATTGTTGCTGTAATTCTTGGCCAATGCGGGCATGTTCTAGACTGCGCACGGCAAAATGCACCTCAAAAGGCGTACCACGTACGCGCAGTTCTGCCAATTGCGAAGCAACCGGGGTAATCCCAATCCCACCTGCAATTAAAATATGTAAACGAGCGTGTTTGCTTAAAGGAAATAAATTAACAGGACGTAGAATTTCTAGCTCATCGCCTTGTTGCACGGCTTGATGTAAATAATTGGAACCGCCACGTCCGGTATCGACACGGCGCACCGCAATTTGATAATGACTGGTGTCATAAGGTGAACTCATTAATGAGTAAGCATTACGGAAACTACCTGTTTGATGAGGCAATACCAAGACAATATTGCTACCGCCTGAAAAAGGCGGTAGATGACTGCCTTCAATTGGGATGAGAGTAAAGCGTTTGATTTCAGGGCTTAAAGTTTCTATATGGCTGACGCGAACTTTTAAACTGCCGTTGGCTTGTCTCATGTGTCGAGCTCCTCTGCATGTGGATATTCACCGGCAACTTCGGCATCGGCTTTAACGGCTTGAAATGCAGCGAGACGACGAGAATAATGGTCACGGACGACTAAGGTGATGTGGCAATGTGGGCAGTCAAACACCCGTTGAGTGACATTTTCTGTGTAACCATCACAATGCACACACCAGACACGGCGTACAAAGGAGCCACAGTGCTCACGCAACACCTCATCGCTATTGAGATTAATTAGGGTTGCAGCTTGCATGGCAATGCCAATAAAGCTTTCTGAGCCTGCTAGGTACAAGCGTGTACCCATTTTGGCATTGGCTAAAATGACATGCAGATCATTGACTAAATCTTGGTTACTTGGGTACAGCTGTAAATCAATGTTTAAGGCTTGCAGCTGGTCTTGGAAATGTTGACCTGAAAAACTTTCGATTGAATATAAGACTTGAATAGATGCATCGCTTGGCATCTCGTTGAGGAGTCGTAACAGGGCTGCACCGCCACTGCCTTGAGCTGCAATCAAATGGTGCTTGCCTTCGGTCAGTGGCCTGAGTACATCATATATAGGTCTGCTTTTAATACCTGTAATTAGCATGCTTGTCCTTCTCTATTTTGAGGCTTAAATGCCTTTTTGTTATTACATGTCAAGTAGAGCAACGACTATGCCAAGTGTTTAAATGTTTGTTTTATATTTATATTTTTTGTGTTTTTAGCTTTTTTATGCTGCAAAAATGCCAATGTGGCTTGGCAATTTTGCAGACAACTTGCAAAAATGCAGACTTTAATTTTCGCTGCGCTGTAGCTTGCGCGTTAATGTGGCAACGTCAATGCCTAAACGTTGTGCAGCTTTGACTTTGCTGCCTTGGCAGGCAAGGGTTTTTAAAATTAAATCCCGTTCAAATTGTTGTACATGAATTTTAAGACTTGTCTCATGGTGGTTGGGTGCTTGTAGTTGTGGCAACGCTGAGTGCGCAAGGATCTGTTGCTCGGCAAGCTGGCCGAGTAGCTCAGGTGGTAAATGTTGAGTCTCGGCCAGTTCATCAGCCAGTACGGCCAAGCGCTCGAAAATATTCACCAATTCACGTACATTACCCGGATAATGATATTGCAGTAGTTTCTGGCGGCAGTCTGCTGATAAAGCTAAGGCAGGTTCTCGATTTTGATTAATGTGGTCCAATAGATTGTCTATGAGGATGGGCAAATCTTCTAAATGCGCGCGTAAAGGGGGAATATCAATAGGCAATACAGATAAACGGTAATACAGATCAGCACGAAACTCCCCACGTGCTACCAAAGCGCGTAAATCTTTATTGGTTGCCGTAATCACTTGAACCTGTACGGTTTTGGCCAGCGCAGAGCCGACCGGTTGAATGCTACTGTCTTCTAAAAATTTCAGTAGTTTGGCTTGTGCATGTAAGGGGATTTCACCAATCTCATCTAAAAATAGAGTTCCACCTGCTGCACTTTCGATATAGCCTTTTTTACCACTGTGTAGGGCACCGGTAAACGCACCACGTTCATAACCAAACATTTCTGATTCAAACAAACTGTCCGGAATACTGCTGCAATTGACATGAATAAATGGACGGTTATGCCAACCGGCAGCACGGTGAATATGTTGGGCGATGGCAGTTTTACCTACTCCTGGTTCACCTAACAGTAATAAACGTGCGCGTCTGCGAAAGGCACGTACTCCCATATCGGCAATATGTGACAGTAATGGTGAAAGATGCAAAGCACCTTGTTGTGGGTCCCCTAACCCCGCAGCACTATGATGCGGCATGGCTTTACGCCGTGGATCACGCTGTTCTGCATCATATTGCAATAACACGGTATAAGGTTTTTGCTGCTGGGTAGGGACCAATTGAATATGCGTGCTAAAAATATGTCCGTTAGCGTGCGGCGTATTGGCCTTATTGAGACCTTGCGCCAAGGCACGTTCAAATTCGGTATAATTTAGGGCAGCGCGTTGTATTAATTCACGATAATGTAAGCCCAACAGGTCTTGCCGCTTTAAGCGATTAATCCGTTCTGCAGCCAGATTCATTAAACGCAAAATACCCTCTTGATCATAGATCACAATGCCGTCATGAAAGCTGTCAAATAAACCATGTAAGCTACTTGAAGCAATACAGCTCTCTAGTGTATCTGGACTTAAGTCAACCGCTGAGCGCATGCCCATACTAAAACTAGGTAAAAAATCACGTTCTCTCATGGCGATAACTCATAAGCTGGCTGGTCATGGTGAGCAAGACGTAATACGGCAACGGTCCAGGTTAAGTTTTTTTGAATCCGAATCGCAGAGCAATGGGCGTGATAGGTCTGAAGTTGTCCTTGTAGATTGGTCAGCTCAATTTTTTGCCAAGCGCGATCCATCAGTGAGGATTGCATTAAGGTATGTACTGTTTTGGTGCCTTGAATAATACCAAAATGCTGTTCAAAGGCAGCATTGCGCCATTGCGGATGTGCAGTTTCATCAATCACCACCACTGCATCGGGAACCGCATCAAAAACTTGTCGGAGTGCGTGAATACGCTGTTCTGCATCTTGTTGTAAGTCAAATTCTTGGCTGACATCATATAAACTGCCCCACATACGCAGCATCTTGCCGTTTTCGATATGGGCACGTACATCGTTTTCTATATAGGCCAAAGAGCCATCATGACGACGGTCAACTGACAAAGCACCATTGACACAAAACTGACTCTGAATGAGGCGGCGTACAAATTCTTCATTGGCAGGACTGCGTGGCCAATACAAACGGACCGATTGCTGATTAAAGATGACATCACTAGGCATTTCATAGATTTCGCGCATAGCTTGGTTACACATCCGCCAATGTGACGGCGTTTCAAACACCTGTTTGACAATATCATCGGCACTTAAGCTCAAATCAATGGCCTGTTCCCATTCAATGCACCAATAAGCCACACGGGTGCTATACAGCATTTCACTCATCACTTGATTGGCATCTTCCAACTCATTGACCCGTTGACCTAAACTGCCTAAAGGCAAACACAATAAGTGTAGTACTGGTTCAGATTGCTCCCGCCAAGCCAAAATTCCACTGGCTAAGACATTAAAAAAGCGATGACTATGTTTTAAAAATTTGAGTTCTAGCTGTTGGACTTTTTCATCTGCAGGAGGGTATACAAATAGCTGTTGGATTTTGGCTAAGCTTTCTTGGGTTAAAAGCTCTGTGAAGGATAAAGTCATCAGATGCTCAGTCTCATAACCGAGGTGTTGGCTTAAACTGGCTGAGCATTCTAAGATGCGGCCATCTTCGGCAAAACTACACTGATGCACCAATCCTCTTTGGGTGAAGTGATTAAATAAATCTGTCATCTTGTGACATCCAATGAAGTTACATTGCGGCAAAAAATGCGAAATGTGTGCCAAGGCAAAACGTTGCTGGCTATGTTGCACATGTATTAGGTGAGATCGACGATTATGTAGTTATCATAAAAAATTCTATAAAAAATCATAAAATAGCCACATCGTTTTTGTCTCATAGTGGTGCTTGGCGTATTTTCTTAGTGCAGCAAAATACAGTACACTGCGCTAAGTCGATGCATCACAACAATACTGTTCCTTCAATTAAATTGATGTTAAGGATATAAACAGAGCATGATAAAAATAATATTTACTTTGGCAATTTTAGTGGCCTGTGTGGCCAGTTATCTGTTGTATCGTCAAGAGCAGCAGCACAAACAGCATGTGGCAGTGGTGGTGAGTGAGGCACAAAGCTCATTACAGCATGTGCAACAAAATCCCTATTATCATCGTCAACCTATAGAGACTCAGCGAGCGGTAACTGAGGAAGAATAGTTTGCTTTAACCATAGGCTTTTCAAGGCTTGAGATCGGATAATTTTTTTACAGTCATCTATCAATTAGATGCATTTTTTTAGAAACAATAAAAAATCAATGTGATATAATTGCTCAAGTGTATTGTTAAGTTAATGCGTTTATTTTTGTAAATGCTTGATTTAACTAAGGCGAGTAAAGCTGCATAAATGATATGCAGCTTTTTTATTTACACTGCTTCAATTTTAAATCTGTTATTTAAGTTTGATTCTAGGGTAAATGACTTCTCCTTTAAAATGGAACATTTGGCATATCCATTGCTTAATCTGCTGCAAAATCTCCCTTTTGTGTCATAAGTGGGTTTTTTAAATACCGCAATTAGGCATCAATTATTTATAGGGGCTAGGTCATGACGACTCCTAATCCATCTTCCGCAAGTATGCTAGAGCGTCTGTTTAAGTTAAGCGAAAATAAAACCAATTTTCGTACAGAAGTAATAGCAGGTATCACCACATTTTTAACGATGTGTTACATCATTATTGTCAATCCAATGATTTTATCTGAAACAGGTATGGATCATGGGGCTGTCTTTGTTGCAACTTGTCTTGCCGCGGCCATTGGCTGTATGGTTATGGGCTTGATTGCAAATTATCCTATTGCATTAGCACCCGGCATGGGCTTGAACGCTTACTTTACCTACTCGGTGTGTATGGGCATGGGCGTGCCATGGCAAACAGCGTTGGCTGCGGTTTTTGTCTCTGGGATGGTATTTATTGCCATCAGTATGTTTAAAATCCGTGAAGCAATTGTCAACGCCATTCCGATGTCGTTAAAACTTGCGATCGGTGGGGGTATTGGTCTATTCCTTGCGCTTGTGTCGTTAAAAAATGCCGGCATTATTGTCGATAATCCAGCCACTTTAGTGAGCTTAGGTGACTTAAAACAACCTTCTGTATTACTGGCATTATTGGGCTTTGTGATGGTGGTGGTAATGCACCATTTTAAAGTGCGTGGCGCCATTATTATTAGTATTTTAGCGATTACAGCCATTGCAACTGCTTTGGGATATAACGAGTTCCAAGGGGTAGTAGGCTCTATTCCATCACTTGCACCAACTTTTATGCAAATGGACTTTGAAGGTCTATTTACAGCCAGCTTAATTGGGGTCATTTTCGTTTTCTTCCTGGTCGATTTATTTGACTCAACGGGGACTTTAGTGGGTGTGTCACATCGTGCAGGCTTACTCAAAGATGGTAAATTACCGCGCTTGAAAAAAGCCTTGTTTGCTGACTCTTCTGCAATTGTGGCAGGTGCAGCCTTAGGTACCTCATCAACCACACCTTATATTGAATCTTCGGCAGGTGTGGCTGCCGGTGGTCGTACAGGCCTTACTGCGGTTGTGGTAGGGGTTATGTTCTTACTGTGCTTATTCTTAGCACCACTGGCACAATCTGTACCAGGTTATGCCACTGCACCTGCATTACTGTTTGTTGGTGTATTGATGATTCAAGGCATTACCCATATTGATTGGGATGATATTACCGAAGCAGTCCCTGCATTCTTAACCATCATCTTTATGCCATATGCATATTCAATTGCAGATGGTATTGCTATGGGCTTTATTAGCTATGCTTTAATTAAATTGCTCACAGGTAAGGCCAAAACTGTGCCATATATGGTATGGATTATTGCATTACTTTGGGCGCTTAAATTTGCGCTGTTTGGTGGTTAATTCCATCTAGACAACCTGAAGGGTGCTTGCCTAAGGTCAGCACCCTTTTTTATATCTAAAATAGGAAAATGTCATGACCCAGTTAGATTTAATTCGTGCTTTACCTAAAGCCGAGTTGCATGTGCATATTGAAGGTACTTTTGAACCTGAACTCATGTTTGCAATTGCGCAGCGTAATCAGATTGAAATTCCATATCAATCGGTTGAAGAAGTCCGTCAGGCCTATAATTTTCATAATTTACAATCATTTTTAGACATCTATTATGCAGGCGCACAAGTTTTAATTCATGAACAAGACTTCTATGATTTAGCTTGGGCATACTTTGAAAAATGTGCCAAAGATCACGTGGTACACACGGAAATGTTCTTTGACCCGCAAACGCACACTGAGCGTGGCATTGCTTTTGAAACTGTATTGAATGGTTTAAAGCGTGCCTGTGAGGATGCCAAAGACAAGCTTGGCATTAGCTCGCACTTAATTATGTGTTTCTTACGTCATTTAAGTGAAGAGGCGGCATTTGAAACGCTAGAACAAGCTTTACCTTATAAAGAGCAGATTATTGGTGTAGGGCTCGATTCAAGTGAAGTTGGGCATCCGCCTGAAAAGTTTGAACGTGTCTTTGCCAAAGCGCGAGAAGCTGGCTTTTTAATTGTGGCACATGCCGGTGAAGAAGGCCCAGCAGAGTATGTTTGGCAAGCGTTAGATGTGCTGAAAGTCAATCGTATTGACCATGGTGTGCGTTCAGAAGAAGATCCTGTATTAATGCAGCGTCTAATTCGCGACAAAATGCCGCTGACTGTATGTCCATTGTCAAACTTAAAGCTGTGTGTGGTCAAGGATATGCGTGAGCATAATATTCGTCGTTTATTGCAACAGGGCGTAAAAGTGACTGTGAATTCAGATGATCCATCTTACTTTGGTGGTTATATGAATGATAACTTTATTGCGATTACTGAAGCACTAGATTTAACTACCAATGAATTAAAGCAACTGGCGATTAATTCATTTGAAGCATCTTTTATGAGTGCCGAACAAAAGCAAAACTGGATTGCTCAAATCCAAGCACTCTAATGAATCCGGCAGCTTTAGCTGCCGATTTCTTTTAAGGTTTTTAAAATCATGATCAAAGTATTTATTCTAGCACTAAGTAGCTTATGGTTTAGCACCTCAGGGTGGGCCGCACCTAGCCTGACCCAAAAAGTGCTTAAACCTGTGATTGCGTATCAGTGTCAGCAAGAACTCAAAGAATCCAAAATATGGCGAGCGGCCAGTTGGCTAATGACTGCCGAACAAAAGCAAAGTAACCAAGACAGTATTTGTGGCTGTGTTAGTGACAATGCTATGAATGATATGGGCGCGAAAGAGGTTGCACTGGCTTTGGTCAATGAAGCTGAGAAAGACAAGTTGGTACGTAAAGCTGTTATGAATAGCTTGAAAGGTTGTATTTCGGCAGCAGTGAATTAATCTTTGGGTTGTTTAGTCATGCTGTCCAACACATGATCGCGATCAATAAAATGATGCTTAAGCGCTGCAGCAATATGCCCCACAATTAACACAGCCACTGCCCAAGATAAATAAATATGCAGGGGTTTTACAATGCCAAGAATCTCAGGATTCTGATTTAATAAACGTGGAAGTTCAAACAGGTATAACACGGGTGCAGGATGACCTGCGCTCCAACTGAATAAGCAACCTGTAATGGGCAGCGCAATCAGCATAAAATACAGGGCTAAATGACCCAGATGTGCCATTCTTTGCATCGTCGGGCTCATATGATCGGGGAGTTTGGGTGCAGGGTGGGTATAACGCCATAAAATCCGCACTACAAATAAGAAAATAATCACTGTAGCTATATTTTTATGTAAAGTAATCACATCGCCTTTAAAACTACCATCTACGTCGTAACTTAAAAAATTACCACTATAAAAACCAATCAACCAGGCAGCAATAAAAATAATGGCCATAATCCAATGGAGTACCTGGGCTGTACGCGTATAATATTGATTTTGCTGCATGTTGCTCTCATTTTTATCCTCATTGCCTAAAGTTTAAGCCAATTGAGCGCTGAGACAAACCATTCTTCTGCAACGCTTCGTTGCTTACCTTGCAACGCTAGTTGTTGGTATTTTATCCATCTGGCTTTTTAGCCAATTTCTTATATGCCAAGATTTGGGCACAATAGCCGTATACATCTTGTATCACTATTTAGGATAATGCTCGTGAAAAAATTAGTTGCTGTATTAGCACCGCTTGCTTTGGCTTTAACTGCGTGTGTAGCAACAGATACAACGTCAACCACTGGTACAACCTCTACGACTGTAGGTGCACAGCAATTGGCTATGGCCGCGGTCAAAGTAGGCGTACAAGCAAAATGCGTGACTGAACTTGAAAATAACAGCTATTGGAAAACAGGTTCTAAACTATTAACTGATGCCAAAAAACAAGAACTACAAACAGAAGTATGTTCATGTGTAGGTGAAAAAGCGACCACTTCTGTAACAGCAACAGATTTAATCATTGCTGCTATGGACAAAACGCAACAAGCAAGCTTAGCTTCAAAAGTAGTAACATCTACTTTAAATGCATGTGTGGTTGAAACCCTTCAAAACTAAGCTAAGCCTTTAGCTTATACTGCGACCTTGAGCCTCGGCTTTAGGTCGTTTTTTATTGAATAGCAGGAGAGAAGTGGATACAGATGTTAATTGCAGGTACAGATGAAGCAGGCCGTGGCCCATTGGTTGGATCAGTGGTGGCAGCGGCTGTTATTTTAGATCCCAAGCGACCGATTGCGGGTTTAAATGACTCCAAAAAACTCACTGAGAAAAAACGTGAACAACTGTTTGTTGAGATTCAAGAAAAAGCCTTGGCTTGGGCCATTGCAGAAAGTAGCGCGCAAGAAATTGATGAGCTGAATATTTTGCAAGCTTCGCTGTTGGCCATGCGCCGTGCAGTTGAGGGTTTAGAGATTCAACCTGAACATGTGCTGATTGATGGAAATAAACTGGTGCAAGGCTTAAGTATGAGCTGTGAAGCTGTAGTGGGTGGAGATGCTTTGCATGCTGAGATTTCAGCAGCCAGTATTTTAGCGAAAGTGACCCGTGATCGGCAGATGGTAGCGCTTAATGCACAATATCCACAATTTGGTTTTGCCAAGCATAAGGGCTATCCAACCAAAGCACATTTTGCTGCAATTGCTGAACATGGGGTGATTGCCGAGCATCGGCGTAGTTTTGGCCCAGTCAAAAAAGCACTTCTCGCTTTAGCGCAACATTAAAAAAATTTAAAGCGGCATAAATGCCGCTTTAGGAGAAAAACACCGATCTTAACGATTGTAGTTATTCTGCGAAAAATCACCTTCTTCAAAAGAAGGTTGATAATCCTGGTCTAAGTGCTGCAAATGTTCATGCATAGCACGTTCATGTTGAATGCGTTGGTAAATTTCTTCACGATGCACTGACACTTCTTTCGGGGCATTTACACCAATACGAACTTGGTTGCCTTTAACACCAAGCACAGTCACACTGACTTGGTCCCCAATCATTAAAGTTTCTCCGACACGTCGGGTCAGAATCAGCATGCTTATCTCCTTGCCAAATGCTATAAACTGCGATTTTTAAGATTTAAAACCAGTAAAAAAAACACAACCTTGAAACGAAAAAGTATTCATCTAAAAAGATGTATCGCATTATATGTCATATAACGCAATATATATTTTATACAGATTTACAAAAAATCCTTGTTTCCTAATATAACAGAGCCACTATAAAAGGAAATATAGTGGCTCTGTTTTTTTGTAGCGTTTCGCAACTATAGGTTAAATATGCTTATTTTCCCGTAGCTGCTAAAGCTTTAAGCGCGTACGCTTGACTCACCGTGTTCACGATCTAAGCCAAATGCAGTGTGTAGAGTACGCACTGCAAGTTCAAGATAATTTTCTTCAATAATCACAGAAATCTTGATCTCTGAAGTTGAAATCATCAAAATATTAATGCCTTCATCTGCAAGGGCAGTAAACATTTTGCTGGCTACGCCTGCGTGTGAACGCATACCTACACCAACAATCGACACTTTTACAATGTCATCACGTGTTGCAACTTCACGCGCGCCAATGTTTTGAGCAGTCTGCTCTAAAATAGCTTTGGCTTTTGCAAGTTCGCCACGATTAACTGTAAAGGTAAAGTCAGTCGTACCATCTTCTTCTACATTTTGGATGATCATATCGACTTCGATATTGGCATCACCAATTGGTTTTAAAATTTTAGATGCAATACCTGGCTCATCAGGCACGCCTAGAATTGTTAATTTCGCTTCGTCACGGTTAAATGCGATACCCGAGATAATTGGTTGTTCCATGTTGTCTTCCAATTCAGTCGTAATAAGTGTTCCGACGTTGTTTTTAAACTCTTCGTCAAATGCGCCATCGTTGTCATTGTCAAAGCTTGAAAGTACGCGTAAAGGTACTTGGTATTTACCAGCAAATTCAACAGAACGAATTTGAAGGACTTTTGAACCCAGCGATGCCATTTCAAGCATTTCTTCAAATGAAATACGATCGACTTTTTTTGCCTTTGGTGCAACACGTGGGTCAGTGGTATATACACCATCCACATCGGTATAGATTTGGCATTCGTCTGCTTTGAGTGCAGCAGCAAGAGCAACACCTGAAGTATCTGAACCACCACGACCTAGGGTTGTTGTGTTACCTTCGGCGTCAAAACCTTGGAAACCCGCAACAACAATCACACGACCTGCATCTAAATGCGAAGTCATCACGTCAGTATCAATCGATTCAATACGCGCTTTGTTAAATGCGCTATCGGTACGAATACCCACTTGACGACCAGTCAATGATTTAGCGCTCACACCTAGCGAGTTAAGTGCCATTGCTAACATGGAAATCGTGACCTGTTCACCCGTAGACACCATTTGGTCTAATTCACGTGGGTCTGGGGTCTCAGTAATGGCTTTCGCTAAAGCAAGTAGACGATTGGTTTCGCCACTCATTGCTGATACCACAACCACAACCTTGTGGCCGTGGTCATGCCAGCGCTTTACACGACGAGCAACATTTAAAATGCGCTCTGGAGTACCCATAGAGGTACCGCCATATTTTTGTACGATTAATGCCATAGTTGTTCCATATAAACCATGACCCTAAGCAACTTAGGGTCAGTTACACAAAAGGTGAAGTATTATTTTGCTGCCAACCAAGCTGCTAATTCAGCCATCACAGGAGCAAACTTCTCGTTTAGTGGCGCGCCACCTTGTGCTAAGTCAGGTTTACCACCACCTTTACCACCTAGCTCAGTGGCCAGATGTTTGATGATGTCACCTGCTTTAATAGACGAAGTGAAGTCTTTTGCTACAGAAGCCAACAGACTGACTTTGTCGCCTTCAACTGCTGCAAGTACAATCACTGCATTGTCTAATTTTGATTTTACACCGTCATGTAGGGTACGTAATGATTTAGCATCCATACCTTCAACAGTGGTAATTAAAGTTTGACGACCTGCAATCTCTTGAACTTGGCTAAGCAGTTCAGCAGCTTGAAGGCTGGCTAACTTTTGATTCAATTGTTCGATGTGTTTTTGTAAACTTGATGCTGTATCAGCTAAGGCTTCAACTTTCTCAATTGTTTGATCTTTTTGTGCTTTTAATAAGCCATTAATGGTGTTGATGTCACGATCTACTTTTTGAGCTACTTCAATCGCTTTGGTACCTGTCACAGCTTCAATACGACGAACACCTGCTGCAACACCACCTTCAGAGGTGATCTTAAACAGACCGATGTCACCAGTGCGTTTTACGTGAATACCACCACAAAGCTCAATCGAGAAGTTTTTCTCTTCAATCACTGAACCCATAGACAGTACGCGTACTTCGTCACCGTATTTCTCACCGAACAACATCATCGCGCCTTTTGCTTTCGCAGATTCGATGTCAAGAAGCTCAGTCGTTACAGGGGTGTTGGCAATGACTTCAGCATTTACCAGACGTTCAATTTCTTGCAGCTGTTCAAATGTCACTGGTTGATCATTGGCAAAGTCGAAACGTAACACGTCAGATGCAACCAATGAACCTTTTTGTTGTACATGTGAACCCAAGATTTGACGAAGCGCAGCATGTAGAAGATGCGTTGCAGAGTGGTTGCGTGCAGTTGCTGCGCGAATGTCTGCTTTTACAGTTGCTTCTACGTTTTGAGTAACTTTTAAGTTACCCATCGTCACGATCCCTTGGTGAACGAAGGCACCACCAGATTTTTTGGTGTCTTGAACTTCAAAAATACCAGTCTCGTTTTTGAAGAGTCCTGTATCACCAATTTGACCACCGCTTTCTGCATAGAAAGGCGTTTGGTTTAAAACAATGAGCGCTTCATCGCCTTCAACCACTTCATCCACTTGCTCGCCATCTTTATAGATTGCGATGATTTGACCTTCACCTGCAGTAGCATCGTAACCGTCAAATTGAGTTTCGCCTTCAACTTTGACAACGCTGTTGTAGTCGATTGCAAATTTACCTGCATCACGCGCACGTTGACGCTGAGCCGCCATTTCAGTTTCAAAGCCAGCTTCGTCAATGGTTAAATCACGTTCACGCGCGATGTCAGCTGTAAGGTCAGTTGGGAAGCCATAGGTGTCGTAAAGTTTGAAAACCACTTCACCCGGAATCACAGAACCTTTTAAGTTGGCAAGCTCGCCTTCAAGCAATTTCAAACCTTGCTCTAAAGTTTTCGCAAATTGCTCTTCTTCTTTCAGTAGCTGTGCTTCGATACGCGCTTGATTCACTGCAAGTTCAGGATATGCAGCACCCATTACTTCAATTAAAGGCTGCAACATTTTATGGAAGAATGAACCTGTCGCACCCAATTTGTTACCATGACGTACTGCACGGCGGATGATACGACGTAGCACATAACCACGACCTTCGTTAGACGGGTTTACGCCATCAGCGATCAAGAATGAACATGAACGTGCATGATCCGCAACCACTTTTAAAGATGCAGGATAGTCAACTGGTTTGCCAGTTTCTTGTGCTTTTGCTTCGAGTTCAGCCGTATCTAAACCAATGATTTCCGCAGCTGACTTAAGCAAGTGTTGGAAGAGGTCGATTTCGTAGTTTGAATTCACGTGTTGTAAAACTGCCGAAATACGCTCGAGCCCCATACCTGTATCAACAGAAGGTGCTGGAAGAGGGTGAAGCACGCCATCTGCAGTACGGTTAAACTGCATGAAGACGTTGTTCCAAATCTCGATGAAACGGTCGCCATCTTCTTCAGGTGTGCCTGGTAGACCGCCCCAAATGTGGTCGCCATGGTCAAAGAAAATTTCAGAACAAGGACCACAAGGACCTGTATCACCCATAGCCCAGAAGTTATCGGATGCGTATTGACCACCTTTGTTGTCACCAATACGGATAATGCGAGACGCATCTAGACCAATTTCTTTGTTCCAAATCTCAAATGCTTCATCATCGGTATGGTAAACAGTGGCATAGAGTTTGTCTTTAGGGAGGGCTAACCACTGTTCTGAGGTTAAGAATTCCCACGCAAATTTGATCGCGTCTTGTTTGAAGTAATCACCAAACGAGAAGTTACCTAACATTTCGAAGAATGTATGGTGACGTGCAGTATAACCCACGTTATCTAAGTCATTGTGCTTACCGCCTGCACGGACACATTTTTGTGAAGATGTTGCACGAACATAATCACGTTTTTCAAGACCCAAGAAGCAGTCTTTAAACTGGTTCATACCAGCGTTGGTGAACAATAACGTTGGGTCATTGGCGGGTACCAGAGAACTCGACGCGACACGTGTATGGCCTTTTGTCTCAAAAAAGCGCAAATATGCTTCACGAATTTCAGCTGATGTCATAAAACGAGTACTCACAACCAAGTCACTCCATAATTTCTGATTTGGCAAAAGCATGGCAGTCTGACAAGAAGGTTTCTTCTTTGCTGCGATGCGGGGGCTTAAAGATTAAAAAACGCCAAATTATACCGAAAAAACCCGTATCCACCAATGCTTTTAAGTCGATTGCCTGACAATTGCAAGATCAAGTTGTACAAAAGCCGTTAGGCACTTTTATACTCATCATAGAGCCAGTCAAATTTGGCAGGCAAGAGAACTATATCTTTTGACCAAAAGGTCTAAAATTGTCTTTGCGTTAGCTGTGACCATTTTTTACTTGTTTTAACATATAAAGTAAATAAAAAAGGGCGATTTTTTTATTTATTTTGCAATTTACTCAAATTTTATTCGAATAAATTCGAATAAAATTCTAATTTGCCTAAATATTGAGCTCTAAATTAGATTTAAACGCAAAATTTTCTCTCACGGTTGCTTTGAAAATCTATTAACATAAACTGGCTTGGCGTGAATTTAAAAGGAATACATATGCAACGGGTAGCCATTAACGGGTTTGGACGCATTGGCCGTAATGTTTTACGGGCTTGGTTTGAACATCCACAGCAGTTTGCTTTTGATTTGGTGGCAATTAACGACGTTGCAGATGTAGACACTTTGCTGCATTTATTTAAATACGATTCGACCCATGGCCGATTCCAAGGGCAGGTCAGTATTGAACAGCATAATGCACGGACTTTTTTAACCCTTCAAGCCGCGCAAAAAACTTTGCGGGTTGAAGTATTACAGCATAAACAGCCACAAGATTTACCATGGCGTCGTTTAAATGTGGACGTGGTACTTGAATGCACAGGTTTATTCCGCTCGCGTGCTGCGGCCACAGAGCATATTTATGCCGGAGCCAAACGCGTAATCATTGGCGCAGCGCCATTTGATACAGTCGATGCTGCCATTGTGTATGGGGTCAATCATCATGAGGTGAAAAAAAGCGATCAAATTATTTCTAGCGTGTCGTGTACCACCCAAGCTTTAGTGCCACTGGTTAAAATTATTGATGATGCCTTTGGGATTGAAAGCGCTTTAATGACCGAAATTCATGCCGTGACTGCCGATCAGTCAGTATTGGATCATGCGCATCGTGATTTACGCCGTGCTAGAGCCTCAGGACAAAATATTATTCCCACTACATCGAGTGCTTTAGGTGCTCTAAAGCAAGTCATGCCTAAAATGGAGGGGCGCATTGATGGTTATTCAATTCGCGTACCGACCATTAATGTGGCCGCCATTGATTTAAACTTTATTGCCCAATCGCCTATTGATGTAGCGCGTTTAAATCAGGTGTTGAGCCAAGCAGCGCACGGCGATTATGCCTGTATTATGCAAGTCACTGATGAACCTTTAGTGTCCTCTGATTTTAACCATTCACCCTATTCTTTAATTGTGGATTTGGGGCAAACCATGGTGGTGGGGCAACAAGCCAAAGTCTTTGCATGGTATGACAATGAATGGGGCTATGCCAACCGTCTATTAGATTTATGTCAATCTTTTGAGGCTTAAATCATGATCATTATTTTGAGTGTTTGTGTGCTGCTTAGCATCTTAGGCATAGGGCTGATTTTTAAGCGCGCGCAGCTTGCCCAACAGCAAATCCAGCATTTAAGTGCCAAAACTGCACATTTAGAACAGCATTTATCGCAAACCTTAGCTTTAATTCAAGACATCACTCAAAAAATGCAGCAACAACAGCAAGCCGAGACCCAGCAGCTGTTACGTGTACAGCAACTGGAGCAGCAACAAGCGCAGTTGGTGGCCTTAATGACACAATTGGTCAAAGCACAGCACAAGTAGGTCATCTACCCTGAGAGCAAACCTAGAGGTGCTGACTTGGTTGAAGAAATCCCTCAAGAGGACAATTAAAGCTTAAACTAGCGTATATGCAGGACATTGAAACTATCGCTAGCAATTGATGCTTAAGCGCATCTCTGGCCTTTTAAAACAGTGAAAAAAATGCATGACTTTAATTCGTGCCTATTTGCACGTCATTTGTAAAAAAGACTTGTGCAAGGGCTAAATTATCGTGCTAGACTAAGAGAAATCGGGTGTGCTCCCGATTTTTTTATGCGGATTTATTCCGCGCTGACAAGAATTTAGGTTTACAACATGCCCATTTCAGAGACATGGTTATTACCTGATGGTGTAGCTGATGTATTACCCGAACAGGCGCAAGTAATCGAAACTTTGCGCCGTGACGCATTAGATTTCCTCGCATCGCGTGGTTATCAGTTGGTGTACACACCTTTCATCGAATACATCGAATCTCTCTCTTCTCTTTCAGAATCGAATCAAGATTTAGACTTAGCCACTTTTAAAGTCATCGATCAGTTATCTGGCCGTTTACTTGGTGTGCGTGCCGATATGACACCACAAGTGGCACGTATCGATGCGCATGTACATCCTGTACATGGTGTGGCACGTTATTGCTATGCAGGAACGGTATTACATACGAAACCTCAAGGGTTTAATACCACACGTGCCCCATTACAGTTGGGTGCAGAATTATTTGGTTCAGACAGTATTGATGCTGATGTTGAGATGATTGATGTGATGTTGGGTTTGCTGAAAAAAGCAGATTTCGCACAAGGTATCCATCTTGATTTAGGTCATGTTGGCTTATTCCGTAGTCTAGTGAAACATGCGGGCTTAAACAAAGCCACTGAACGTCGCTTATCGGATTTGTATCAGCGTAAAGCATTGCCTGAATTGGCTGAATTTACTCAAGATTTAAACTTTGGTCAGGACTTTTATGCCCTTGGCCGTTATGCCAGTGATTTAGAACAATTAAAAGCACATTTAAGTGCTGAAATTGTTGCAGATGCTGCATTTAAACAAGCATTTGATGCCCTACATTCAACCAAGGCGGCCATTCAAGCGCGCTGGCCTGAGTTACATATTGGCATTGATGTGGTGGAATTACGTTCTTATCATTACCATACCGGTCTGATGTACGCGGTATATGCACCAAATCGTGCAGCACCATTAGCACAAGGCGGTCGTTATGATGGGATTGGCGAACACTTTGGTCGTGCGCGCCCTGCTACAGGTTTCTCATGTGACCTATATGCCTTAAGCGCAAGCCAATTTAAACAAGTTTCAGTTGTAGTTGCACCTAAAGGCACTGACGCAGCTTTGTTAAACGCGATCGAGAATAGCCGCGCACAGGGTCTAAGTGTAATCCAACTATTAGGTGATGATGATCTATCATCTGTTGCTGCTGCAACGCATCAATTGGTGCTTGCAGAGGGTCAGTGGCAGGTTCAACCTATCTAAATCGGTTATTGCCAGTTTATGCGCTGGCAATAGTTTTTTTATTTTAAGCATGATGCAATGAGGCTATTATGGGCAAGAATGTTGTGGTACTTGGTACCCAATGGGGCGACGAAGGTAAAGGTAAAATCGTTGACCTGCTCACAGATCAAGCGGCAGCGGTTGTTCGTTACCAAGGCGGACACAACGCAGGTCACACACTTGTAGTTGGTGGTAAGAAAACTGTATTACACCTCATTCCATCTGGTATTTTACGTGAAAACGTATTGTGCTTAATTGGTAACGGTGTTGTTCTATCTCCAGAAGCACTGATCAAAGAGATGGACATTCTTGAAAAAGAAGGCGTACCGGTTAAAGAACGTTTACGTATTTCTCCAAACTGTCCTTTAATTTTGCCAAACCACATCGCACTGG
This sequence comes from Acinetobacter sp. CY17, assembly GCF_059515825.1. Taxonomy (NCBI): domain Bacteria; kingdom Pseudomonadati; phylum Pseudomonadota; class Gammaproteobacteria; order Moraxellales; family Moraxellaceae; genus Acinetobacter; species Acinetobacter sp. CY17. The sequence goes on from NZ_JCAKMX010000006.1 coordinate 133,747, forward strand.
ATCAAGCGCGTGAAATCAAACGTGGTAACGCAAAAATTGGTACAACAGGTCGTGGTATTGGCCCAGCTTACGAAGACAAAGTTGCACGTCGTGCGATTCGTGTCGCTGACCTTGTACGTGGTGGTGAACATCTTAAAGCACAGTTAACTGAGCTACTTGAATACCATAACTTCCAATTAACTCAATTCTACGGCGTAGAAGCAGTTAAATTAGAAGACGTACTTGCACTTTGCGACCAATGGCGTGAAGTGGTTGCACCACTTGTAATTGATGTCACTGGCGAATTGCATAAATACCGTAAAGCTGGTGACAACATCATGTTTGAAGGTGCGCAAGGTTCACTTCTTGACGTTGACCACGGTACATACCCGTACGTGACTTCTTCAAATACAACAGCGGGTGGCGTAAGCTCAGGTTCTGGTCTTGGTCCATTACACCTTGACTATGTATTGGGTATTACCAAAGCCTACACAACGCGTGTAGGTGCAGGTCCATTCCCAACTGAACTTGTTTACGATGCTGCCAACGATGTAGGTGATGCGATTGGTAAACACTTAGGTACAGTAGGTAACGAGTTTGGTGCCTCTACAGGTCGTCAACGTCGTTGTGGTTGGTTTGATGCTGAGATTCTACGTCGTTCTGTAGAAGTGAACTCATTGTCTGGTATTTGCTTAACTAAACTTGATGTACTTGATGGTTTAGAAGAAATCAAAATCTGTGTGGGTTACGAAGCTGCAGATTCAGGTTGCGTAGGTTCTTCTGATGCACTTGCATTTGAAACTTTAAAACCGATCTACGAAACCATGCCAGGTTGGTCTGAGTCGACTTTTGGTGCTAAATCACTTGATCAGCTGCCACAAGCAGCAATCAACTATATCAAGCGTCTTGAGCAATTGATTGAATGTCCAATTGACATCATTTCAACAGGTCCTGACCGTGAGGAAACCATTGTATTGCGTCATCCATTTGATGCGTAAAGCTTGGTATTAAAAAAAGCCCATCTTCGGATGGGTTTTTTTATGCCTCAATCGTCCGACTTTGCCAAGACTAAAGTGGCAGTGACCTAAAAATTCAGCTTGTTACAATCAAGGAAAATAAAAAATCAGGAAGATTTAACCAATGCAGCGTAATATTGCCAGCACCATTTTTTATTCGCTGTTGTTTGCTATGGGTGGGGCACCCACAATCGCGATGTTTATTATTCAAGCGCAGCCGCATGATCCTGCATTGATGTATCAAATTTTTATTGGCTTAACGGTCATGATAGCCTGTGTATTGGTGCCACTGATTTTAATGCAAAATGCCTATTTATGTTGGAAACGAAAAGATCTAAAACTTGAGCAAAAGATTAAACCTTTAATGCAGTTTTATTTGCTCTTAAATGTGCTATGTTTAGTTTATTGGCTGCTGTATCAATTTACATAAATAATATCAATAGCTGTAAATTTGACATATTTATTCATCTAACAATTACCTATAATTCATGTGATTGCATCAAAATAATAGTTTGGAGATTTGTCAATGAAAAAGCTCGCCTTGAGTGCTCTTGCTGTCAGTGCACTAACATTATCAGGCTGTGCGACTGTCGCAGATATGGCTGGAGCAGATAGCGCGACTTTAAATGTCACCGCCACAGAGGGCTTTAATAAAACCATCGCTGAGGCACGTAGTAATGGCACTTTAGATACATCATCAGCAACCTATAAACGTATTAATACGGTGTTTAATAACCTACGTCCTTATGCTGATCAAATGAATCAGACGGGTACTAAATTTAATTGGCAGTTAGCGGTGTTAAAATCAGATACTGTTAATGCTTATGTGGCACCAGGCGGTAAAGTGGTGTTTTATACGGGTATTGTCACTAAACTTAACCTGACTGATGCGGAAATTGCCGCCATTATGGGCCATGAAATGGTGCATGCCTTAGAAGAGCATGCTAAGCAAAAAATTGGTGCACAGGCCCTCACTAATATCGCGCTTAACATTGGTTTAGGTTATGCAGGTGTTGGTGAAGCAGGTACTGCTGCGGCGCAATTGGGTTCGCAAATTGGTGTTGGTTTGCCGTATTCACGTAATTTAGAAAGCCGTGCGGATCAAGGTGGCTTAATGTTGATGGCACGTGCTGGATATAACCCACAAGCGGCAATTACCTTGTGGAATAAAATGAGTGCTTTAGATGGTGGCAATAAGGGTGCAAGTTTCTTATCAACACATCCATCGAATAGTGCACGTACTGAAGCAATGCGTAAGAACTTAGGCCAAGCGCAAGCTTTATATAATCAAAGCAATAAAAAATAAGTTCAGTTCAAAAAAAAGGCGACTTAAGGTCGCCTTTTTTCGAGTCATCACATCATTTTTTATAGATAAAACGAAGCTATTTTTTCTGGCTCTACATCCAAATAAGCATTGCTTTGTTTTTCTTAAGGCGCAGGATTAGGTTGTTGAATATGGATTGCTTCAATTTCTTGTAAGATTTCAGGAGATAAATCAATCTCAAAGGCATCAATATTTTGTTTGAGTTGCTCGAGGTTGGTCGCGCCGATAATCGTAGAGCTGACAAAAAACTGCTGTTTAATAAAAGCCAAGGCCAATTCGGTTAAGCTTAAACCGTGTTTTTCTGCGAGCTGTGCATACTGTTCTGTAGCCCATTCACTTTGTGGATTGCTATAGCGACTAAAACGGCTAAACAAAGTTACCCGTGCATTGGCAGGACGTGCACCGTGACGGAATTTACCGGTTAGATAACCAAAAGCTAAAGGTGAATAGGCAAGTAACCCCACACCTTCATACTGCGCAATTTCTGCCATACCCACTTCATAGCTACGATTGAGTAAGTTATATGGATTTTGTACACTAACGACTTTTTCTAAACCCAGTTTTTCCGCCAAATGCAAGAACTTAAGTGTTCCCCAAGGTGTTTCATTAGAAAGACCAATATGACGAATACGACCTGCTTTAACTTCATCACTTAAGGCGGACAGCGTTTCTTCTAAAGGTGTGATCTCTAAATTTGAGTTAGCTTCTTGATTGCTATAGCCTAACTTACCAAAAAAGTTGCTGGGGCGCTGTGGCCAATGCAGTTGATATAAATCAATATAATCAGTCTGCAAGCGTTGTAAGTTGCCATCTAAGGCAGATTGAATATCGGCTTTGTTAAAACGGGTTTGCCCATCGCGAATATGACTGCCACCTTGAGCGGGACCCGCAATTTTAGAGGCCAAAAAGACTTTGTCACGGCCGCCGTTTTGTTTTAAATAGTTACCAATAATACGTTCAGTCGCGCCTTGAGTCTCAGGCTTGGGCGGTACAGGATACATTTCTGCAGTATCCCAAAAATAAAGTCCACGTTCTAGGGCATAGTCAAGCTGGCTAAAGCCTTCAGCTTGGTTATTTTGCTCACCAAATGTCATGGTGCCTAAACAAATCTCCGGCACTAAAATACCACTTTGACCTAAGCGATTAAACTTCATTTTTGATCCTAAGTTATTGTTTGTTTATGTGCGGCTAGCTTAAGCGCTTTAAGCTACCAATGAAAATGACAATTCTTGCTATGCTTGTGCGAAATTTGTTAAAACAATTGTCCAAAATGTAGCAGAGCATAAAAAAAGGCAAATGTCGAAACATTTGCCTTAAGCTTAATGGGCTTTAAGCTTACTCGTCGTCATCTAAATCATCTTCAGGGACTTTATTGTCGTCTAAAGAGCGATCGAAAATTAAGATGGCTTTACCATCTGTTTCGATCATACCTTGCTCTTCGAGTGTTTTGAGTACACGACCCACCATTTCGCGTGAACAGCCGACAATACGGCCAATTTCTTGACGCGTAATACGAATTTGACGACCGTTAGGTAAAATCATGGCTTCAGGTTGTGAAGACAAATCAATTAAGCAACGCGCAATACGACCAGAAACATCCACAAAGGCTAAGTCAGTCACTTTACGCGTGGTATTTTTTAAACGACGCACCAACTGGGCAAATACAGCATAGCTTAAATCTGGATACAGTTTGCTTAAGTCGTGGAAGTTTTCATAGGTCACTTCAGCGATTTCGCATACATCACGCGTGCGTACCTCTGCAGTACGTTGTGGATTTGATTCAAATAAACCCATTTCCCCAAAAAAATCACCTGGATTTAAGTAGGCAACCACAATTTCGCGATCATCATCTTCGCGTAAAATAATTGAAACAGAGCCTTTAAGAATAAGATATAAAGATTTTGATTCTGTGCCTGCATCTACAATAGTTGTGCGTTTTGGGTAGCGATTAATATAGGCACGTTTAAGGAGCGCTTTAACCGAGTCTGGGAGCTGACCTGGGGATAAGGCATCAGTGCTTAATTGTGAAAAATTTGCAGTCATGCTAACAATTCCGAATGTGGATAAACGATAGGCGTTGTAACCTAAATCTGCTGCTCACACGTCAAGAGATGAAATTCCGTATCAACTCAATTTATGTTAGTGTACAGTTACAGGGTAAATTTATAGCTTTTTTTAGGTAGTTGCAATGCAAACAACAGTTCAGTGGATGGATCACGTCGCATTTGAAGCCAAATCAGAAAGTGGTCATAGTATTACCATGGATGGTGCAGAAGCCTATGGTGGACAGAACCGTGGTCCACGTCCAATGGAATTAATTTTAATGGGTTTAGGTGGCTGTGCCTCGTTTGATATTGTGACCATCTTAAAGAAATCACGCCAAGATGTGACTGATGTTGTATGTCAGCTACAAGCAGAACGTGCCGAGAGTATCCCTGCGGTGTTTACTAAAATCCATTTACACTTTGTAGTGACGGGTCGTCAGGTCAAAGATAAACAAGTGGCTAAGGCCGTTGAGTTGTCTGCTGAGAAATATTGTTCAGCCAGCAAAATGTTGTCTGATGGTGGTGTGGAAATTACGCATGATTATGAAATTATTGAAATTTCTGAATAATAATGCTTAAAAAATAATCAATTAAAAGGCTGGTGGTTTATCAGTCTTTTTTTTGATCAATTGAGGCGATCATGATCAGTTTTTGTAACATTTTTTATAAAAAAACAAAATAAATTAATCAGTTATTTAAAATGACTTACCAAGTAGAGTGTTTTTAAAAATAATTTAAAAACTCAAGCTCAGCCCTTGAAATAGTGCATCCTCACTCCAATATTAATAATGTATTTTATCTGTATTTTTTATTTAAGTTTTTGAAAAATATATAAAAATAAATTGAAAAATACAGAACTGCTCCCATATATGCTTCAAGTCGAACATTTGCTGAGGAACAATAACAATGCGTTTTGAGAAATTTACCAATCGCTTACAGCAATCTCTATCAGATGCGCAGTCATTGGCTATGCGCCATGATCATACTGCAATTGATACGATTCATATTTTAGCCAGCTTACTTGAAGAAGCGAGCAATTTAAGCCTGTTACAACAAGCAGGTGGCAATCTACAGCAACTCAAAACTGCACTCCAACAAGCACTTAATGATGCTGCTCAGCTTGGTACACCAAGTGCGGATATCAATTTAAATCCTGAAGCGGTGAAAGCCTTAACCCTCGCAGACAGTTATGCCAATAAAGCGGGCGATGAGTTTTTATCTACCGATTGGGTGCTATTGGGTTTAAGTGAAGTGGGTGCCAGTAAAAATCTATTGCAAAAAAGTGGCGTAAACAGTCAAAGCTTACGCCAAGTGATTGAAAAAATCCGAGGGGATGAAAAAGTCATGAGCAATAATCATGAAGATCAACGTGACTCACTCAATAAATACACCATTGATTTAAATGAGCGTGCTTTAGCAGGCAAATTAGATCCTGTGATTGGGCGTGACGATGAAATTCGTCGTACCATTCAAGTCTTATCGCGTCGTACCAAAAATAATCCGGTATTGATTGGTGAGCCAGGTGTAGGTAAAACCGCCATTGTAGAAGGTTTGGCGCAGCGTATTGTGAATGGTGAAGTGCCAGACAGCTTAAAAGGCAAACGCGTGTTGTCACTGGATTTAGGCGCATTATTGGCGGGCGCTAAATATCGTGGTGAGTTTGAAGAGCGTTTAAAAGCGGTACTTAAAGATTTAGCTAAACAGGATGGCGAAATCATTTTGTTTATTGATGAGCTGCATACGCTTGTGGGTGCAGGTAAAGGCGATGGCGCGATGGATGCTGGCAATATGCTTAAACCAGCCCTAGCACGTGGTGAATTACGCTGTGTGGGTGCAACCACCTTAGATGAATATCGTCAGTACATCGAAAAAGATGCTGCGCTCGAGCGTCGTTTCCAAAAAGTCTTGGTGGATGAGCCAAGTGTGGAAGACACCATTGCGATTTTACGTGGTTTAAAAGAGCGTTATGCCACCCATCATGGCGTGCAGATTTTAGATTCAGCCATTATTGCTGCGGCAAAAATGTCACATCGTTATATCACTGACCGTCAATTGCCAGATAAAGCCATTGATTTAATTGATGAGGCTGCATCACGCATTAAAATGGAACTGGATTCTAAGCCAGAGAGTTTAGACAAACTCGAGCGCCGTTTAATTCAACTGAAAATGCAATTGGCTGCGGTGCAAAAAGATGAAGATGCCGGCGCCAAAGCTGAAGTTGATCATCTGCAAGCGCAAATCGCCGAAGTGGAAAAAGAGTATAACGATTTAGAAGAAATCTGGCGTGCCGATAAAGCCTTGGTTGAAGGCAATAAAGATTTACAAGTCAAGCTCGATCAAGCACGTATTGCTTTAGAAAAAGCACAGCGTGAAGGTAACTTAGAAGAAGCAGGGCGTTTGCAATATGGCGTGATTCCTGAGTTACAAAAGCAAATTGAACGTGTCGAAACTGCAACTGAAAGTGAAGCACCAAAATTGCTACGTAACAAAGTCACAGACAATGAAATTGCCGAAGTGGTGAGTGCAGCAACTGGCATTCCTGTGGCCAAAATGCTGCAAGGTGAGCGTGAAAAACTGCTGCATATGGAAGATTTCTTGCATCAGCGTGTGGTAGGTCAAGATGAAGCTGTAGTGGCTGTTGCCAATGCGGTACGGCGTTCACGCGCAGGTTTATCCGATCCTAACCGTCCAAGTGGTTCATTCTTGTTCTTAGGGCCAACGGGTGTGGGTAAAACCGAACTCACCAAAGCCTTAGCCAACTTCTTATTTGACGATGATAGCGCCATGATTCGCATTGATATGTCTGAATTTATGGAAAAACATTCAGTCAGCCGTTTGGTGGGTGCGCCTCCGGGCTATGTCGGTTATGAAGAGGGTGGTGTACTCACCGAGGCTGTGCGTCGTAAACCCTATAGCGTAGTGTTGTTTGACGAAGTGGAAAAAGCCCATCCAGATGTGTTTAACATTTTGCTACAAGTGTTGGATGATGGTCGTTTAACCGACTCCCAAGGCCGTGTAGTGGACTTTAAAAACACTGTGATTGTGATGACGTCCAACTTAGGCTCAAATGATGTGAGTGAACTAGGCAATCATGCAACGGATGATGAAGTACGTAGTGTGGTGATGGCGGCGGTCAGTGAACACTTCCGTCCTGAGTTTATTAACCGTATTGATGAACTGGTGATTTTCCATAGTCTGAAAAAAGCCCAGATTCGTGGGATTGCCGATATTCAACTCGAGCGTTTACGCAGTCGTTTGGTGGAACGTGATCTAAAATTGACCTTAGATGACGCTGCGTTTGATCAATTGATTGATGCAGGTTTTGATCCTGTGTACGGTGCGCGACCATTGAAACGTGCCATTCAGCAACAAGTGGAAAATGGTTTGGCACAGCGTATCTTAGCGGGTGACTATGTACCAGGTGACAATATTTTAGTCACAGCAGAAAATGGTCAATTGGTGTTTGATAAAGTCAAATTAAGTTAATGCAATAAAAAAAACCGCGCCTTGGCGCGGTTTTTTTATATACAAATATTAGTCCGTTTGAGGATGTTTAATTTTCCAAGAACGGTGAATTTTTTGGTTACGTTTAAAGTCAGGCCCAATGGTTTCGCTTGAAATTTCTTCCACATCAAAGAAGGCTAAAATTTCTTCGTCCATTTCAAAACCACGGTAGTTATTTGAGAAGTATAAGGTACCTTCTGTGGTTAAGCGGTTCATGGCGCGTTTTAGCAATGACAAATGGTCACGCTGTACATCAAAAGTACCATAGAATTTCTTAGAGTTGGAGAACGTTGGTGGATCAATAAAGATCAAGTCATATTGCTCATGACCTTCTTTTAACCACTCAAAGCAATCTGATGCAAAGAACATATGTTGTTCGTCAGCATGATCAACCGTTAAGCCATTGAGTACAAAGTTCTCTTTAGACCAGTTGAGATATGTATTGGACAAATCGACGCTGGTGGTACTTGCAGCACCGCCTAAAGCAGCATGTAGACTGGCTGTAGAGGTATAACTATACAAGTTTAAGAAGTGTTTACCTTTGGCCTCTTTGGCAATACGTAAACGCATTTGACGGTGATCGAGGAACAAACCAGTATCTAAATAGTCAGTTAAGTTGACTAAAATTTTAGCTTTGCCTTCTTGTACAATAAAACGCTTAGAGGCAGTACTTTGTTTGGTGTACTGGTTCTTACCTTCTTGACGGGCACGCGTTTTAATAAAGATCGCATCACGACCTAGACCCGTTACAGAGCGAATCGCTTGTAAGGCTAAGTTAAAGCGTTTTTTGGCTTTTTCAGGGTCAATGGTTTTAGGTGGCGCATATTCTTGCACATGCAAGCGATCGCCATATAAGTCAATTGCAACGTTAAAGTCAGGTAAGTCAGCATCATATAAACGTAAGCAATAAATACCTTCTTTGACTGCCCATTTCTTTAAAGTTTGCATGTTTTTGGTTAAACGATTGGCAAACTCAACAGCACCTTCAATTGGCTCAAACTGTTGTGGCTGCCATTCTGCCAAGAATGGTACAACTACGCTGGCCGGTTTTACTTGACCTGAACGAATGTAAATCGGTAATTTACCGTTCATTAAACGTAAGGTTTGTGGTGCATTAAAAGCAAGAACATCGGCTTGTTCAATTTGCGAGGCAATCACTGCCGCAGTTTGATTTGGGAAGTTCTTTTGTAACAGTGCTGATAAACCTAAATATAAAGCACGGTTTGAGGCTTTTTCACCTAAACGCTCACCGTATGGCGGGTTCGTCACCACAAAGGCATGTTTGCCTTCAGCTTTAAAGTCAGGCCAGTCGGCTAAAGTACGTTCTTCAATTTGAATTTGATCGAGTAGATTTTCAAAACCTGCCGCAATAATATTTTTCTTGGTGGCTTTAACTGCTTCCCAGTCGGCATCAAAGGCATACATTTTTGGTAAGTCTTTCGCAAGACCTGCTTGATGACGTTCAGCCGCTTCGGCCTTAATGCTCATCCACAGTTCGTGGTTATGACCATTCCAGCCATTAAAGCCAAAACGACGTACAAGACCCGGTGCACGATCCGTTAAAATCATTAATGATTCAATGATAAAGGTACCTGAACCACACATTGGATCGAGTAAAACTTCAGGCTGTACGTGTGCTAATTGTGCTTTATGTAAAATCGCAGCTGCTAAGTTTTCTTTAATAGGCGCATCAGTCATATAGTGACGATAGCCACGTTTATGTAATGAATCACCCGATAAATCTAAACAATAGGTATGCTCAGTTTTACCTGCCAAAATGTACATGGTGATTTCAGGTGCTTTGGTGTCAATACTTGGACGTTTACCCACGGCTTCCATAAAGGAATCGACGACACCATCTTTAGCACGTAAGGTCGCAAACTGAGTGTTGACTTTAATTTCGCGCTCGGTATGTAAACGAATGGCAAAGGTGCTTTGCGGAGCAAAAATCAATGACCAGTCAAAAGCCATTGCACCTTCATAGAGTTCTTCGGCAACATCACGCGCATCATGACTAAACTCAATGGCATGCGTGTGAATTGGCATTAACACACGTGAGGCTAAACGTGACCACATGCAAATGCGATAAGCATGTTCGAGTGTGCCTTGGAAAATTAAACGACCCGGTAAACGCTCAATCTTTTGAATTCCTAAATTTTCGATTTCTTCTTGAAGGAGGAGTTCAAGTCCATCTGCACAGGTGACCCAATACGTAGAAAGACGGGTTTTCGAATTCATGTAAATTTCCAAAAGCAATAAAGCAATCTATTATTTTAGCGTATTTTAGGCAGTTTAGGGGAGGGGCGTGAGGATTGTTTCAGGCTTTTCTTTTTTTAACCATGAACGCTTAAAAATACTACATATCATGGGCGGTGAAGATATGCCTAAAACTGCAGCTTTATTTGAGGAAAGCACACAGTATATCGAGAATCTGTTTAAATTATCTAATTGAATTATCAAATAAGAATTTTAGTTTTAATTTTTATTTACTCAGCTGCTTTTTGTACGAATGGTGTCTAGCTCATCTGCCCAAAGCCTTTAATCTCTGTATAATGCATCAACTTAACCGATAAGGAATCTCTCATGCACTTTGCTGCATTACACACCCCGAGCCAGATTCAACTCAATAAACACGGCAATTTAAAACATTTTTTGACCATTGAAGGTCTTTCAAAACAAACCCTCACCCAAATTTTAGATACTGCACAATCTTTCTTTAATGAACAAAATCAACTGATCACCAATAATTTGCTCGAAGGCAAAACGGTGATGAACTTGTTTTTTGAAAATTCAACTCGTACTCGTACTACTTTTGAAGCAGCTGCAAAACGTCTATCAGCCAACGTACTCAACATTGATATTGCCCGTTCAAGTACCTCTAAAGGTGAAACGCTGCGCGATACGCTATGGAATTTAGAAGCCATGGCCACCGATATTTTTGTGGTGCGTCATTCATCTTCAGGCGCAGCGCATTTTATTGCCAAAGACATTTGCCCAAATGTGGCCATTATTAACGCAGGTGATGGTCGTCACGCACATCCGACTCAAGCGATGCTGGATATGCTGACCATTCGCCGTGAAACCAAAAAGAATTTTGAAGACATGTCGATTGCCATTATTGGCGATATCAAACATTCACGCGTGGCACGTTCCGATGTTGCAGCACTACAAACTTTAGGTTGTAAAGATATTCGCGTGATTGCACCCAATACGCTCCTGCCTTACGGTTTTGACGAATATGGCCCAGAAGTGCGTTTATTTAACGATATGGAAGCGGGAATTCAAGACTGTGACGTGATTATTACTTTACGTATTCAAAATGAACGGATTGATTCACCAGCATTGGCATCTCAAGCTGAGTTTTATCGTATGTATGGTTTAAACCAAGAACGTTTAGCGCTGGCAAAACCAGATTGTATCGTGATGCATCCGGGACCGATGAACCGTGGCGTTGAAATTGATTCAAGTATTGCCGATGGCCCACAGGCGGTGATTTTAAATCAGGTGACGAACGGGATTGCGGTACGTATGGCAGTGTTGGCGCTTGCAATGCAAGGTCAGCTTGAAGCACAAGGTTTAATTGAAGCGATTGCAGGTTAAGGGATCAGTCATGACTATTGTAAAAATTGAAAACGTACGCGTACTCGACCCGATTGCTCAAACTGACAGCGTTGAAACCGTGTATATCCAAAATGGTAAACGCATTGCAGCTGTAGACACTGTGGATGAAACTATTGATGGTCAAGGCAAATGGTTGATGCCGACTATGGTGGATTTATGTGCACGTTTACGTGAACCGGGTCAGCAGCAACACGGGACTTTAAAATCTGAAGGTCGTGCAGCACGCGAAAACGGGATTTTGCATGTCTTTACCCCACCAGATTCTAAGCCGATTGTACAAGACAATGGCGCGCTTATTCATGGCTTAGTCGAAAAAGCCATGCTTGATGGTGGTATCTATTTAGAAGTGATTGGTGCACAAACTCAAGGTTTAAAAGGTCAGCAACCAGCGAATATGGCGGGTCTTAAAAAAGGTGGTTGTAGCGCCGTGACCAATGCCAACGCAGCATTTGCTGATGACGATGTGGTGCTTCGTACCCTAGAATATGCAGCTGGTCTCAATATGACCGTGGTATTTTATGCAGAAGAACCACAAATTGCCAAAGATGGCTGCGTACATGAAGGCTTTATTGCATCACGCCAAGGCTTACCGATGATTCCAGCACTGGCTGAAACGGTTGCCATTGCCAAGTATTTACTCATGGTCGAAGCCACTAAAGTCCGTGCGCATTTTGGTCTACTGTCAAGTGGTGCATCTGTAGCACTCATTCAAGCAGCCAAAGCCAAGGGTTTACCTGTGACCTGTGATGTAGCCATGCATCAACTGCATTTAACCGATGATTTAATTGATGGTTTTAACTCACTGGCACATGTACGTCCACCGTTACGTTCAGAGCAAGATAAACAGCTTTTACGTCAAGGTTTAAAAGATGGCGTGATTGATGCCATTTGTACCCATCATGAACCGCTCAGTGGCTCGGCAAAAATGGCCCCATTTGCTGAAACTGAGCCAGGAATTAGTGCATTTGATACGTTTATCGCCTTAGGTGTACAACTGGTGGATGAAGACTTATTATCAGCTTTAGAATGGGTTGAAAAAGTGACGCTTGCACCAGCTCAAGTGGCACAAATGGCTGAGCGCTGGCAGCGTGAAGCGGGCTTGGTTTTGGTTGACCCAGACTTAACATGGACCGTAGACAAAACCACAATTTTGTCACAAGGTAAAAATACGCCATTGCTGCAACAGGTACTCAAAGGTAAAGCATTGCGTACATTCAATGCATAAGCCTGAAGTATAGGTAAAAAGTCAGCTGCGGCTGACTTTTTTTATGCAAAGAGGGATGCTATGCGAAGAACAATAGGATGTTTGGCGGTGGCGATATTGCTCGCAGCTTGTCAACAGGAAGTGGCGCTAGAAAAAAATCAATGCAACGCAGACAGCTCCAAACAATTACTGATACAAAATTTAGAAAAAAATGTGCAACAACAATCTGTTCTACACCTGCAACAGCTAACCAAAAATGATGATCTACACATAGATCTGGCGCAATTACGCCAGCAATTATCAAGATGGCAATTTAACGTCACTGATGTGCGTACTGATCAAGCCGATGACAAAACCACTAAGCTACGTTGTGTTACCACCTTAGTGGCCAAAATGCCGCCAGATATGCTTATGGATGCGAATGCCACACGTGCCATCCGCGAACAGCCCACGGTGGCTCAGCAAGCCTTACTGGCACATTTAGAATTAAATCATTCCCAAGCCTTAGTGCAGCTGCATTATGCGGTACAACCCACCGACGATGGCAGTAAACTGTATGTGACTTTAGATAATCCCGAACCCTTGGCAGGTTTTATTCGCGATGTGAGTCTAGATGCGTTATTGCGTATCCCTTTAGAAGATGCGATTGTCGAGCAGCAACAACAAGAACAGCAATATATCGAACAACAGCAACAGCTACACGCTGCTTACCAAAATGTATTAGCTGAAGAAGCTAGAAACCGCCGTGACGTGGCAAATCAACAAATTAATTTAGTTTGGAATGCCACTACGCCACAAATTCGCAAATATCTATTGCCTGAGCAGCGTTTATGGCTGAAAAAACGCAAACTCGAATGTGAATTGGAAAGCCAAGAAGCCGAGCAAGCCGACGCTGCATACTTCGATTGTGAAGCCAAAATGACACGGGTCAGAACACAACTTTTAAGCAGCAAAATCCAACAACTCGAGCAACAAGTCGCACAAAGTGCACAGGCACGCGCAGCAGCAGTACAGGTACGTGCAGAACAACAACAGCGTGCCGCGCAAGTAATCGAGCGGCAGCAACAAGCAGATCAATTGGCGCGAGAGCGCCAAGAACAAGCCACCGCACAAGCCGAAGCACGCGCCTATGAAGCAGCGCGTTTAGAAGCTGAACGCGTACGTCTTGAACAGGCAGTCCAAGAAGCGCAGGCCATAGCAGAACAACAGCAGTGATGTTAGCTGTCAGGATTGACTAGAAATCATACAATTATTTACATAGTCTAAAGAAAGGCTCTTTACACTAAAAATGTAACTTAGATTACAAGCATACAATAATCACAATAAAATGAGGTCTTGGTATGACATTAGATATCATTGAAGTACTCAAGCAGAAAGTCTCTGCGATGGTATTGGATGGTGAAAAAGACTATGTCGTAGAAAAAAATCAGGCATTAGGCGCTTTTTATCCCATTTTACTTGCCTTACTCAAATCAAAGCCGGGCTTAATCCAAAGCTTACAAAATCAACTCAATCCAAGGATTACGGATTTATTTGCGGGCAATAGTGATTCAAAACAGCAATTACTTCAGCATTTGAGTCCCACTATTCCAGTTGATCAAACCGAAGCCACCTTAAACCGTGCCATCGCGCCGACTTTAAATGTACTTGAAAATGAAGCAGGCACTGCCGATGATGATGGTATTGCCCATTTCTTAACCACACAGTGGGCCAATATTCAACGTCACTTACCGACATGGGCATTGCCAATTTTGGCAGGTTTGGGTGTCACCACTGCTGCTGCACAAAATGTGCATCCAACGCCTACAACAACATCTGTGCATCCGCCAAAAGAAGAGAAAAAGTCAGGCTTTTTGCTGCCATTAATTGCTTTTTTAATTCTTGCAGCGTTATTGGCATTTTTATTTAAAGCCTGTAATGGTGATAAAAAAGTTGATCCTGCAACACCTGCGGCCACACAAGCGGCAGCAACTGAAGCTGCGCGTTTACAGTTAAATACAGGTGCGACGGGTGATTTAGTTACTTGTCAGGTGTATCTAAATAATCCGAAATACATGGATATCTTACAAAAAGAGGTGAAACAAATCTTTAACAATCCAACGGGCTGTGGTGCAGAGAGTAATGCCATGTATGGGAATGCTTTTGTCGATCAGGATGTAATTCCAACAGTATTAAAACATGTCAAAGGTGTACCCAATACCAATTTAGAATGGCAGGGGGATCAGTTGACAATCCAATCGGCTAACCCTGCTGATGCGGAAAGTTTAGCGGCTAAAATTAATCCACTGCTCAATAAATTAAAATTGTCAGTGTTGCCTGTTGTGGGTGCAGCCAGTGAGGCAGCCGCCATGCCAGCCAGTACGCCGGCTGAAGTGGATCGTGCCATTAATGATAGTGTGACCCAAGCAGGTCAAGCCTTATCAAGTATTGATCGTAATAACGTGACAGCACTGGATATTGCCAGTGCACTGAATTTACAGATTATTAACTTTGCGACTGCCTCAAGTGAAATTCCACAAACTAATAAAGCCATTTTAGATCAAGCTGCTGAATTGATGAAAAGTGCGCCACATGTGGGGCTAACGGTGGAAGGACATACCGATAGCGTGGGTAATGCTGCATCTAACAAGAGTTTATCCTTACAACGTGCCCAAGCTGTGGCTAAATATCTCGTCAGTCAAGGGGTGAATCCGAATCAGCTCAAAGCAGTTGGGTTTGGTCAAGAAAAGCCAGTGGCCGACAATGCAACTGAAGCGGGCAAATTTAAAAACCGTCGTATTGAGTTTAAAGTGGTCAATACCGAAACCGGTACCGTGCGTACGGTAGATGAGCAAGGTGTTAAAAAACAGCCTTAAGCGAAGTACGATAAAAAGGACGAATTGCTTCGTCCTTTTTTTATTGGCATGCTGTCACAAATGTTCAAGACTGAAGATATTATGCGAATTAGTTTACTGGGCGCGGGACGCGTCGCGCATCATTTAGCACATGTTTTAGCCAAACAGCATCAAATTGTAGATATTTATAGTCGCAGCTTAAGCTCAGCGCAACAGCTGGCTGATCGCGTGGCGGCACGTGCGGTCAGTGAGGTACAGCATTTAAACCCTGAGATTGATTTGGTAATTATTGCGGTCAGTGATCAAGCAATTCAAAGCGTGATTCAAGCGGTAGCGCCGTATTTGACCGAGGCTTGTATTGTGCATACTTCAGGCAGTACCCATATTAATGTGCTCAGCCAAGAGCATTCCCGTGTAGGCGTATTTTATCCGTTACAAAGCTTTAGTTTTGAAAGTCAAATTGATTGGACCAGTACGCCGCTGTTTATTGAAGCACAGCATGAGCAGGATCAAGGCCAATTATTGCACTTAGCTCAGCAGATCAGTGAGCGTGTTTATGCTTACACCTCTGAGCAACGTTTAAGCTTACATTTGGCTGCGGTATTTGCTTGTAATTTTAGCAATTCTTGTTTTGCTATGGCCAAGCAAATCTTAGATGCCAAACACGTTGATTTTAGTTTGCTTTATCCACTTATGCGAGAAACGACGCATAAAGCCACTCAGTATGATCCGAAACAGGTGCAAACAGGGCCAGCCATACGCGGTGATCAGCATATTTTAAATATGCATCAACAAATGCTGATAGATGCTAAGCGTGAAGATTTGCAGCAAGTCTATGCGCTCATGAGTCAGCAGATTCAACAGCAGCAATAACAACAGGGGAGTAAGCACTCCCTTTAAATTTTTAAGCATAAAAAAAGCCGAGATTGTTAATCTCGGCTTTTTCATATTCTGGAGCGGGAAAGGAGACTCGAACTCCCGACCCCAACCTTGGCAAGGTTATGCTCTACCAACTGAGCTATTCCCGCAATGAGGGTTATTATAGAGCATCGAAGCACAATGTCAACGCTGTACAATATTGACTGCTCAATTAATCAGCACGACGCCATACTGTACCTTGACGGGTATCTTCTAAAACAATGCCTTGATCGAGCAAATGTTGACGGATTTCATCGGCACGCGCGAATTCTTTGGCTTTTTTAGCATCCACACGCTGTTGAATGAAATCTTCAATTTGTTCAGGGCTTAGACCTAGGGCTTCCTGACCAATATCTGATTTTAGGAATTCATCTACATCGTACTGCACTAAACCTAAAATATCGGTTAAGTGACGCAGTGTTGCATAGGCGATGTGCGCTTGCTCAGCATTTTGCTCTTTCACTGCGGTATTTAATGTTTTGTTAATTTCAAACAATACTGCAATGGCTTCTGAGGTATTAAAGTCATCACGCATGGCGGTATTAAAGCGTTCTACTAAAGTTTCGTCTACCGCTGCAAGTACTTGATGACCATAAACCGCTTGATAGGCTTTAAATGAATGATAGAAGCGGGTTAAGGTGGTTTTGGCTTCTTTTAAGGCAAAATCAGAGAAATTCACTGGGCTACGATAATGTGAAGACACGATAAAGTAACGAATCACTTCAGGGTGGAATTTCTCCATTACATCACGAATGGTAAAGAAGTTGCCTAAAGATTTAGACATTTTCTCGCCATCAACGTTAATGAAGCCGACATGCATCCAATAATTGACATATTGTTCGCCAGTTGCTGCTTCAGATTGCGCGATTTCATTTTCATGGTGCGGGAAGGTTAAGTCTGAACCGCCGCCATGAATATCAAAATGGTTGCCTAAGCAGCAGGTCGACATGGCTGAACATTCAATATGCCAACCCGGACGACCATTGCCCCAAGGTGACGCCCAAGACGGTTCGTTTTCTTTGGCATGTTTCCATAACACAAAGTCAAACGGATGTTTTTTCTCAACTTCAACATCGACACGTTCAGATGCACCCGCTTGCATATCTTCAAGTTTACGACCTGACAAACGACCGTATTTGGCAAATTTTTCTACTTGGAAGTAAACATCGCCATTGCTAGATGGATAAGCAGTACCGTTATCCACTAAAGTGCCAATCATATTTTGCATTTGACCAATATAGTCAGTCGCGCGCGGTGCTTCATCTGGGTGTAAACAACCTAAGTTTTCGGCATCTTCATTCATGGCTTGAATAAAGCGGTCGGTTAATTGCGTAATTGATTCGCCATTTTCATTGGCACGTTTAATAATTTTGTCGTCAATGTCGGTGATATTACGTACATATTTAACTTTCCAGCCTTGACTACGTAAGAAGCGAATAATGTAGTCAAATGCAACCATGACACGCGCATGTCCAATATGACAGTAGTCATAGACGGTCATACCGCAAACATACATGTCAATTTGACCTTCTACACGGGGTACGAATTCTACTTTTTTGCGCTGCTCTGAGTTATAGAGAACAAATGGTTGCATGGCTTTTTCAATAAAAATTAACAAAAAGATGCGCTAATCATAACGTAACGCCCATTTTTCACAAAGTTTTCCGCGCTATTTTCCCAAAGCCAAGTGTGATCTTGCAAAAAGCAGGCGATTTTAAAAATGCCATTTGCATAGATATGCTAAAATTTGCGAAAATTCATTTTTGCTGACACCCCCTGATACACGCAGTAGCGTGAAGGTTAAGACATTGAATCCACCAAACATGCCCAATCTCGTCGACTTTGAAAAAGTTGCTTTAGAAACCTTAAAGATTGAAGAACAAGCATTGCAAGTCTTGGCAACACAGATTGACGCGCGTTTTCGCCGTGCCTGTGAAATTATTTTGCAATGCCAAGGTCGTCTTGTGATTACAGGTATGGGGAAGTCTGGGCATATTGGACGTAAAATGGCAGCAACTTTTGCTTCTACAGGCACACCATCATTCTTTATGCATCCGGGCGAGGCAGGTCATGGTGATCTCGGCATGCTCATGCGTGGTGATGTGCTCATCGCGATTTCAAATTCTGGCAAAAGTGATGAAATTATGATGCTGATGCCATTGATTAAGCATTTACAAGTGCCACTGATTACCATTAGTGGCGATGCTTCAGGTCCTATGCCACAAAATGCTGATGTTGCTTTAACCTTGGGCAATATTACTGAAGCCTGTCCACTCGGTTTAGCACCCACCTCAAGTACCACAGCAACTTTAGCCTTAGGTGATGCTTTAGCCGTGGCGCTGCTTGATGCGCGTGGCTTTACTGCTGATGACTTTGCCCGTTCGCATCCTGCTGGTGCATTAGGTAAACGTTTATTGTTACATGTCAAACATTTAATGCATACGGGCAAAGACTTACCCAAAGTTTCACCAAGCACACCAATGAATCAAGTGTTGTATGAAATTTCGGATAAACGCTTAGGTTTGACCACTGTTGTGGACGAAAACGATACCTTGTTAGGTATTTTTACCGATGGTGATTTACGTCGTTTAATTGACAAACAACAAGGCTTTGACGTGAATTTACCAGTGTCTGAGGTCATGATTGCTCAGCCCTCGACCATTTCGGCAGAGGCACGTGCAGTTGAGGCCTTAGAAAAATTACGTGATAAAAAGATTAACCAATTTGTAGTAGTGAATGATGCCAATCAAGTGATTGGCGTGATTAGCATGCATGATTTAATTCAAGCTGGGGTAAATTAATGGCTTCTTATATTTTGTTGGAACAAGCGCGTCACATTGAAGCCTTGGTACTAGATGTCGATGGGATTTTAAGTGACGGTTTTGTGACTTTAACCAACACAGGGGATGAGATTAAATCCTTTGATATCCGTGATGGTTTAGGCATGAAACTGGTGCAACAAGCAGGAATTAAAGTCATTATTATCACAGGTCGTAAGAGCAATATTGTTGAAAAACGCATGTCTGATCTTGGGGTGGATTTGGTTTATCAAGGCCGTGAAGATAAAGGCACTGCTTTACGTGAAGCCTGTGCACAATTAAACATTAAGCCCGAAGATTGCCTGTATATGGGCGATGATTGGCCAGATTTATCTGCCTTTGCCATTGCGGGCATGAAAGTGACTGTACCCAATGGTCATTTAGAAGTGCGCCGCCGTGCCGATTTAGTCACCCAAGCCTATGGTGGACGCGGAGCCGTGCGTGAGATTTGTGACATGTTGTTAATGTCCAAAGGTGTATACGAAGAGTTACTTGAAAAATACACCGCAATCCCACATAAATAATTCAACCGTTTAAGTGAAACCACAGCGATGGATACTAAAGTTTTATACGTCGCAGCAGTTGCGATTGCTGCTGTAAGTGGTGGTTACTACTATTACAGCGGCAAAGAGCAAAAGCTGGCAGCTGATGCTGCACAAAGCATGACTTATTCTGCTGAGAATATTCATTTGACCCAAACCAATGAAGAGGGGCAATTGTATGTTAAAGCGACAGTTGATCGACTCGAGCAAGACATGCAAAAGCAAACTGCTCAATTGGATAACTTAAAGGCTTCGATGTACGAAAATGGAGTGGTCAACTCGACTTTCGCTGCAAAAAAAGCCCACAGTTATAATGATAATGAAAAAGTGGTGCTTTCAGAGCAGGTCTCGGCCAGTAAAATTTTAACCGATGGGCAAATGCAACTGGACACCACTGAGTTAACGCTATATCCACAAAGCCGTGATATCGAAACGGATAAAATGGTGATTGTGCAATCACCGCAAGCTGAATTTGTAAGCCAAGGTTTGAAAGCCAATTTAAATGAAGGGCAATACGAATTTTTTAATATTCGAGGAACGTATGAACCGTAATTTTCAGCAAAGTCGCCCATTGCTTAAAGCAGCCCTGATTGGACTGACCATGCTTACAGCGAGCACTGCATGGGCTTTACCCTCTGATCGTAATCAGCCGATTTCCTTGGTGGCAGACCGCGGTAGTTTTAATGAAAAAAGTGGCGTGATGACCTACAGTGGTAACGTTGTAGTGGAACAAGGCACCATGAAGCTACAAGCAGCCAGCATTGTGGCCAATTTAAATGCTAAAAAAGAGATTAGCACCATTACTGCAACGGGTTCACCGGCACGTTTTCAGCAAAAACTAGAAGCCAATAAAGGCTTAGCTAAGGGTCAAGCCAATAAAATTGTCTATAATGCAGAAACTGGAATTTTGACCTTGTCTGGCAATGCGATGCTTGAGCAAGATGGCGCCAGTCTTAAAGGTGCGACTTTACGTTACAGCATGAATAAAGGTGATATTGAAGCGATTGGTACGCCAAATAAAACCGGTTCATCGGCAGGTCGTGTGCAAATTGTGATTCCGCCATCGAGCACTAAATCCTTCCCAGGAGCACGTGACTAATGCCTAGCTCTCAGCCGCAAACTTTAACCATCAAACATTTAGCCAAAAACTATAGCAAACGTTGGGTGGTCAAAGATGTGTCGTTTAGTATGCAAAGCGGGCAAATTGTCGGTTTGCTCGGTCCTAATGGTGCAGGCAAAACCACCAGTTTCTATATGGTGGTGGGTCTTGTGCGTATGGATAAAGGTGAGATTCATTTAGACCATTTAGACTTATCTGATCTGGCGATGCATGAACGTGCCCGCCAAGGTATTGGCTATTTACCGCAAGAAGCTTCTATTTTCCGCAAACTGACGATTTCGGAGAATATTATGGCGATTTTAGAAACCCGTAAAGATCTCAATAAAGAACAGCGTAAGCAACGTTTAAATGAGCTTTTGGCAGATTTTAAAATTACTCATATTAAAGATTCTTTGGGAATGAGCGTATCGGGTGGTGAGCGGCGCCGTGCTGAGATTGCCCGTGCCTTGGCGGCTGACCCTAAGTTTATGTTACTCGATGAACCCTTTGCCGGTGTTGACCCAATTTCGGTCGGTGATATTAAAGATATTATTACCACTTTGAAGGATCGCGGTATTGGTGTATTAATCACGGATCATAACGTACGTGAGACATTGGCCATTTGCGAACGTGCTTATATTGTCAGTGAAGGTGCTGTCATCGCTGAAGGTACACCGAAGGATATTTTAGCCAATGAGAAGGTGCGACAGGTGTATTTAGGTGAGGATTTTACAGTCTAAACAAAATTGTAAATAACTCGACGACCGGTCTATGACTGGTCGTTTTTTTATGTATGATAGGAAAAACAAGTCCTTGAAAATAAAAAAACAAAAATTTCTTTATAAACAAGGTAAAATACCCAAAAATATTAGCTCATTCATACTTATTGATTATGGCATTTAGACAAAAAACTAAAGCAAAACAAGGATGTGGGGTACACGCTAATGTGATTAAGGGAGTAATTTTGACATTATCTCTTGCGGTCGCTACAGCGTATGCGGATACACCTAAGCAGTATTTCAATACTTTGAAGGAAAACAGCCGTAACTTTTTGGCGCCTAAGAGTAATGAAAACTTTAATAAAGCAAATGTTCAAGAGCTGAGTAACTTCCAGGTCGACACATCCGCAATTCCCGAATTGCCGATGGTGACACGTTTTGATCCGAACCTACCGAGTGGGGCGAATTACACCCCCAGTATTAATCGTTTGAGTTTTAATGAAGCGATTTTACGTGCTGTGCAACGTAACCCGGATATTTCACAGGCGATTGCGACGTTAGCCTCGCAAAATGCCAATATTGACGTGGCCAAAGCTGCCTACTATCCACAGATCTCAGGTGGTTTAGGTACTGGGGATTTAACCAGTGGCGAACGTGGAAGACAGGTCATTAGTCTAAATGTTACGCAGATGTTGTATGACTTTGGCAAGGTCAAAAGTAATGTCAATGTAGAAGAGGCACAGCTGTTGGCTGAGCAGGCCAATGTATTGGTGAGTGTTGATGATGTGGCTTATCAAGCGGCCAATGCCATTGTCAATATTAAACGCTATCAAGAAATTACCAAAATCGCTGAACAGCAAATCAGTGGTATTGCGCGTATTAACGAAATTGCCAATCTACGTGCCCGCGCAGGGATCAGTAGTCAAGCCGATCCTGTACAAGCACAGTCTTATTTAGAAGCCTCACGCTCTAATATGATCGTGCAACAAACTCAGTTACGTCAGTATCAACAAAAACTACGCACATTGTTAGGCTTTGATGTGTCGGGCTTAGAGTGGACTTTACCTGAGCGTTTAATTGTCGACTCAAATCTCTATCAAGAGCCTGAATTTAACCAAGTGCCTAAAATGATGTTGGCACAAGCCCAGATTCAAGTTGCAAAAGCTGAAATAGAACAAACCCGTTTAAGTAATTATCCAACCTTGAATGTGAAAGGTTCGGTCAGTCAAGCAGTCAATGGCCGCAATCCGAATAACAATAAAGACGACGGTTTTTATAATTCCATTATGCTTGAAGCGAGCAGCAACTTTTATCAAGGTGGTGCCACTGCCTCGCGTACACGTGCTGCTAGTTATGCCGAACAAGCGGCACGTGCTCGTATGAATACTGAATACTTAAATGTGCTCGATCAAGTACGCGTGTTACGAGAAGAAATTGAAAATAAACAGCGTCAAATGAGTGTACTGATGGCGCGTAAAGAAACCGCAACACGCACCAAAGAGCTTTATCAGGAACAATATAAGCTTGGTACACGTACTGTGGTGGATCTTTTAAACGCAGAGCAATCAATTCATAGTGCGGCACAAGAGATTGAATCAGCACGTTATGATATCTATGCCGCGATTGTCAATTATATTGCGCAGACAGGACGCTCACGCGATTTATATGACCTAAATAATATTTCTATTCAGGGGTTTGAAGTTCAATAATGAGTACGAAAATCAACTACCAACCATGGCTGCAAGCGGTTCTCGTGATCGCAAGGCACTATCGTATTGAACCTTCGGAAGAGCGTATTCGTTTACAATTGGACTGGAATCCCAATCAAACTGTAGATGATGTAATCAACGTCATGGCACGCCAAGTAGGCATGAGTGTACGTAAAGCCGCATTTTCCGATGATCTAGTCAATCCATGGCGTTTGCCAGTGATTGTTGAGTTTAACGGTGGGCAAGTTGCAGTCATTGATAAAGTCGACAGTGAAGGCAATAGCAGTGTGCAATTTAGTGGTGATCAAGGTCTTGCACAAACCTTAACGCGAGAGCAGCTCAAAGAGCATGCGCGTTATGTTTATGTATTGCGTCCTGAAAAATCAGTGCCTGATGCGCGTGTTGATGAATACATTAAACCATTTGAAAAAAATTGGTTCTGGTCAATTGTCTTAAAAGACTGGAAACGCTACATGGATATTATGTTTGCCTCACTGCTGGCAAACATTTTGGCGCTGGCTACCATTGTTTTCTCTATGAACGTCTATGACCGCGTGATTCCGGCACAATCGATTCCTACACTGTGGGTCTTAGCCGGTGGTGTACTTATTGCCGCGATTTTTGAGTTTGTATTACGTGTGAGTCGTATTTATTTATCGGATGTGATTGGTAAACGGGCGGACTTACGTATTTCAGATCGTGTCTTTGGTCATGCAATTCGCATTAAAAACAGCGAACGTCCAAAGTCAACGGGGACCTTTATTTCGCAAATTCGTGAATTAGAAGGTGTCCGTGAACTGGTGACTTCAACCACCGTGACGGCAATTGCTGATTTGCCATTTTTCTTCTTATTCTTAGGGATTTTCTGGCTCATCGGCGGTAATTTATTCTGGGTGATGTTGGTGGTTGTGCCATTAATGATTTTACCAGGTATTTTAGCGCAAAAGCCTTTGGCTAAATTGGCACAAGAAGGCATGCGTGAAAGTGCGATTCGTAATGCGATGTTGGTTGAGGCTGTGCAAGGCATTGAAGATGTCAAGCTACTACGTGCTGAAGCGCGTTTCCAAAACCAATGGAACCATATGAATGAAGTCTCCGCCGATGTGGCAATGCGTCAACGTAAAATCGTAGGCTTAATGACGGCATGGACACAAAAAATACAAGGTTTAACTTTTGCGATTGTGGTGCTGGTGGGGGCATTTGCCGTAATGGACGGTGAAATGACTACGGGTGCATTGGTGGCATGTTCGATCTTATCATCTCGTATGTTAGCACCAATCTCTCAACTGGCAGGTGTACTTGGTCGCTTACAACAAGCTAAAGTAGCGAAAAAGGGTTTAGATGAGTTGATGAGTAAGCCTGTTGATCAACCTGATCATACTTCCTTGATTCATCGTCCAGCGATTCAAGGACATTATGAACTTGCAGGTGTGACCTTTAAATATGGTCCAGATGATCCAAAACCGACTTTAGTAATTCCTAAACTTGAAATTAAGCCTGGGGAAAAAATAGCGATCTTAGGACGTAACGGTGCGGGTAAATCAACTTTGCTGCAACTGTTATCGGGGATGCAAGAGCCAGTGCAAGGTAAAGTTAAGCTTGATGGTATTGAGCTCAATTTGATTGACCCATCGGATGTACGTCGTGATATGGGTTTACTCAATCAAGGCGCACAATTGTTCTACGGTACAGTGCGTGAAAACCTCACCTTAGGTGCACCACTCGCCACAGATGATGATATTTTACAAGCGCTGAAAATCACTGGTGCAATTAACTTTGTGCAAGAGAAAAAAGAAGGTTTAGATCATGTGATTTTAGAAGGCGGTGTTGGCTTCTCAGGTGGGCAACGTCAGGCACTGTTGTTATCGCGCTTACTTATTCGTCAGCCGAACATTTTATTGTTAGATGAACCAACCGCTGCCATTGATGATGTTTCTGAAAAACAATTGATTGATCATTTAAAAGGATGGCTCACCAATCGCACTATGGTGGTGGCAACGCATCGCCGTGCGGTATTGCAATTGGTTGATCGAATTATTGTGGTGAATGACGGTAAGATCGTGATGGATGGTCCACGTGATCAAATCTTAAATCAATCGACACAAAAACGTCCGGCACCAGCAGCAGGAGCGAAATGATGAGTAAAAAAGTACAAAAAGTCACTGAGCTCGAACCACCATTACCAAAATCTAGCATTACAATTTGGATTGTTTGTATTGGCTTGGCAGCCTTATTAACCTGGGCATGGTTATTTAAGTTAGAAGAAGTATCGACAGGTACGGGTAAAGTGGTGCCATCATCTAAAGAGCAGGTGATTCAATCTTTAGAGGGCGGTATTTTAACCAAACTCAATGTCAAAGAAGGTGAGATTGTTGAGCAAGGTCAGGTGCTGGCTCAACTCGATCCAACCCGTTTTGAATCAAATGTCGGTGAATCAGAGTCACTGTTACTATCGTCACTGGCCACTGCAGCGCGTTTACGTGCAGAAGTCAACGGCACAGCATTGGCTTTTCCACCAGAGGTGCTCAAAGAAGCCAAATTGGTACAAGAGGAAACCGCTTTATATAATTCTCGTCGTGCTAACTTAGAAGAATCTTTGTCAGGCTTACGTCAGGCTTTAAGTTTGGTTGAACAAGAATTACGTATGACAGAACCTTTAGTGGCCAAAGGTGCAGCGAGTGAAGTTGAAGTGTTACGTCTTAAACGTCAGGCCAATGATCTAAGCAATCAGATGAATGACATTCGTAACCAATACTATGTAAAGTCACGTGAAGAATTGGCCAAAGCCAGCACGGATATCCAGACGCAACAACAAGTGGTGCGAGGTAAATCGGATACTTTAAGTCGTACTATTTTTAAATCACCGATGCGTGGTGTAGTTAAAGAAATTGATGTCATGACCATTGGTGGGGTAATTCCACAAAATGGTAATTTAATGACCATTGTACCTTTAGATGAGAAGCTTCTCATTGAAGCACGTATTTCACCACGGGATATTGCTTTTATTCGTCCAGGCCAAGAAGCTTTGGTTAAAATCACAGCCTATGATTACTCTATTTATGGCGGATTAGAGGGTAAAGTGACTATCATTTCACCTGATACGATTCGTGATGAAGTGAAGCAAGATCAGTTCTATTATCGCGTTTATATTCGTACCGATAGTGATAAACTAAGCAATAAATCAGGCCAACAATTTAATATTACACCGGGTATGGTAGCGACGGTTGATATTAAAACTGGTGGTAAGACTGTGATTGATTACTTGATTAAACCATTTAATAAAGCTCAAGAAGCGCTACGTGAGCGTTAGTAAAGACTTTATATGAAACTGAAAAACCCGCCAAATTGGCGGGTTTTTTGTAGGTCAAATCAGCACTTGTTAGTCTACCTAAACACTCTTATTTAAGCCTATTTTTATGCTAACTATTTAATAATTAAATGATAACCATGTCACACATTTTGATGTGGTATAGGTTATATTATGTTAATGTATAAGGTGAATTATTTAACGATTTTTCATTAGATAATGACCATGTAAAACATAGGTTAGATTAGGATTAATATATGCAGGTGCAAATAATTTCTAAGGCGGCTTGGAGCAATCAAGTAGCCGAAAATCCACAAGCGGGTATAAAACTCAGTGAAGATTCGGTGGTATTACTTGATCTTGATCCAAAACAAATTAAAAGCATTGAATATTTAGGTAATAAGGTTGTTATTACCTTAAAAAATGGCCAAATTTTAGAAATTCAAAACTTTGTACAAGATGAAAGCTCATTGGTGTTTAGAACCAATGAAGAAGATCTATTTTATTACGATCTTGGGGATATTGAATACGTTAAACTCGATAAAATCGAGCCATTATTATATGCTGACTCAGAGTCAAGCGCTTTACCTTACCTCTGGCCGATTGTCACTGGTTTAGGAATTGCAGCATTAGCAGGTGCTGCTGCATCTGGTGGAGGTAGCTCGAAAGACACGACATCACCTGAGCTTGAAAACGCGCAAGTGACAGACCAGGGTCAAGTTGAGCTAGATTTCACTGAAAACCTAGACCCAGCCAACCCACCAAGCAGCAATGACTTCACTGTGATCGTGGATGGCAAAGAAGTTGAAATTGCTGACGTACTAGTGGATGGTGACAAAGCCACGCTGGTGCCGGTGAACCCAATCCTACCGGGTCAACAGGTTGAAGTGTCTTATCAAGATCCATCGGCTCAAGATGACGACAAAGCCCTACAAGACACCGCAGGCAATGACGTTGCCGACTTCAGCACAGGTCCAATCGAGAACAACTCGACTGTGGATGGTGTAGCGCCTAAGCTTGAAAACGCGCAAGTGACAGACCAGGGTCAAGTTGAGCTGGATTTCACTGAAAATCTAGACCCAGCCAACCCACCAAGCAACAATGACTTCACTGTGATCGTGGATGGCAAAGAAGTTGAAATTGCTGACGTACTAGTGGAGGGTGACAAAGCCACGCTGGTGCCGGTGAACCCAATCCTACCGGGTCAACAGGTTGAAGTGTCTTATCAAGATCCATCGGCTCAAGATGACGACAAAGCCCTACAAGACACCGCAGGCAATGACGTTGCCGACTTCAGCACAGGTCCAATCGAGAACAACTCGACTGTGGATGGTGTAGCGCCTAAGCTTGAAAATGTTACAATTAATGAACAAGGGCAAATAATTCTTGATTATGATGAATTGCTTGATGATTATTATTCTCCTGCTACAGAACAGTTCATTATTACAGTAAATGGTCAAAATTTAACTGAAGATCAGATTAAGGTTACGGTTGAGGCTGACAAAATCATCATCATTACAGTCCCTGTAATTCAAAAAGACGACACTGTATCGGTAAAATACACAGATTCAACTTCTGGAAATGATATTTTAGCGATTCAAGATGTTGCAGGAAATGATGCGGCTAGTTTTGACCTTGTAGTAGAACAAAATAACTCTATACAAAAGGTCACGCCACCTACCTCAGTGTCAATTGGCAATGGTGATGACTGGATTAGCCAAGCTGAAGTCAAGGATGGCAAAGTTGCGGTGACCGTTGCTTTACCAGCAGATGCACAAGCAGGTGATACTGTTTCAGTGAACGGTGTTGAACACGTAGTGACTGCAGCGGATCTTAGTGCCAAACACGTGATCGTTGATGTTGCAATGGACGCAGCCCAAGGCGCTGAATTTGTAGCGACAGCGACCATCAAAGATGCAGCGGGCAACCTGTCTGCACCAG
>NZ_JCAKMX010000007.1:0-155394 GCF_059515825.1 Acinetobacter sp. CY17
GACCAATACTAATTGCTCGTGAGGCTTGACTATACAACACCCAAACAGTTGGTGTGGTAGTCAAAATCACTACAAACAACTTGATTTAGTTAACGTTAACGAACAAAATATACGACTCAGATATACCTGTTAATAACTCATTTGACGAAAGTTAGGCATCTGTAAGACCTGATAAGTAAGCATCCAAGTTGTGCTGGCGACAATAGCAAGAGTGAACCACCTGATCCCTTCCCGAACTCAGAAGTGAAACCTCTTAGCGCTGATGGTAGTGTGGGGTTACCCATGTGAGAGTAAGTCATCGCCAGCTCATTATTCTAAAAATCCCCCGATCAACGATCGGGGGATTTTTTTAGTTTTGAGAATACTTTTATAGAACTCTTAAGTCATTTATTTATATAACATTTTTTATCTCAAGCTATCTATGGTCTTATTGTTTAGTTTTATTTCTATAACAATATGATTTTTATTATTTTTTTATTTAATTTACTTTAAATTTCACTTAAATTTTCAGTTTCATTAAATTTAATCCTATTTTTAAGTTAAAAATCTCTTATTTTAAAGTCTAAAAATACCATAAAGGTATACATATATATTTATAAGGTTTTGGACAAAACTTCAGCTAAAAATCATTGTATGGCCAGAATTTGTATTATACATCCCACAGTTGGAGGTGAGGATTAATGACAGCGCAAACAATGAATGTCAATGCTGTAGTTGATAAAGCTAAATTTAATAAGTTTCATCTGAACGTTTTGTTTTGGTGCTTACTGATTATTTTATTTGATGGCTATGATCTCGCAATTAATGGTGTCGCTTTACCTTTACTGATGCAAGAGTGGGGCTTAACAGCAGTACAGGCAGGTATGCTTGCTAGTACCGCACTGGCGGGGATGATGTTTGGTGCCATGTTATTTGGCTCTTTGGCCGACAAAATTGGTCGTAAAAATGTCATCATGATTTGTATTGTGTTGTTCAGTGGTTTTACTTTTTGGGGTGGTTTTGCTGATACGCCAACAGAATTTGGTGTGCTACGCTTTTTGGCTGGCTTAGGGATTGGTGGGGTAATGCCTAATTTAGTGGCATTAACCTCTGAATATGCGCCACAAAAAATTCGTAGTACCTTAGTGACCACCATGTTTAGTGGTTATGCTGTAGGTGGTGTGATGGCTGCCTTACTAGGTGCATGGTTTACGCCAACTTATGGCTGGCAAATCATGTTTTGGATCGCAGGTATTCCTTTACTTCTATTACCAATTATTTGGAAGTTCTTACCTGAATCCATTATTTTTATGGTAAAGGCGGATAAGCAGGATGCTGCGCGTCAGGTTTTAACTCGTTTAGCACCAGAAGCTGCAGTTACTGCAACTACACAGTTGGAATTGAGTAAGGCCGAAGTACCTGAGTCTGCTACTGTAGCGAGCTTATTTAAAAAAGGTCGTGCTCCAAATACATTGTTGTTTTGGTTAGCATTCTTCATGTGCTTACTGACCATGTATGCGCTAGGAAGTTGGATGCCAAAACTCATGATGGCAGCTGGTTATTCGATGGGTAGCAGTTTATTGTTCTTATTGGCTATGAATGTCGGTGCAGTAATTGGTACGGTGTGTGGCGGTATTTTAGCAGATCGTTTCCATCTTAAGCCTGTATTGATGGTATTAGGCGTGGTAGGTGCAGTAGTACTCAGTTTACTAGGTTTCGAACCACCACAAATTCTACTTTATCTCATGATCGCATTAGCGGGTGCAGCATCTATTGGTTCACAGATCCTATTATACAGCTATGTTGCGCAGTACTATCCACTTGCGGTACGTTCAACCGGCATTGGCTGGGCATCTGCTGTAGGGCGTAGTGGTGCAATCATTGGGCCTATCTTAATTGGTATGTTATTAGGCATGGATTTACCTCATCAATATAACTTTATTGCTGTAGGCTTACCGTTGTTGGTTGTAGCACTTGCAGTAACTTTAATTGCTAAGCAAGATAAAGCTGAAGATGTAGTGGTCAAAGATACTGCTGTAGCACAAAACTAAACTCGCTTGAATAAGTAAAGCCTCAACACTGTTGGGGCTTTTTTTTCGTAAATTAGAATTTTTTGATAAAAGTTTCTGTGTCTTACTTTAGCCAAGTTTTACTTTCAAAAGTAGTCTCATAAAAAAGCCCCGATATCCTATCGGGGCTTTGGGTATGCGGTTGTGTGAGGTATAACTCCTGTCGTACCTATTTATTGCGTCCTGCCAATTCAGTTTTTATTTTTATTTAAGGAAATATCCTATCTCCTGTTACGACTAGAATATGTCATTTCCTGATGGGTCAAAAGAGTCAAAAGACCATAGTCTTTGTACGTAAAAACCTACATGATTTTGGCGTTAATTTTGCTAGATTGAGTCTGTCAAAAATTAAAACTCAAAATCACTAAGGAAAACAAGAATGTTGAGCAAGCGTTACTTAAACCCGCATGTTGTATTGTCATTAGTCTTATTAGGCTGCATGACCAGTACAGTTTATGCTGCAACACCCATGCAAATTAAACAGGCAGCTGAGCAGCAACAGACAGGTTATTTAAAAACTTTAGAAAGCTTAGTCAATATTGAATCGGGCAGTCGAGATTTAGAAGGTTTAAATCAAATGGTCAAGCTTGTAGCAACACGTCTGAAGCAAACGGGTGCAGAGGTCAGTATCTTAAGCGCCAACGATATTTATCGTATGGATGACACGCCTGAGCAAGTCGGGCCTATGCTCAAAGCTGTATTAAAAGGGCAGGGCAAGGGTAAAATTATGCTGATTGCGCATATGGATACCGTTTATCAAAAAGGTCAACTCAAAGATCAGCCCTTTAAAATTGTAGGCGATAAAGTCTTTGGTTTAGGAATTTTAGATGATAAACAAGGTGTTGCTGCAATTATTCACGTATTGGAAACCTTACAGAAATTAAAATTTAAAGATTACGCCAGCATCACAGTACTGATGAATTCTGATGAAGAAATTAGTTCACCGGGTTCACGTAAAATCATTACAGAAACAGCACGTGATCAAGACCTTGTATTGTCATTTGAGGGTGGCGGTAAAGATGGCAATTTACGTTTGGCGACCAGTGGCATTGGTGCGGCATATTTAACTGTTAAAGGGAAAGCCTCGCATGCCGGTGCTAAACCAGAAGATGGTGTTAATGCGCTGACTGAATTGAGTCATCAAATTGCTCAACTACAAGATTTATCCAATCCTAAAACCGGACTAAAATTGAATTGGACTGTGGCTTCAGCCGGAAAAACACGTAATGTGATTCCAGATCTTGCCACTGCACAGGCAGATGCACGCGCATTAAGAGTTGAAGATTTTAATCAGCTCGAGAAAACTTTACAGGCTCGAGTTAAAAATAAAAAACTCCAAGACAGTCAGGTAGATGTGAAATTCGAGCTGCGTCGCCCACCTTTGGCGAGTAATGATAAAGCCATCGCTGTTGCGGCTAAAGCACAAGACATTTATAAAACTGAACTTAATTTACCATTGAATGTGCTTAAAACGGCCACAGGTGGCGGTACAGACGCAGCTTTTGCGGGTCTGAACTCTAAAGCCGCAGTGATTGAAGGTATGGGGTTATCGGGTGAGGGCGCGCATTCTAACGATGCTGAATATGTACTCAAAGACAGTATTGTGCCGCGTTTATATTTAGCAACGCGTTTAATTGTCGAAGCGACAAAAGAGTAGCTTACAAATAAGTAACCCCCGATGTCCTATCGGGGGTTATAGATATTTCATTCGAGACAAGCAACTTTCCTGTCACCATGTTATTTAAATCCTTTTTTATTATTTAGTTTTTAACAATCTGTTGTTCTTTTTAAGTCTTGGAAACTTCCTGTTCCCTATGACTAAAGAATACTGAATAAATGTTAATGCTTATAGCCGTTATCGCCACTAGGCTATGTAAGCATAAGATTACAAAAAATACTTAAGTTGATGTTTTAGCAAAGATCTATATTTTTAGCTATGTAATCTATTGAGATTAAGCTGTAACCGATCTGTATCTATTAAAAAAGCCCTTAACAATTGAAGGGCTTTTTAGTGATTATTTTGCGTATTTCACCAGTTTATCGACTGCAGCATGTAAGGCTTTTTGGTCAAACTCATTGCCTTCGAACACTTCTGCTTTACTACGCGCAAAAATGTCACGAATTTCAATGGTTGCATTGCTATCAATTAAACCTAAGTAAGTTGCAACTTGGCGGATTTGATCGACAGAACGTGAGCCATTGGTCGCGCCATAGCTAATATAAGCGGCAGGTTTGCCTTGCCATTCTTTGCCCAAGTAGTCGAGCGCGTTTTTAAGCGCGGGACTATAACCGTGGTTGTATTCAGGGCTGATGATAATAAAAGCATCACCTTGGGCAATTTTGTCCGCCCACTCTTGTTGTTTTGGTTGATCATAGATTCCCATCATTGGCGGATTTGCACCAGCAAAAATAGGTAAATCCCAAGTTTTTAAATCGACGATTTCGATAGTTAATTCAGGTTGATAAGCTGTAACGGCTTGTTTTGCCCATTCAGCGAGTTTAATTGCAGTACGACCTTCGCGGATACTGCCGACAATAATTTGAATATTCATACTATTTTCCTAAAGTGATAGATAAATGAGAATGGCAAAAATTCTACGCAAATAAAAAGCGCCTGAGCGGCGCTTTTTATAGTAATTTTGCAATTACATGATTTTAATGCCTTGTTGACCGGCAGGCGTGACTTTGAAGATTTCCACTTCAAAAGTAATATTTTTACCTGCTAATGGGTGGTTAAAATCAACTTCAGTGATGTCATCACCAACAGTTTTAACTACGCCATACAGGCTTTGTTTGGCTTTGTCTTCAAATTCGATCATGTGACCTTCAGTTGGACGTTGCTCAAACTTCACCGTATCAAATTTTTGTACGTTTTCAGGATTCCACGGACCAAAAGCATCTTCAGGTGGAAGACTTACGGTACGGCGGTCACCTGCGCGTAAACCAAACAAGGCTTTTTCAAAGCCTGGCAATAAGCTGCCGTCGCCGATTACAA
Source organism: Acinetobacter sp. CY17 (assembly GCF_059515825.1). Lineage (NCBI taxonomy): Bacteria > Pseudomonadati > Pseudomonadota > Gammaproteobacteria > Moraxellales > Moraxellaceae > Acinetobacter > Acinetobacter sp. CY17. The sequence continues at coordinate 5,044 of NZ_JCAKMX010000007.1, forward strand.
GGCTCACCGGGTTTTCACGGCTACGCGTGTTGTCAATTTCAACACCATCTTCAATCGCAACAGAGAAATGCAGTTCTACTTTAGAACCGTCTTCAATGCGCGTGTCTTCATTGGGATTAATAAAATCAGTCATGTTGTTGTTCCGCAGCTTGAATACGCTTTTTCTCTAGGAAAAAGCTATCAATCAGGAGCAAAATAGTGCCTAAAGTAATGGCACTATCTGCAATATTAAAAGCAGGAAAGTGACTGTTATTGTAATAGACATGAATAAAATCAACCACATAACCTAAAATTACGCGGTCAATTAAGTTACCTACAGCACCGCCCAAAATTAAGGCGATGGCAAGAGGCAATACTTTCAAGTCTTTTGGCATTCGCATCAGCCAAAATACAAAAACAATCGAGACAATTCCTGCCAGCGAGGTAAAGAAATAACGTTGCCATCCACCGGCATCGGACAAGAAACTAAAAGCAGCGCCATAGTTATGTAGCAATGTCCAATTTAAAAAGGGCAGTACAGGGACAGGATCGGCATAATTTAAATGTGCCACCGCAATCCATTTGGTCCATTGATCTAAAATAATCGCAATCACCGCCAAGCCAAGCCACACAAGATTGTGTGCCTTGAATTGGAATAAGCCCTTTTTGTTGTGGGGATTAGGCATATTTTCTCTCTTCGCCTTGGCCTGTAGGAAGGTTGATGATACAACGACCACATAAACCTGGATGTTCAAGATGTGTATTTACATCTGGTAATACATGCCAGCAACGTACGCATTTTTCACCGTCAGCTGCTGAAACTTTTACGTTCAAACCTTCAAGGTCAGATGCTTCACCTTGTGCCGCATCAAATGCATTTACCATCACTTGAGACGTAATCAGAACAAAACGCAGCTCATCGCCTAATTTATCGAGAACAGATTTAAGTTCGTCATTCGCCCAAAGTTCAACTTTCGCTGACAAGTTAGAGCCGACGGTTTTCGCACCACGTGCCGCTTCGATGAATTTATTCACCGCAGATTTCACGTTGATGAGCGTTTGCCATTCAGCTTCAGACACTAAATTCGCAGTTGAAGCGACTGGAATGTCATACCATTCAGCAGTGAACACGTATTTCTCTGATTGCTCAGGAATTAACGGCCAAGCTTCTTGCGCGGTAAAGCTCAAGATTGGTGCCATCCAACGTACAAATGCTTGTACCAAGTGATACAACGCAGTTTGCGCAGAATGACGGGCTGCCGAGTCCGCTTTGGTGGTGTACTGACGGTCTTTGATGATGTCTAAGTAGAAACCACCTAAGTCGTTGATACAGAAGTTGGTTAAAGCGCTAGTGACGATATGGAAGTTCATATCTTCATAAGCTTTCTTAATGGTGTCTTGCACTTCAGACGCACGTTGCAAGATGTATTGATCCAATGCAATCAATTGATCAACTGGCAATGCATCTGTTGATGGTTTGAAGCCATTTAAGTTCGCAAGTAAGAATCGAAGCGTGTTACGGATACGACGGTAACCGTCAGACGCACGGCTAAAGATTTCTTTACCCGCTGTCATTTCATAACGGTAATCCGCAGATGCGATCCAGAAACGTAAACCATCTGCACCCATATCTTTAATGATGTCTTGTGGCGTGATCACGTTACCGATGGATTTTGACATCTTACGACCTTTTTCATCGACCACGAAGCCGTGTGTCAATAAGCCTTTGTAAGGTGCACGTTCATTGATGGCAATCGACGTTAACAATGACGATTGGAACCAACCACGGTGTTGGTCTGAACCTTCAAGGTACAAATCAGCAGGATCAGTTAACTCTTCACGTTCACGCAGCACTGCATAGTGCGTTGTACCTGAGTCGAACCATACGTCTAGCGTGTCACGTACAGCATTGTAGTGTTCTGCATCAGCACCGATGAACTCAGCAGCATCACGGTTATACCAACCATCAATCCCTTCTTGCTCGATCAGCTTAGCCACTTCTTCGATCAACTCAGGCGTACGTGGGTGCAATTCGTTGGTGTCTTTGTGTACGAAGAATGGAATTGGCACGCCCCAAGTACGTTGACGTGAAATACACCAGTCAGGACGACCTTCAATCATTGCTTGAATACGGTTTTTACCCCAATCTGGAACAAATTGGATGTCGTTTTCAATCGCGTTTAATGCACCTTGGCGTAAACCTTTGGCATCCATGCTAATGAACCATTGTGGTGTCGCACGGAAGATAATTGGTGTTTTATGGCGCCAGCAGTGTGGGTAGCTATGTTTGATTGGCTTATGCGCCCAAAGCTTGCCTGACTCGCTTAATGTTTCAATGATTTGCGGATTGGCTTTGTAGATATGTACGCCCGGTAAAATTGGTGATGTTGGTAAATACACACCGTTACCGCCAACAGGGTTATCGACTTTTAAGTTGTACTGTAAGCCAACCTTATAGTCGTCTACACCATGACCTGGTGCGGTATGTACTGCACCTGTACCGCTAGCATCTGTAACGTGTTCGCCCAAAATCACAGGCACTTGGCGTTCAGCGATTAAAGGATGTTGCAGAACAAGATTCTCAAGTTTAGAACCCGTGAATTCAGCAATGACTTCTACATTGTTAAAGCCATAACGTTCAGTTGCAGATTCAACCAGTGATTTGGCAAGAATAAAGTTTTGCGCGGTTTTTTCTTCGCCCGTTGCTTTAACCAGTTGATACTCAAGCTCTGCATGTAGTGCAACCGCTTGGTTAGCAGGCAATGTCCAAGGGGTGGTTGTCCAGATCACGATGTCAGTAGATTCTGAAACAGTCACGCCTAAACGGTTCGATAAATCTGCAAGGTCGACAACCGTAAAACCTACATCAATTGCGTCAGATTTTTTATCTTCGTATTCAACTTCAGCTTCAGCCAATGATGAACCACAGTCTAAACACCAGTTTACAGGTTTTAAACCCGGCTCAATATGACCGGCTTTGGCAATCGCACCCAATGAACGCACGATGTCGGCTTCTTGTTTGAAGTTCATCGTTAAGTACGGATTGTCCCAATCACCGAACACACCCATACGCACGAAGTCTTTCTTTTGCAGCTCAACTTGGGTGTAGGCATATTCACGGCAGGCTTTACGGAAGGTTGATGCATCAACTTTTACGCCCACTTTACCGACTTTTTCTTCGACTTTAAGTTCAATTGGCAGACCGTGACAGTCCCAGCCCGGTACATATGGCGCATCATAGCCATCCATCACACGGCTTTTAATAATGATGTCTTTTAAAACTTTATTGACTGCATGACCTAAGTGGATTTGACCGTTTGCGTACGGAGGGCCATCGTGCAGGACATATTTTTTCTTGCCAATACGCGACGCACGAATCTGCTGATAAATGTTGTCGGCATACCACTCTTCTAACCATTTAGCTTCACGTACTGCGAGATTTGCTTTCATCGCAAATTCAGTACCTGGGAGGTTTAGCGTGGCTTTATAGTCCACTGCATTTTCAGGAGTTTGCTTATCGCTCATGCAAGTTGTCTTCCAATTTTCATTCAGCAAAGCTGAGGCGTTTTTACAATAAATTTAGGGGCTTAAAACGGTAAAGTGGCGTTGCTGCGGCGAAACTCAAGGAGTTTTTCCACATCGTCATCAATGCCCGCCTTGAGTGCTTGTAGCGAAGGATAATCTTTTTCGCCGTGTAAGTAATTCAAGAATGTCACCCGCATTAACAGGCCATACAGATTAGCAGAAACATCGGGAAAATGTACCTCTAAACGCCATTCTGGATGGGCTTGTTTAATCGCTGGTCGGGTACCCACATGGCCTGCACCAAATAGAGCAGTTGGTGCATAACCTTGAATACCCAATTGGCTTGGGTTGTGTTGTTGCACACGTTGTTGCAAGGATTCGGTTTCACACACCACATCCACGCCATAAATTCCGTTTAAGCACGGTTTATGACGATTTAGACGCACGTTAATGGTTGGGAAATCAATGGTACGACCAATTTGATCGCCATACACCACACGTCCAGTAATGCTATAAGGTCGACCAAGTAGTTTGGCGGCTAAGGCCAAGTCACCTTGTTGCAAGGTTTGTCGAATACGAGTTGAACTGACCCGATCACCTTCTAATTGAATAGTCTCTAAATTGGTGATGTCGAAGCCATAACTTTGTAAAAACTCGCTGTCGCCTTGGCGATTTTTACCAAAGTGAAAATCATCTCCTAACACTAAGTGTTGGGAATTCAGTTGAGTTTTAAGTAAATTGGCAAAATCTTCGGCGCTTAAACTACGGAAACGTTCATCAAATTTGGCAATGGCAATGTAGTCCACACCAAGTTCGCTTAAGTACTCAACTTTTTCACGTAAAGATGAAATACGCGGCGGGGCGTCGTAGCCTTTAAAAAATTCAAGCGGTTGAGGTTCAAAGATCATCACCAAACTTTTTAAGTTTTTATTGTGGGCAATTGTTTTTAATTGGCGAATCATTGCCTGATGACCAAGATGTACACCGTCAAAATTACCAATCGTGACGGCAGTTTTTGGCAATTCAGTTGTAGGCGCTAAAGCATTCAGGCGGAGCAGCTTCATGGGCGAATCGTTGAGTTAAAGTAATCTCGCAATATATTGCCATATTCTCACAATTTCGTCTTGTTGTTGTGTTTTTACTCAAAAAATATTTTTTAATTCTATATTTAGCACTACTTGCAATCAACTAAAGTGCTCAAAAGCAAATTTACAGCGCAGTATTTTTTCCATTTAATAAGCGCTCTATCATTAATGAGGAATGCGCATGTCTGATTTGGCATTAATTATGGCTCTACCGAATGAGTCACAAGGTTTATTTGAACAAGCAGGCATTGAGGTGCATTACAGTGGTATTGGCAAAGTCAATGCCGCCTTTAAAGCCTTTGAAGTGATTCAAAATACTGGTTGCAAAACTTTACTCAATTTAGGCACCGCAGGCAGCTCGCATTTTCAAGCCCATGAATTGGTTGAAGTGCTGCAATTTGTACAACGTGATATGGATGTTTCGCCTCTGGGCTTTGACATTGGGGTGACGCCAATGGATACACATTGTCCTGCTGCTATTGAGCTTGAGCCTTATTTCCAAGATTTAAGCCAAGGTATTTGTGGGACAGGGGATAGTTTTGAAACGGGTACGCCAAAGGTGGCTTGTAATTTGGTGGATATGGAAGGTTATGCATTAGCCAAAGTATGTAGCAAGTTAGATGTGCGTTTAATTTCGGTCAAATATATTACTGACGGGGCAGATGGCACTGCGCACCTTGATTGGCAAGAAAATTTATTATTGGGTGCTCAGAAGTTATTGACGTTGTATCAAACCATCGCGTTTCGGCGACCATAGAAGGCTATGGTCGTATGCCAAAAATTATCTGATCGATTATTAATTTTCAGCTGTTGGAAGAGCTGCAATTGGCGCTTGACCATCACGTGGCAAGATACCGTATAGCATCATATGCACAGTGTGTTGAATAATACGCTGCTGCATGCTGCGGTTACGTAAAGTCTTACCCGTCACCATTTCCATTTGCGTCGCAAAATCTGCATAGTTTTGTGTTAAAGCCCAAATATTTAAAATTAACAATTCAGCGTCAATATCTGCAGAGATTTTGCCTTGTTCTTGCCAATTTGAAATCACTTTAGCTTTGCGTTTCACCAGTTTTTTCAGTGGGCCTTTTAAAATGGATAAAATATGTGGTGCACCTTGAATCACTTCTAAAGCAAATAAACGTGATGCTTTAGGTTGCGTACGTGACACTTCAATTTTTTGCATTAAATAATTGGTCAAGGCTTCATCAGGCTCTAAATCTGCCTCAAGCATTTGCAGTGGCGCCAACCATTTTTGCAAGACTGTCGTCAATACTTCGACATACAACGCTTCTTTATTTTCGTAGTAATAAAAAATATTTGATTTGTGCATTTCTGCAAGCTGAGCAATCTCGTCAAGGCTCGCCCCATTAAAACCATATAGGGAGAAAACATCTAAGGCTGCATTAAGCAGTTGATGGCGTTTTTGCGTACTCTTTTTTTGTTCCATTGGCAAATTTAAAGCTTAGAAAAGGGGATAGGAAATTGTACGGCAAATCAGCAAATATTGGCAGACGAATTGTTTATTTATTATACATTTTTGACCGTTTATTATAAAAAAATTGATTTAATATGCGACTTATTCGCCAATGTGAAAATTTTACTCAGAAACGCGGTTAAAAATCTGTCGATTAAATTTATTAGTTTTTTCAATAAGATTAAAAAATACTTTTGCCGAAAATATCAATAATTTTTTGCAATGATATTTAAAGCAGCAAAAGTATTCTAAAGATTCATCGCTTTTAATAAACTTTTACAGCGGATTTGAGTCCGCTATGATTTACAGTAAAAACACTAAAAATTTAGGTGGCTAGCACAGCATTTAAAACTTGTTGTTCAAGTTCAGTAAAGGCCATATTTTTTTGACGTGGGCGCGGTAAGTCGACCTTAAACTGCGCTGAGATATGACCTTTATCTAGCAAAATAATGCGATCAGCGAGTTGCACCGCTTCACTAACATCGTGAGTCACTAAAATCGCGGTAAAGCCTTGCTCATGCCATAGTTTTTCAATCAAATTCTGCATGTCTAAGCGGGTTAAGGCATCGAGTGCGCCGAGCGGTTCATCGAGTAATAAAATACGTGGTTTATGTGATAAGGCACGTGCTAAAGCAGTACGCTGACGTTGACCACCAGAGAGCTGAGTTGGCCACAATGCTGCTTTTTCTTTGAGTCCAACTTTTTCTAACATACTCGATGCATTGGCATGTTGCTCAGCAGGTAAGCCCAATTGCACATTTTTCTCTACGCTACGCCATGGCAATAAACGTGGATCTTGGAACATGACACGAATGTCATCTGAGGTAATACCTTCACGTAAATGACGCGCTGATTTAAACTTGATTTCACCATAGCTTTGCTGTTCCAGATCGGCAATTAAGCGTAGTAAGGTACTTTTACCACAGCCACTACGACCCACAATAGCGATGAATTCACCGGCCTGAATGTGTAAATCTAAATCTTCTAAAACTTTAACGTCGCCATAATATTTATATAGCTGTTCAATTAAAATCTCAGCACCAATCACGGCATTCGGATTAATATCAGGATTTGTCTCTGCATCCGTCACATGACGGCCTAAGCTTAAATCAGTCATCATTTATTCCTTATTTTTGGTAGCCGGCATGCCAGCGCAGTAAATATTTTTCTAAAGCAACAGCCAGTACATCTGCTAACTTACCCAGTAAGGCGTAAAGTAAGATCCCGACTAAAACCACATCTGTTTGTAAGAACTCACGTGCATTCATGGTCATATAACCAATACCAGATTGCGCTGAAATCGTTTCTGCTACGATTAAAAGTACCCAAACCAAACCCAGTGAAAAACGTAGACCAACTAAAATCGAGGGCATTGCGCCGGGTAAAATAATTTCTTTATACAATTGCCAACGTGTTAATCCGTAGCTTTTGCCCATTTCAATGAGCTGTGGATCGACTGAACGAATACCGTGATAAGTATTAATATAAATAGGGAAAAACACCCCAATGGCTACCAAAAATAGCTTGGCCGATTCATCAATACCAAACCACAAAATAACCAGTGGAATTAAAGCAAGGGCAGGGATGTTACGTACCATCTGTAAGGTGGTGTCGAGTAAGGTAGACGCAATTTTTGATGAGCCATTGAGTAGGCCGAGCAGTAAGCCTAGACCACCACCAATTAGTAAGCCCAGTAAAGCACGCCCAGCACTCACTTGTACGTGTTGCCACAGTTCACCGCTGACCAGTAAAGTCCAAAAAGCGCTCACTACAGCAGTTGGTGCAGGTAAGATGCGACTTTCAAGTAAACCAGTACTTGAGGCAAGCTGCCAAATTGCAATGAGGATGACGGGAACCAACCAAGGCAGCAGACGCTGCCCGAGTTGTGTTCCACGTGAAACTTTAGCTTGAGTAAAGCTCGTAGGTGAAACCTTAGTAGACATTAAGCCGGCTCCTGAGTTTTAACCTCTTTCTTGGCCTCATCTGCCACGTAGTTATTTGCTACGATTTCACCAAATGGACCAGTAAGATTAGGTTGAGCTAGTTTTTTACGTGTTTCTAGTGGCAATAATGGGAATACTAATTCTGCAAAACGAATTGACTCTTCAAGATGTGGATAGCCTGAGAAAATAAAGGTATCGATACCTAAATCAGCATATTCTTGAATACGTGCGGCTACGGTTTCAGGGTCACCTACAAGTGCTGTACCTGCACCACCACGCACTAAGCCTACGCCTGCCCAAAGGTTAGGTGATACCTCAAGTTTAGTGCGGTCGCCATTATGCAATTCTGCCATACGACGCTGACCAACCGAATCCATTTGCTTGAATTTTGCCTGTGCTGCGGCAATGGTTGCGTCATCAATATGTTGAATTAACTGCTCCGCTGCTGCCCATGCTTCTTCATTAGTTTCGCGTACAATCACATGTAAACGAATACCATAAGTTAACGTACGACCACGTGCCGCAGCTTTTTGACGTACCACTTCTAATTTTTCTTTCACTGCAGCAGGTGGCTCGCCCCAAGTTAGGTAAGTGTCCACTTGTTCTGCAGCAAGCTCGACTGCATCATCCGATGAGCCACCAAACCAAAGGGGTGGATATGGTTTTTGTACAGGTGGATAAAGTAGTTTGGCATCTTCAACTTGTAAACGTTCACCCTTAAAACTAAAGCTTTCGCCAGTATGCGAACGGCTTAAAATTTCACGCCAAATGGTGGTGTATTCAGCGGCAGTTTTGTAACGTGTTTTATGGTCTTCATATACGCCATCGCCTTTTAATTCTTGCTCATCACCACCTGTGACCAGATTAAGTAACACACGACCACCTGATAAACGGTCCATGGTGGCTGCCATACGGGCAGTCAATGCGGGTGTCGTCACGCCCGGACGTAATGCAACTAAAAACTTAAGATTTTTAGTGGCATCAATCAAACTTGCAGCGGTAATCCAAGGATCTTCACATGAACGACCAGTTGGAATCAAAACACCTTCATAACCTAAATTATCGACTGCAACTGCAATCTGCTTCATGTAGGCATGATCCACTTGACGCGCACCTTTACTGGTACCTAAATAACGACTGTCACCATGTGTTGGAATAAACCAGAAGATTTTCATAATGTTGATCCTTAATTATTGATTTGTCCAAACAGCGTTTTGAATACTGATCGGTTTAGGGATGATATTTAGCGCGCTAAAACGGTCAGCGAGCTCCTGTTGATCACGAATCACCTGTTGATTGAGAGGCTCGGCACCTGATGGATTCGGACGACGTTGAATAAATTTGAGACTTACCTCGGGCGCAAGTCCTGTCGTTTTAGCAAAAATCTCTGCAGTTTCTGGGATGTGTTGTTGTACCCATGCATCGGCAGCATTGACTTGTTGAATAATGCCGCTAATCGCACTCGGGTGATTTTTAAGGAACTCACCTGAAGCTAAATAAAAGGTATAGTTGGGGCTTAAGCCTGTACCTGAACTCAGTACCTTAGCGTGGTCTTCTACTTCTGCTGCTGCGTAGTAAGGATCCCAAATTGCCCAAGCATCAACAGCACCTTTTTGGAAGGCAGCACGTGCATCAGCAGGGCTCAGCCATACCACATTAATATCATTCCAGTTAAGTCCAGCCTTGGTGATGGCCTGTACCAACAAATAATGTGAGCTTGAGCCACGATGTACCGCAACACGTTTGCCTTTTAATTCTGTTAACGCATTAATTTTAGAATCCTTAGGCACCAATATTGCCGACGATTCTGGTTTAGCAGCTTCATAGGCCACATAATGTAATGGCTTGCCACCTGCTTGTGCGTAAACGGGTGGTGTATCACCTGTCGCGCCAATATCAATCGAGCCAACCGCCAACGCTTCTAAAATCTGTGGTCCACCTGGAAATTCATTCCATTTAATGGTTGCATTGGGAAATTGCTGCTCAAGTAATTTTTGTTGCTGGGCAATCACTAAATTAACGGACGCTTTTTGATAACCCACACTAATGGTCTTCACTTCAAGGTCGGTTGCTGCAGTTGCTGTGTGTTGCTGATCAGATTTTTGGCAAGCAGTTAAACCCAGACTTGCGATCCCCATCCCCACAATGGCTAATTTTTTAAATACACCCATGATCATGTCCTAATTTTTATTGACCTTGATTTAAAATCGCGGCTTGAATATTGAGTTTATTTGGAATTAATTTTTGCTGATAAAATGCATCAGCAACATATTGTTGTTCTTGTGCCACTTCTGGCGAGATTGGGCTTACCCCAAAGCCCATACGCCCAATGGAAGTGTTGAGTACTTCAAACTCAAGCCCTGTAGGTTTTTCTAGCAATTTAGCGGCATCGGCTTGATGATCTTTGACCCATTGTGTGGTGGTATTTAAGGTATTCACCACAGTTTTCAAAACGTCAGGATGTTGTTGGGCAAATTCACGATCAGCTAAATAGAATTGATGATTGCTGACTAAGTTTTCACCTGAGACTAAAGTACGTGCGCCAATTTGATGCTCTGCTGCGGCTAAGAAGGGATCCCAAATCACCCATGCATCGACTGAGCCACGCTCAAAAGCGGCACGTGCATCAGATGGAGGTAAGTAAACAACATCGATGTCTTGTAGGCTGAGATTATTTTTTTCTAAAATTTTAAGCAGTAAATAATGAACGTTGGAACCTTTATTCAAGGCAATACGTTTACCTTTTAAATCTTGCACACTTTGAATATCAGAATCTTTTTGCACAATGAGCGCTTCACCCAACGGTGAGGCAGGTTGATTGGCAACATAAACTAAATCTGAATTGGCAGCTTGGGCAAAAATGGGAGGTGCTTCACCTGCTTCGCCAAACACAACACTGCCCACATTTAAGCCTTCTAATAATTGTGGACCAGCTGGAAACTCAACCCATTTGACCTGTACACCTTGTGCTTTTAAGGCGTCTTCTAATACACCTTGCGCTTTCACAATGGGTAAGACACCATATTTTTGAAAGCCAATATTTAAGGTGACATCGTCTTGTTGAGAACCACAGGCACTTAACATCATGGCTGTTGCTACAGCTGAACTAAGAACTAAGCTTTTCGCAATACGGCGTGACATAAAGTGCTCCTGAATTTAGATAATGAACTTGGGCTTAAGCGCATAAACTAAACAAAAGTACTTTTCGAAAAAAATAACTATTCAGGAATTCAACATGAAGAAAAAAGATAAATAAAAAAGTGCAAAACTTATGCAAAAAACTGCTGAATTAAAAAACAAATAATAGATCTTTAAAATTTTATCTATATGAAAAATATAGTAAAAAATTGATATGCAGATAATAAGCTAAGTATATATGGTGGCGAGATAACCAAAGTGAGCTAATTTTTAGGTTTTTTAAGATATAGATATCTCAAATTTAGCTATAGAAAAATTAAAAAAAGCCACATTTAAAGTGGCTTTTTACAAACAATAGAATTGCGCTGGTAGTTATATAAAGCTTGGCGTGCATTTGGTAAATCGTCTACACTGGCATTTTCAAAACCTTGTTCTAAGAACCAGTGCGCGGTGCGCGTGGTTAAAATAAACAACTGGCGAATCCCCATGCTACGTGCTTTTTGTTCGAGGTATTCTAGAATTTGGCTACCACGATTAGATTTACGATAGCTTGGGTGGACTGCAACACAGGCAATCTCTGCCGATGGAATCTCACCGTCTTGAGTGGGAATAGGGTATAAAGCTGCACAGGCCAAAATGGTGCCATCACGTTCAATTACCGCAAATTGATCGATCTCATTTTCTAAACGTTCACGCGAACGATAGACCAAAATACCTTGCTGCTCTAAAGGACGTAACAAGCTAATTAAACCACCCACGTCTTGAATATTAGCAGTACGCACCTCTTCATAATGCGCATCGGTCAGCATGGTGCCAGAACCATCACGAGTGAATAATTCTTCCACCAAAGCACCGTCATAAGCATAAGAAATAAGATGCACACGATGTACACCCTGTGTGGAAGCGGTTTTGGCGCCGCGTAAGTGTAAAGCGAGCTCTGGCTGCGATTGCTGATATTGCTCAATATATTGATCGAGCTGAGTGGTATTAATTTCGCGTTGTAGCTGACCTGATGGATTAATTAAACCGTGTTGTTTACCCAAGAAAATTAGCTTGTCAGCTTTTAAATGAATCGCGGTTTTTGTGGCGACTTCTTCCGCAAGCAAATTAAACACTTCACCTGTAGTGGAATAACCGGTTGGGCCAAGTAACACAATATTATGATTATCTAAATGGCGCTGAATGGCATCATTGTCAATACTACGCACTTCACCCGTGAGCTGAAAATCAATACCGTCATGAATACCATAAGGTTTAGCGGTCACAAAATTACCCGATACCACATCAATTCGCGCACCATACATTGGCGAGTTCGCCAAGCCCATAGAAAGCAAAGCTTCAATTTGCAAACGAATCGAACCGACTGCACCCATAACTGCATTTAAAGAGTTACGTGTGGTAATACGACGTTGCTTATAAAAAGGGGTTTCAATATTGGCTAAATTTAACTGATGATTGATTTGTGGACGTGCGCCATGCACTAAAATTAAGCGAATACCTAGGGAATGCAGTAGGGCAATATCATGAATAATATGCTGAAAATTATCATGCTGAACGGCTTCGCCATCAAACATTAAAACAAATGTTTTGCCACGGTGCGCATTAATATACGGCGCCGAATGACGAAACCAATGCACATACTGCAATGTGGTACTTGGTGTTGGATCAGACGCAGGGTTCGACATAATGAGCTCGTAAAAATCGCAATGAATTATTTTAATGGATTCACACAACAAAAAACACCTGAGTAGGGGGCTCAGGTGTTGAGTTCAGGCTTGAGAGATGAGCTCTAGTTTAGATTACACGCAGAATACGATTGTTCTTTTCGTTGACTAATAAGTAGTCACCATTTACCTTGTACCATTGCTGATTTCTGCCAGCTTTGGCTAAGCCACGCGCATCACGAGAGCTCACTTCAAAGCGTTTTGAGTCATAAGCACGTGATAGGGTTTGACCAACACGGAAGTTGCTCTGATTAAAATGACGCTTGTCATTAAAACGGCGATCATCTTTGTATTTCGCATGCATAGGCGGTGGCGTATGCTTAAACTGCGGACCATGTTTTACCACATGTGCAGGCGGTGGTGCTTTGCGTGGATCAAAACGATGATCAGGGCCTGGACCTGCCATTGCTGCTGAAGTTGCCATTAAAGCGCCTAATGATAGAGCAACTGTTGTTAGAAGTTTTTTCATTGCTTTCACCAAAAATCTATGAGGTTGTATTCCGATGAGTTCAATTTAGAGTAAAAAACTAGATAAACGATGTGGGAAATTTAGGTGAAATGTGAAATATGTGGAGAAAAAAAGAAGAACTGTAACAGTGTAATAAAAACACGCATAAAAAAGCCTAAATGTACAATTTAGGCTAATGGTATTTAAGCGCAATTTTACTGAATTTTGACAATACTATTGGTGTCTGCATTGAGCAAAATATAGTGATTATTAATTTTGTACCACTGCTGATTACGTGCGGGTTTAGGTAGATTATTATCTTTATATTCAACCTTATAACCATCACTACGATAATGTTGTGGCATGACATAACCTGTTTGCCATTTCATATGTTGTAAACGTTTCATACCGCGTTGTTCGCGGGAACGATGTTCAGGCTCATGAACATCACGCTTTTCACGCATTTTTTTCATTTGTGTTTGAGGTGTTTCAGCATAGGATTCGGTGTCAAATTGAGGAGCAGCAGTGAGTGCACTGCTTGCCATCAATGCACTGAAAGAGATGGCGATACCAGCCAATATCTTTTTCATGTTTTGAACCCTCATTTAAAATCTTTTTCAATGCTGCTTACTCTACGCAAAAAATGCAGAGAAACTGTGAAGAATACAGATGAGTTAGTTAAATAAAATAGAGAAACTCAGGATATTATGCGGTAAAAATTGTTGTTTTAGTAGTCGATTGCAAAACTTACATAAAAAATGGCCTCACAGTGGAGGCCATTAGAAGCTGAGCTTAGTTCCAGTGCTCACTAAGCGATTGCAATGAATAAACCGCGCTAAATACATCTTCTGCTTGAATTTGGTCATCTAAGGCAGAAATTAGGTGCTGAGATAATTGTAAATTTTCAATTGAACGAATTGTTTCGATTTTACGTTTTAGATCAGCCATGTGAATGTCCTATCTGTTATTTATGTCTTGCAATGCCATGCACTATAGAATGTAAGTTTTAATTTGAAAAACCGAATATTTTTATAAAAACTATTTAATAAAACGATTAATAGGTGTTAAAAAAAGACCGCGTACGGTCTTTTAAAAGCAAATCTGCTTAGTAAGCATATTTGAGGTCAGTATATTCAGTCAGTGATTTTTGAATATGCGCGTTGATAAATTCAGATACATCAGCTTCAGTCATGGGTTGACCTTGCTTAGTAATCACATGTTCAATCTCAGGTTGACCGTCAATTTTAATGATATAAGTAAAGTTTTTAGCAACTTTATAAGCATCATCTTGCTTCAAAATATGGGTAATATGTTTATAAATATGCTCAAAGTTTAAATCAGTATGTGAAAATATAAACTGATCGAACAGTTTCATATTTTGTCCATTTTCTAAAGCGTGTAATTCATCGACAATGCTGGCTTCAAACTTCATGCCATATTTTTCTGAAATAGGCTGGCCATCAATTAAAAGAGACACCATACCGTCATCTAGGGGAGTGACTGTAATATTACTAAAGTCAGACATATCGATCTCAACGTGTAAATTTAGCCTTTAAGTATGGTGTAAATTGTCTGAAATACAATGCATAAGGCATAGATTTGTTTAAATTTTCTCTGATACTTAGTCCTGTGCATCAATACTGGCGCCATTTAAATGCAGACTATCTTCACCCATTAAATACAAATAAGCGGGCATAATCGATTCAGGGGTGGCTAAAGTTTTTGGGTCTTCATCTGGATAGGCTTTGGCACGCATAGCTGTACGCGTTGCACCTGGATTAATACAGTTAAAGCGCACATTTGGATAGCTATTTTCTTTAGCAAACAGTTGATTGACGGCTTCAATGGCAATTTTTGATACTGAGTACGCACCCCAACGCTCACGTGCTTCACGCCCTACACCAGAACTGGCAAATACCACCGAAGCATTATTCGAACGTTCTAGTAATGGCAAAAGTTCTTGGGTAAGTAAAAATGGCGCACGTAAATTGACTGCCATCACATCATCCCATGCTTCAATTGGGTAGTTAGCAAGTTCAGTGCGTTCACCTAAAATACCTGCATTATGTAAAATACCATCTAATCGCCCAAACTGTTGTTCGAGTGTATCGTAAAGCAGTTCGTAATCTCGCGGTGAAGCACTTGATAATTGCAAAGGTAAAATCGCTGGCTGCGGTGCACCTAAGCTTTCAATTTCATCATAAATAACTTCTAATTTATTAAGGGTGCGACCATGTAATACTACTGTTGCGCCGTGTAAGGCATAACTTAAAGCTGCCGCGCGGCCAATTCCATCACCCGCACCGGTAATTAAAATAATGCGGTCTTTGAGTAAATCTGGACGCGGCTGATACTCTGAATATTTCATGGCAACACCTCCGAGCTATTTATTATCAATCTATTATTAAGTATGCGTTGTTAATACCAATTGGCGGATCTGTTGCTGTAATTCAGCAACATTGTTCACTATACAGTCTGCTTGCCAAGCTGTTAAGTCATCTTTGTGCGCCAATGGTAAATAGCCATAAGCTGCTAAAATGGTGTACATCTGGGCCGCACGTCCTGCATCAATATCACGTGGGTGATCACCCACATAGATACACTCTTCAGGGGCGATCGCAATCTGCTTGGCAGCTAAATACATTGGTTCCGGATCAGGTTTGGTATTGCTTACATCCTCAGGGCAGACCAAGACACTACAACGCTCAGTCAGATTTAAGGCTTGGAGTAAAGCTTCACTTAACCAACGAGGTTTATTGGTGACAATTCCCCAAGGAATCTGTGCCGCTTCTAACTCCTCTAACAGCGGATACATCCCCTCAAATAGGTCAGTATCTACAGCAATATCAGCGCCATAAATGTCTAAAAAACGCTGACGATGTGCCAAAAATACTTCATCAGTCACGTCGAGCTCTGGATAGACCAATTTGACCATGGCACGTGCGCCTTCAGAAACCTGAGTACGAATTAAATCGCCAGCGACAATCTCGCAGCCTTTTTCACGGCACATATTTTGAATAATACGAATAAAGTCGGCTGCGGTATCAATCAAAGTACCGTCTAAATCAAATAAAACCGCTTTCATTTAGGCTTCTTCTTTTACCGTATACACCATGTAGTTCACATCTACATTCGGTGCTAACCAATAGTTTTTGGTCAGTGGGTTATAATGCAAACCAGTCATATCTTTAAGTTTCAAATTGGCAGCTCGAATGTCACGCGCCAGTTCTGATGGCTTAATAAATTTACTGTAATCATGTGTGCCTTTCGCCAGCATACGTAAAATATATTCAGCACCAATAATGGCAAATAAATACGATTTTGGATTACGGTTGATGGTTGAGAAGAACACATGACCGCCCGGCTTAACCAATTTTTGACAAGCTAAAATAATGGATGCTGGATCTGGAACATGTTCTAGCATTTCCATACATGTAACCACGTCATATTGACCAGCTTGTTCTTCAGCCAGTTGCTCTACTGGTAATTGGCGATATTCAATATTGCTGACATTTTCCTGTTCGGCATGTAAACGCGCCACATTTAGTGGTGCTTCACCCATATCAATGCCTAAAACATCTGCGCCACGACGCGCCATGCTTTCTGCCAAAATACCGCCACCACAGCCAACATCGAGCACCTTTTTGCCACTTAAACCGCCTGAGTGTTCATCAATCCAATTGAGACGTAATGGGTTAATCATATGCAGCGGGCGGAACTCAGAATGCTGATCCCACCATATAGCTGCGAATGCTTCAAATTTAGCAATTTCTTGCGGGTCAACATTCAGTTGCGACATGGGTGCCACCTCAATTTAAGTCTTTATAATTTAAACAATCTAGTGTAGCGACTATTTGGAAAAAAGCGATAAAAGCACTAAAAAACTTCACACAATCAAAACTAAATTTGCATAATTGTTTTATAGTATTTGCATAAACTAAGCAGAATTATTTCGAGGATAAATAACTCAATGAAAAAATTTATTTTAGGCAGTATTGCTACAGCAATGTTTGCTATTTCAGGCAGTGCAATGGCTGCTAATTTTGTCGCGGGGAAAGACTATACAGTCGTGCCAAATCCGGGCGTAGTCGATGTAAAAGGTAAAATCGAAGTTCGTGAATTCTTCTGGTATGGCTGTGGTCACTGCTTTACCTTAGAACCACATATGCAAGCTTGGTTACGCAAATTACCCAAAGATGTGAACTTTGTGCGTACACCTGCAGCCATGAACCCAGTATGGGAGCAAAATGCGCGCGGTTATTATGTCGCAGAAGCACTGCAAATTCGTCGTAAAATTCATTTGCCTTTATTCCATGCGATTCATGATAAAGGTCAGCAGATTTTTGACCAAAAGTCTCAAGCACAATTCTTTGTTAAATATGGCGTGCCTGAAGCGAAGTTTAACAGCTTGTATAACTCATTCCCGATTACTGCTAAGGTGAGCAAAGCCAATCAGTTGGCCAAACATTACCAGTTAACTGGTGTACCAGCGGTAGTGGTTAATGGTAAATATATTGTCCAAGGTGATGATGGTAAAGTGGTTCAAGTGGTGAATTACTTAATTGAAAAAGAACGTAAAGCCAAATAAAGCCAAGCGCTAAAAAAGCTGCCTTAAGGCAGCTTTTTATTGCCAATTTTGAATACCACTATAAAGCAATTGAAGCTGTAATAAGGCTTTTTCTCTAAAGGCTTGTTCGGCAAGGTCTCGCTCGGGGGTATCTTCTTCATAACTAAGATCAAGCCATTGCATGGCCCAGCAAAAACTCAAATGAATAAACATTTCAGCAAAGATGTTTAAATTTTTACTGTCCTGAATATGTTTGAAATCTTGCATTTGTTGCATAGTACTTGCGGTGTATTCAACTAAAAATACCACTTCACGTTGCAGTGCTTTACGAATAACCACAGAGCCACTACTACGTTCATGAATAAAAAAAGACCAATAGGCAGGACGCTGTTTCACTGTTTCTAATAATAAGTCGAGACGTGCTTGATGCTCATGTGGATTTTGTAAAGCCAGCTTATAGATCTGACTAAAACTTCCCTTCAAGTAAATCGCCAAATGATCGATTAGCTCTAGACCCAGTTGATCCATATTTTGAAAATGACGATAAAAAGTGGCGGGTGCTAAATTCACCTCACCTGTGATTTCGCGCAAGCTCATACTACTGAAAGTACGACCGCGTTCGCTCAAGCTCAAAACGGCATTAATTAAAGCTTGATGCGTTTGTTGTTTTTGCTCGTCACGAATAGGCATCCACTTAACTCTACAAAATTTAAGCTTAGTCTAGCAAAAAACTGGAAATATTTTGCATCACAAACCGGCAGTTTTAATCTGTTATACTTAAGCGCTAAATTTTTATCCTTAGGACAGCTTCTATGATGCGTATCGACCAACGAACAGCAGATCAATTACGTGACGTTAAAATTACCCGTAACTATACACGTTACGCGGAAGGTTCAGTATTGGTTGAATTTGGTCATACAAAAGTCCTGTGTACTGCAAGTATTGATAATTCAGTACCACGCTTCTTAAAAGGTCAGGGACAAGGCTGGGTAACAGCTGAATACGGTATGTTGCCACGTTCAACCCACACGCGTAGTGACCGTGAAGCAGCACGTGGTAAACAAAGTGGTCGTACTCAAGAGATTCAACGTCTGATTGGTCGTAGCTTACGCGCCATGGTTGATCTTAAAAAGCTAGGTGAACATACGATTACCATCGATTGTGACGTAATTCAGGCTGATGGTGGTACACGTACGGCATCAATTACCGGTGCTGCAGTGGCTTTAATTGATGCAATGAATGTCTT
This sequence comes from Acinetobacter sp. CY17, assembly GCF_059515825.1. NCBI lineage: Bacteria > Pseudomonadati > Pseudomonadota > Gammaproteobacteria > Moraxellales > Moraxellaceae > Acinetobacter > Acinetobacter sp. CY17. The sequence goes on from NZ_JCAKMX010000007.1 coordinate 24,176, forward strand.
GCTTGAGAAAAAACGCATTAAACAAGATCCACTAAAAGGTTTAGTTGCGGCAATTTCTGTCGGTATTTACCAAGATGAAGTGTTGCTTGATCTTTGCTATGAAGAAGATTCAAACTGTCAAACAGATTTAAACGTAGTCATGACGCAAGCTGGTGAATTTATTGAAATTCAAGGTACAGCAGAAGAAAAACCATTTACCCGTGCTCAATCGAATGCCATGTTAGAAATGGCTGAAAAAGGTATTCAAGAGCTAGTGAAAAAACAACAGCAGGCTTTAGGCTGGTAAGTTAAGCCGATAGCTTAAATCTTTTAAAACGCATCTTCGGATGCGTTTTTTTACATATTTATGCTTAGCATTTTTAAAAAATCTGCTCTAATAAAGTTAAATCACAATAAATAGTCACGCATATGAAAACCATTTTAATTGCTTTAATGGCCATAGCTTTGGCATTTAGTATGACTGCTTGCATGGATCGTGGTGAGGATCGCGATGATGAGCGCACCAGTAGCTTAAATGATCGTCAGGACCACGACCGTGATGATGACAATGATGACGATCGCCGTGATGGTGATCGGAAAGATCGAGATCGTGATGACGACGATGACGATTAAAAAAAGGGTGCTGAGAGCACCCTTTTGATTACAATACGTTTTTATGCATTAAAACGCATAGATAGATCAATGGCTTTGACATCTTTGGTCAGTACACCCATCGAAATATAATCTACGCCTGTACTGGCAACTTCACGTAAATTTTCAATGGTGATATTGCCCGAAGCTTCTAGCTTACAACGACCATTAACATGTTTAACGGCATCAATCATTTGTTGCTGACTAAAGTTGTCTAACATGACAATATCTGCTTGCGCAGCAAGGGCTTGATTGAGTTCGTCCCAAGTTTCAACTTCGACTTCTACTAATTTGCCTGGTGCAATTTGATGCGCTTGAGCAATCGCCTCTGTAATACCACCGGCTGCCATAATGTGATTTTCTTTAATCAAAAAGGCATCAAATAAACCTAAACGGTGGTTTTGACCACCACCAATCGCCACAGCATATTTTTGCGCAATTCGTAAACCTGGTAAGGTTTTGCGGGTATCGAGTAATTTAGTCTTTAAGCCATCGAGCTGTTTGACATAATGCGCAGTTTTGGTCGCTACAGCAGATAAGGTTTGTACAAAATTCAGCGCAGGGCGTTCAACCGTGAGTAAGCTACGCGCAGAGCCGGCTAAGGTTAAAAATACCTCATTGGCTGCAACTTTTTCGCCTTCTTGTTTCAGCCAAGTCACTTGTACATTGGCATCGTAGGCTTGGATTAAAGCATCTACCCAAGGGCGACCTGCAAGAATCATGTCTTCACGGCTAATAATTGTTGCTGTAGCTTGTTCAGCTTCAGGCGTTAGAAGCGCAGTAATATCGCCATCACCAATATCTTCTTGTAAGGCTTGCTGAATGTTGACTTGAATCGCTTGTCGTAACAAAGATTGAGAGATGCTCATGCGAAGTTCCGTATCTTATAACGTCTATCAAAAATTGCGGCTTATATTAGCACTCTTCACTGAAAATGAATGATTTTTTGTACAATTTCTTTGTCATGTTTGAGATTTAAGTCAGAAAGTTTTAGCATGAGCACAGATTTTATTTTCTTGATTTCGCTTTAAAGGACTTTATATGTCACAAGCTGTCAGTTTTGCTGTGCAACATGGTCAGCTCGTAGGCGCACGGCAAGTTCCTTCACCGAATTATAATCAACGCCCTGAAGGCACTGAAATTCAGTTGTTGGTGATTCATAATATTAGCTTGCCGCCCTCCCAATTTGGTGGGGGCTATATTGAACAATTCTTCCAAAACAAATTAGATTGGTCAGTGCATCCCTATTTTCAAAGCATTGAAGGTATGCAGGTTTCAGCGCATTTATTGATTTTGCGTACAGGTGAAGTACTACAATTTGTTAATTTTAATGATCGTGCGTGGCATGCAGGGCGTTCTAGTTATTTGGCCAAAGCAGAATGTAATGATTATTCAATTGGCATTGAGCTTGAAGGTTCGGATGATCAAGCCTTTACTGAGGCGCAATATCAGATCTTAGCTCAAGTCAGCCATGCTATTCGGTTAGCCTACCCAAAAATTGGCCCGCATATCGCAGGACATTCAGATATTGCCCCAAAACGTAAAACCGATCCAGGACCATATTTTGAGTGGCATAAGTTTCGCGAGTTATTAGCCAATCAAGTAACCAATGAATTGGCTGTGAATGACTGATTTTAACCATGCAATTTGAGCATGAGTTTCTTTACAATAGCCTTTCAATTTTATCACTAGGTGGTTCCGATGGCGCTGTGGCGATCGACCTTTATTGTTAGTGCAATGACCATGTTGTCGCGGGTGATGGGTCTAGTCCGTGATGTGGTATTGCTGGGTGTATTTGGTGCAGGCAAAGATTTTGACACCTTTGTTATTGCCTTTCGAATTCCTAACTTTTTTCGACGTTTATTTGCCGAAGGGGCATTTTCACAGGCCTTTATTCCGGTTTTAACTGAATATAAAACTACGCGTACCCATGCCGAAGTACAAATTTTAATTAGCCGAGTGTTTGGTTGCTTAGCCTCGGTCATGAGTTTGCTGACGATTTTTGCCATGGTGGCAGCACCTGCGATTATGTATGTCTATGCACCGGGTTTCCATGACGATCCTGCTAAATTTGCGCTAGCGACGGATATGTTCCGCCTGACGATTCCCTATTTACTGTTTATGTCATTAACCGCATTTGCCAGCAGTATCTTAAATAGTTATGGCTCATTTACCACGCCTGCTTTTGCACCGGTGCTGCTGAATTTGTCTATGATTGCCGGCGCGCTTTGGCTCACCCCCTATATGGCAACCCCAATTATGGCACTCGGTTGGGCCGTGATTGTGGCGGGCTTTTTGCAACTTGCGCTACAAATTCCGGAACTATGGCGTAAAAAATTACTTATTCCACCTAAAATTGACTTTAAACATGAAGGTGTTGAACGCATTTTAAAACTCATGCTGCCAGCATTGTTTGGTGTATCTGTCACCCAAATTAACTTGTTGCTGAATTCGATTTGGGCATCATTTATGCAAGATGGTTCAGTGTCTTGGTTATATAGTGCTGAGCGTATGACGGAGTTACCCCTAGGTTTAATTGGTGTTGCGATTGGTACGGTGATTTTACCGGCTTTATCTGCGCGTCATGCCGAGCAAGACCAAACCAAATACCGCAACATGATGGATTGGGCTGCGAAAATTATTGTGCTTGCTGGTGTACCGGCCAGTATTGCTTTATTTATGCTGTCAACGCCAATTATTCAAACCTTATTCCAGCGCGGGCAATTTACTTTACAAGATACCCAAATGACTGCTTTGGCGCTGCAATGTATGAGCGCAGGTGTACTGTCATTTATGTTAATTAAAGTTTTTGCACCAGGTTTTTATGCGCAGCAAGATACCAAAACGCCAGTACGTGTAGGTCTAATTACGGTGGCTACCAACGCGGTATTAAACGTGGTATTTATTGGCTTATTTAAGTTTATGGGCTGGCAAGAAGAGCATATGGCTTTAGCCTTAGCTTCTTCAGGTTCGGCTTTAGTCAATGCCGGTTTATTGTATTTCTTTTTACATAAGCGCGATATTTTCCGCTTTGGTGCACATTGGAAAAAATTAACCCTGCAATTTGTGATTGCCAATATCGCGATGATTTTAGCGCTGAGCTATGCCCTAACTTGGTATAACGGTGATGTATCGGAATGGCTGCGTGTTGTGCAAGTGATTATTCTATGTGCAGTAGGTGCTATAGCCTATGCTGCAGGCTTATTGATCAGTGGGGTACGTCCACGCCACTTACGTCCATAAACTAAAAAGACCGCTGAGGCGGTCTTTTTTTTAATCTAAAATTTCCAGTAATTCAATATCAAAAATTAAAGTACTGTTGGGTCCAATCACATCGCCTGAACCAATATCGCCATAGGCAAGTTTGGCCGGAATAAAGAAGCGATATTGACTGCCCACTGGCATGAGTTGTACGCCTTCAGTCCAACCAGGAATGACCTGTGAAAGCTTAAACTCGGCTGGCTGTTGACGGGCAATAGAGCTGTCAAAAATGGTGTTATCGAGTAAGCGACCTTCATAATGTACGCGTACAGTCGATGATGCTTTAGGCTTTTGACCCTGAGCACTTTTCAGGACTTGATACTGTAAACCGGATTGGGTGACTTTCACATGGGCTGCTTTGGCATTTTGCGCAAGGAAGTTTTGTCCCACTTGTAAATTTTTGGCAGCTTGCTGTTGGAATTCGACCAAAGCTTTACTTTCTGTTTGCTGGCGATATTGGCTTAATGCTGTTCCCATTTCGGCTGGGGTTAAACTTGGTTTTTTACCGGCAATGGCAGCTTTAAAACCATTTAAAAAGGCGTCAATATCAACGTCTTTAAATACGTCGCCATTATTGCTGGCCATGTTATAGCCAAGACTATAACCAACTTGTTTTTCTAAGCTACTTTTAGGACTAATATCAGCGGCAAAGCTAGGGACGCTCATAACAGCGCTGAGCAAAGCCATGGATAAGATTTTTTTCATTGTTTTATCTCTAAATAAATTAAGGAGAGCGCTAGGCTCTCCTTAAGATGCTGGATTGAATTATTTCACTTCAATCAGTTCAACATCAAAAATTAGGGTACTGTTTGGCGGAATCATGCCTGAAGCACCTTGCTCGCCATAACCTAAGTTACTTGGAATATAAAGCGTGGCTTTAGAACCTTCTTTCATGAGTTGTAAACCTTCAGTCCAGCCTGCAATCACTTGATTAAGCGGGAATTCAATCGGCTCGCCACGTTCAACTGAGCTGTCAAATACTGTACCGTCGACCAATTTACCCGTGTAATGTACCTTCACCACAGAGTTGGCAGTAGGTGATTTACCTGTACCTTCTTGGGTAATTTTGTACTGTAAACCTGAAGCTGTGGTTTGTACGCCTGGCTTGGTTTTATTTTCAGTTAAGAACGCATCGCTTGATGTTTTTGCTTCAGTTGATGCAGCCGCTTGCTGTTCTTGCATCTCTTTTTGGAATTGCTCGTAGGCTTGTTGTAATTGTTCTTCTGTGTATGCCGGTTGAGTACGGGCATGACCATCACGAATACCTGCAACAAAGCTATTTACATCCAACTCAGGTGGAGTTTGATGGGCAACTTCATAACCTAAAGCGTAGCTAATTTTAGCAATCGGTTTAGCATTAGGGTCGGCTTTAGCGCTTAAAGTCGCTGGATTTTGTGATGCATAGTAAACAGGTACTAGAGCAGCACCGCCTAAAAGCACTGCAACAGCGATGGGTAAGGCTTTACTCATAAGTTTTCTCAAAAATTCTCAAGATCAATACGCCTTAATCAGCGTATTTTTATAACGTAACCTAAACAGGTTTACTGATTGAACAATAGCATTAAATATATGCTGATCAAATTAAATAAGCTAGAAGGTTCTGAAATTTAAACACATTTTTTATACATATTATTTTTAAATCAAAGGATTAGCTAGATGGGTGCCGTGACGGATATTTAAAGTGACAGTCGTCGTCGTGGTCATTTACCATCCCTACCGCCTGCATAAAAGCATAACAAATAGTAGGGCCAATAAATTTAAACCCATGGCGCTTTAATGCGTTTGACATTGCAACGCTGGCTTGCGTTTGCGTAACGACAGCTTGTTTGGGATTGACTGCATGATGAGTCGTGTGTTCAGCCGAAAATTGCCATAACCACTCAGGTAAAAAAAAGCCTTTTTTGGACATCGCTTCCCATGCAATGGCATTATCACGAATAGCCGTCAGCTTGGCCAAATGACGAATTAAATTTGGATCTTGTGCTTTAATCGCTAATTCTTGATCTGAGATATTGGCAATATAAGCAATAGGATATTGAAAAAAATGCTGTCGATAGCTGCTACGTTTTTTAAGAACAGTAAGCCATGAAAGTCCCGCTTGTTGACCTTCTAGACACAGTATTTCAAATAGCAGTGGTTCTTGATGGACAGGATGTCCCCATTCAAAGTCATGATAATGTTGATATAAGGGGTCGGTGGAGCACCATGAACAGCGTTTTAACATAGTTGCTCCTCCCAAATGAGCCAACTAGAGTTTAAACTCAACCCACTGATCTTGTTGATTATCCCAAAACCATAGCTGAGCATGTTTTAAATCATTAAAGTCAATCCAAACATCTTTACCGGTTTTTTCGGCAAAACCTGTACTAATTTGTAATGCTTCTTCGCTAATTTCCATGATCCAGCCTTGGTAGCTTTGACCTGCCAATACAATTTTTTGTTGATTGCCTGACTCAGCAAACTCTACCAGACGATTGATCAACGCTTCTGACATGAAAACTTCCTAAAATTAACGTAAATACAAAAATGGATTAACCGCACCACGCCCTTTAGCGTCTAGATAAATGCCGTAATGCAAATGCGGGGCAGTATATTTGGCATTGCCCGTGTTACCTACAAAACCAATGTGTTCACCACAGCGAACATAATCACCAACTTTTAAGTCACGACGATGTCCATCTAAATGAGCATAGTAATGCCAACTTGAACTTGGCCCCAATATCCAAATTACTTTACCACCCAAATTGTTATTACGTAAGTCGGCAATTACGCCTTCAGTCGCACTGAACACTTTTGTGCCACGAGGTGCCATGATATCAATCCCTTCATGGCGACGTCCTTGGCCACGTGCAGCACCCCAGGTATCACGTAGCTGCCCAGTTTGCACCCCCATAACAGGAATAGGGAGTTTTTTTGGCAAAGGCGTATTTTTTAAGTATGCCGCTGGGTCAGCAGGTAGTGCAGGAGGGGCGGGCGGGCGATTACTACAAGCCGCAAATAAAATACTTAAAGCCAATATAGCTAAGGTTTTATACAGCACAGCGCTTCCCTGATTATTATTTTGTCTGTGCTGAATATGTCATAGATTTACTGCATTAATCAATTTCTTCATTGCAGTTGGAATACCCATTTCAGTGGCTGTTTCCGGCTTAAACCAATCACCACCTAACTCAATAGAAAGATGTTCGTGTTGATCAGCATCCACTTCAAAACATATTGCTTCAAGTTGCCAAGTGAAATGCGTAAAGCTATGGCTAATTTCGGTACGCTTGAGGACTTTTTTTAGACCCAGAGATTGGCATAACTGCTGAAACTGCTCTGGCTGTTCAATAATCGGCAAGCACCATAAACCACCCCATAAACCAGTATTGGGACGTTGCTGCCATAACCACTGGTGCTGATTTTTGAGTAATAAGACTTGTGCTGTTTTCACTGGTACTGGCTTCTTGGCTTTTTTAAATGGCAACTGTTGTTCCAAGCCTTGTTGATGTGCCTGACAATGCGCTTGCATTGGACAATATAAACAAAGCGGTTTTTTAGGTGTACATACAGTGGCACCTAGATCCATAATTGCTTGAGTATAATCATGATTTCTTGTGGTTGGGCACAATTGTTCAGCAAGTTGCCACATCTGACGTTCATGCACCGGCTTGGATAAATCATCTTCAATGGCAAAAAAGCGAGCCAGTACGCGTTTTACATTGCCATCCATAATCACGCCATATTGACGTAAACCGAGTGACATTAACGCCCCAGCTGTAGAACGACCAATACCCGGTAGAGCAATCCATTCTTCTAAACTGTTTGGGAAATGCCCTTGGCTGGCCACAATGCCTGCAGCTTTATGTAAATTACGCGCCCGTGCGTAATAGCCTAAACCTGCCCAGTAGGGTGCCACATCATCCCAACTGGCGCTGCCTAAGTCTTGCACAGTTGGAAAGCGGTTCATAAAGCGATCAAAATATTGCAACACTGTTTTGACTTGAGTTTGTTGCAACATAATTTCTGATACCCAAACTTTGTAGGGATCATCTGCCACTTGCCACGGCAAATCGTGCCGGCCATGCACATCAAACCATGCTAATAAGGCATCAGAAAAACTAAATTGACTCATACTGGCTCAAGTTAAAAAATAGCCGCTAAGTATATCGCATAAAAAAAGATGATGCCGAAGCATCATCTGGTTTGCGTCAGATTAAGACGTTGGCTTTAAGCACTCATACCCCATCGCTCATCAAGCTGCAAAGGTTTACCTTGATAGCGTGGAATAATATGTACATGTAAATGCTCAGCTTGTTGCCCAAAGACCGCACCATCATTAAAACCCACATGAAAACCAGCCGGTTGATGACGTAACACCAATTCATTACGCGCTAGTTCTAACAATGACATTAAGCTCTTTCGCTCTTTATCTGTTACTTCAAAAAAAGATGACACATGGCGTAATGGAATAATCACACAATGACCTGGTGAAAGAGGTTTCGGCTCGGGTAAAACAACCCCAAAGTCATTTTTTGCAATCACATCATAATCATCGAAGTCGCAATAGATACAATCTGTCATGGTGATTCTCCTTATATTGGTGTTGGTTTTAAGCTAAACGACGAGCGAGTAAAGCGTACATGGCAGCTAAACTTTCAGCCTCAGCTTGTGCGTTATAGCCTAAATCGACACCATTGGCTTTGGCGCGTTCATCTGCTTGCGGATTGCTAAAGCCATGTTTGGCATCTTCAAATACAATCACTTCATGCTCAACTTTAGCATTGTGCATTTCTGCTCTAAATTTTGCCACATCATCTAAAGTCACCATGCTATCGAGTTCGCCGTGCAAGACTAAAATTTCCGCTTGAACTTGACCTTCTTCGGCAGGGCTTTGTGCACCAAGTGCAGCATGGAACGTAGCAACAGCATGTACAGGTGCACCTGAGCGAGCTAAATCAAGCACCACTTTACCGCCATAACAAAAGCCAATTGCGCCAATTTTATCGGCATTGACTTCAGCTTGTGCGGCTAAAGTGTCGAGTGCCGCAGTTGCACGTTGCACAATGGTTTCAGGTTGAGCAAAGGTTTGTGTCATCCATTCATTGGCTTGATTTGCTGCTGTAGTTGATTTTTTATCGCCATACATATCAATGGCTAAAGCAGCATAACCTTGCTCGGCCAATTCACGTGCGCGTTGTTCGGTATAACTATTGCGTCCCCACCACTCTGGTGCCACTAACACACCGGCAACATTTTGCGCATTTTCTGGAGCGGCAAAATAACCAATTAATTGGGTACCATCTGGCGCAGTATAGTTAATCTCACGTGTCTTGATCGTTAAAGCCATGAAAGTTTTCCTTTTTTCTATATGTTTATCTTTAACTTTAGTTGTACAACATTACACAAAAAAAAAGAAGAAGCAGGCTTCTTCTTTTTTATACTGATTTTGTTGCTTAGACCTTGCGGGAAAAGAAACCAACAATAGCCAAAATTACAGCTACTACCAATAGAATCACGGCAAAATCTTTAGATAAACCGGCAACACCACCAAAGCCAAGCAAGCTGGCAATTAAAGCGATGACGGCAAAAATAATCGCCCAACGAAACATATCTTTTTCCCTCATGTTGTTGTTATCAGATATTTAGTATAGAGAGGCAAAACCGGCTGCATTGTTAGGCTTTTGTTGATTAAATGTTCGATTTACAGGCTTTTTCAAGTTTATTTGCTGCCAATGTAAAGCAATAACTTTATAAGGGATACTGTTATAATAGCATCTACTTTATTCATTTTTTACTTCTATGAGCACTCAACTGCGTCCAGAGTTTTGGAAAAATTATAGCCTTGAGCAACTAAATCCTGCTGAATGGGAAGCGCTGTGTGATGGCTGTGGTTTATGCTGCTTAATTAAATTAGAAGATGAAGAAAGCAATGAGGTGGCCTACACCAAAGTCGCGTGTAAACTACTCGACTGTAGTACAGGGCATTGTAGTGATTATGCAGATCGTTTGAACTATGTGCCAGATTGTATTCAATTAACACCTGAAAAATTACAGCACATCAATTGGTTACCGAGTAGCTGTGCTTATCGGCGTTTAAACGAAAATAAGCCTTTACCTAGCTGGCATTATCTAAAAACTGGTTCGCGTGATAATGTCATTAAGGCGCGTAAATCAGTTGCTGGACGTTGTATTTCAGAACTTGATATAGATGAAGATGAGATTGATGAATATATTGTGCGTTGGGTACGCTAAGGAGCACGCATTATTTTTTCAATGTCTTGAATGGGCATCGGTCTATAAAAATAGAAGCCTTGTCCGGTGGCACATTGGCACTCTTGTAAGGTGCTAACATGTTCAAGCGCTTCAATTCCTTCAGCTAAAATTTCAATTTTAAGTTTTGGGCCAAGCTGAGCAATGGCACTCACAATGGCTAAAATAGCTGGATCGGCATGCATCTTTTCAATAAAACTACGATCAATTTTTAAAATATCAATGGGGTAGTCTTTTAAGCGTGTCAGCGATGAATGACCGGTACCAAAGTCATCTAGTGCAATGCGAATCCCTACCTGTTTAAGCTGTTCTAAAGCACGTAATACATAAGCTGCGCCACGTACTTCTAAGCTTTGCTCAGTAATTTCAATTTCAATCAGGCGTGGATCAATGTCATATTCAGCTAGGCGACTTAAAAGTGATTCTGCATAATTATCGCGTAAGAATTCAACAGGCGCGGCATTAATAGCCACAGGATGTAAAGCAATATTATGACGCAGACAATGCTTTACATCGCTAAACACTTTGCGCTGCATGGTTTCGCTTAAGCGTGTGGCTAACTCATAGTCTTGAAATGCTTCTTCTATATGTGCTGGGGTATGCGTAGATTGTTTGTCATCATGCCAGCGCAAGAGTGCTTCAAAACCAATGATTTTACCTGTGTGTAGATTCACCTTGGGTTGATAATACGGCACAATAGCGTCATTACGTAAAATCTCACGTGCTAAATTAAGCTGCTGTGCGGTATGTTGTAAGCTATGTAACATATGTTCATTAAATAGCAAAATACCACCACGGCCACTTTGCTTTAAATCATTTAAAGCGGTATCCGCACAACGAACTAAATGACATAAAGTACTGGCATCTTCTGGATAGCTGGCACAGCCAATACTGATGCCACCATTAATATATTGCCCTGCATAATAAATAGGGGCATCTAATTGTGCTGCAGCGCGCTGTGCATAATGAATTAAATCTTGTTTAGACGGCAATTCAGGAATAATCAGAGCAAATTCGTCATTACCAAAGCGAGATACAATCAAAGGCTTGGGAAAAGCTTTTCTTAGGCGATATGCAAACACTTTAAGCAGATGATCACCTGCCAAATGCCCAAGTGTGTCATTTAAATTTTTAAAATAATCCAAATCCAACATAATCAGTCCCACAGAAGTGGCATTCATATGGGCTTGATTAAGTGTATTTTCTAATAAACTATTAAATGCTCTACGATTATAAAGCTTGGTGAGATCATCAAAAGTATAGGCATCTTCGAGACGTTTTTCAGTCAAGGTCTGCTGACTCATATCACGAGAAATACATAATATTTCTTTCACCTGACCATCTTCATTGAGCATGGGCGTGAGCAAATTATCCCAATAATAAGGTGCACGACCAAAACGTTGCGTTATAGTGGAAAAACGTGCCTGATAACCTTTTTGTGCTTGAGAGAGGGCTCTTTTGGCTTGCGGCTGAATCTCTTGATCAAGAAGGTTTAACCAAGATAAATTAGATGTTTCTTGATGGGGCATAAGTAAAGCTTCACGCCCAAAGCGATTGATATAATTTAAACGTCCATCTGGGCTAAGCACCTTAATGCAATCAGCACTACTATCTAGGCATTTTTGTTGAGCAATTAATTGCTGTTGTTGTTGTTCTTTTTGCACGATATATTCATGAATATTATCACAACTAATGATCCACTCTAAATCCTGATGTGGGTGTAATTTCACATGAATTTTAAACCATTGATAAGAGTTTTCAATATGGCGAATACGGCACTCACAATCAAAATCTTGATCTAAGAGATGAGATTGCTGCCATAGGCAACGTAAATTTTGCTGATCCTCAGGATGAACAAAATTTTCCCAATTATCATTAGACAACAGATCGACGTCTTGGCCTATATATTGGTAAAGTGTTTGATTACAAAAGTTTTTTTGCGATTTAGTTTTTATCCAAAGCATTTGCGGGACTAAATCTAAGGTTTGTAACATACGCTGCAGTTGATTTTGTAACACATGTAAAGAAGCTTGAGGCTTTGCTGTGAAATCCTGAGAGGGAGAGAGAGCACGCTTGTTAGTGAGCGAGGATTTCATTTTTTTGTTGGTTACACTCTTAAAAAATGGCAAAAATTTGATCACAATATGGACCAAAGTATAACAATAAATGGTTAAATTCTAAATATTGGTATGCTGCTTTTTTACGTATAGCTAACAAAAAAAATCTTATTTTATGATCATAAAATTAAAGTGTTTATCTGATTTATGCGCAATGTAATTTATAGCTATGTATTGAGCTAACATAGTAGACTTTAGCTTAAGTCTACTACAACAATATTGCTATGTCTGACCATATTATTCCTTTACCTGAACGCTTAAGACCACGTGATTTGTCGCAAATTATTGGACAGGATCATTTACTCGCTGAGCATGCGCCACTAAGACAAATGATTGATCAGGGGCATTTACCTTCAATTATTTTTTGGGGCCCACCCGGAGTGGGTAAAACCACCATTGCTTTGTTGTTGGCTCAAGCAGTAGATCGTCCTTTTATTAGTTTATCTGCTCTAAATACTGGGGTTAAAGAATTAAGAGAAGTCATTGCTGATAGTAATGATTTAAGCACTCCTGTGGTGTTTATTGATGAGATTCATCGTTTTAATAAGTCACAACAAGATGCACTTTTGGGCGCGGTTGAAAAAGGTAAGATTACCTTAATTGGTGCAACTACCGAAAATCCGTCTTTTGAAGTGAATAATGCATTATTGTCGCGCTGTCAGGTATACCGGTTAAATAGTTTAGATGACACAGCTATTGAAAACTTGTTACGTCATGCCATTCGTTGTGATGAGTTTCTAAAACAGCGTTTGATTAAAATCGGGGAATTGGATGCCCTGATTCAATTTGCTGCAGGTGATGCACGTAAGGCATTAAATTTACTGGATTTGATTGCTAGCACTTTTGAGCCTGATGTTGAAAATATAATTGATAATGCTGTAGTGATTCGCGTCGCCCAGCAAAATATTGCCCGTTATGATAAGTCGGGTGAGCAGCATTACGATTTGGTGTCCGCCTTAATTAAGTCGATTCGGGGGAGTGATCCTGATGCGAGTCTGTATTGGCTTGCGCGTATGTTAAAAGGCGGTGAAGACCCTGTGTTTATTGCCCGTCGTATGTTGATTGCCGCATCCGAAGATATTGGTAACTCTAATCCAAATGCATTGTTATTGGCCGGTGAGTGTTTCCGTTCGGTGCAGGTCATTGGTATGCCTGAAGCCAGAATTATTTTAGGCCAAACTGTGGTCTATTTAGCCACCAGTGCGAAAAGTAATAGTACCTATTTAGCGATTAATCGTGCGATGGAGTTAGCTGAAAAAACTGCAAACTTAGCTGTGCCGTTGCATTTGCGCAATGCACCAACCAAACTGATGCAAGATGAAGGTTATGGCATCAATTATTTATATCCGCATGACTACCCTGAACATTTTGTCACACAGGACTATTTGCCGCCTGAGTTAAAAGGCACTAAGTTATATCAATCAGCACGTAATAAACGTGAAGTAGAAGCAGAGCGTTTGCAACAGCGCCGCTGGAGCGAAGAACAACAACAATAGAAAACTTAGGTGACACGGATGTCCAAGAACCGCACAGGTATGTCCTGTTTTAGTGTGATAACGCGTTTAATTTTACTTTTTGTGATCTGTTTATGGATTGCGATTTTATATGGTAAGTATGTTGGTTATCAGCCAGGAACGGTGTTTTTATAATCAAAAAAACCGAAGCCAAAGCTTCGGTTTTTTTAGTAAAACTTAATAATTAGATGTCAGATAAGTCGATACCAATACGAGTTGCAACTTCTTCATAAGCTTCAACCACACCGCCTAGGCCTTGACGGAAACGGTCTTTATCTAATTTCTTCTTGGTGTCTTTGTCCCATAAACGGCAGCCGTCTGGAGAGAATTCATCACCAAGAACAATACGGTCGTGGAACACACCAAATTCAAGTTTAAAGTCTACAAGTAGCATATTGCCTTCAGCAAATAATGCTTTAAGTACTTCATTGACTTGATAAGTCAGTTCTTTCATGCGTGCAAGTTGTTCTGCAGTTGCCCAGCCCAATGCAATGGCTTGTGATTCATTCACCATTGGATCGCCAAGCGCATCGTCTTTAAAGAACAATTCGAAAGTTGGTGGAGTTAACTCTTTACCTTCTTCTACGCCTAAACGACGGCATAGAGAACCTGCTGCATAGTTACGAATTACACATTCCACAGGGATCATGTCTAACTTTTTCACTAAAACTTCAGTTGGAGTTAGAAGTTTTTCAAAGTGAGTTTCAATGCCGGCAGCAGCAAGTTTTTCCATGATAAAGGCGTTAAAACGGTTGTTCACCTTACCTTTACGCGCGAGCTGTTCAATCTTTTCACCATTGAATGCCGAAGCATCATCGCGGAAGACTAATACTAAATGATCTGCATTATCTGTTTCATAAACAGATTTAGCTTTACCAGTATAGAGCAAGGTTTGTTTTAACATGAGGGGGAACCTTTTACTTGCAAAAAAAAAGCCTAGACAATCCGACTAGGCTGGCCAATTTTGGTAAATTTGAGTTAACAACTGAGCCGCAACGTCTTTATCGGCAAAACTGCTATCGGCATTGAACACAGCCAGTGTTTGCGTTGAACCAAGAGAGGTGAGTTTAAGTAACAAAGTTTGTCCATCGACTTTAATACTCACTTCATAACGGTCTTTGCTTTGATTGACCACGCTATAGTTAAGGCTGCTTAAAGTGGCAAGGGTATATTGCCAAATCTCGCTTGCTTCGCCTTCCATTTTAAGCAATGGATTTTGATTTCCATCAACAAGTGGGCTTGGGCGTGGTGTAGTTGCAGTTACTGTTGTGTTGGTAGGCTGCGCTGACTGTGGGCGAGGAAGGGCAAAGCGATTGCCTTTAGCATTGGTCAGTACAGGTGCATGCTCTAATGCTAAAGGGTCTACCGCTGGAGCAGGATACAACGGCGTTGCAGGTCGTACCATTGAACCTTCAGGATATTGCAAGGCATTGAGCTCTGTCGCTTCTTTATAGTCTAATGAACCATTTTTAATCGCAACTGAACTACAGCCTGTTAAGCTGATCGCAGAAAGTGCAAGGATAAAACCAAAACGTAATTGCATCATAATTTGCTCTTATTAAATGAGGCCCACTTCTTTAAGTGCTTCACGAAGTGGTGCGCGATATGCTTGAGCCAGTGGTGTAAGAGGTAAACGAATACCTGCTTCTACTAGACCCATTTCATGAAGTGCCCATTTCACAGGAATTGGGTTCGATTCACAAAATAAAATATTGTGAAGATTTGCAATTTTAGCATTTAAAGCTGCAGCCTGTTCATGTTCACCATTTAAAGCTGCTGCGCAGATTTCACTCATGGCTTGAGGGGCAATATTGGCAGTCACTGAAATATTACCACGAGCGCCTTTTTCAAACAGTTGATACGCTGTTGCATCATCACCTGAGTACACGGTCATATTTTTACCTTGTAAACCAGCGATTAATTCTGCACCTCGAGCGACATCACCTGTGGCATCTTTAATCCCCACAATTTGTGGTAGATCAGCAAGACGAATCACTGTGTCATTCTGCATATCTACTCCAGTACGACCTGGCACGTTATACAAAATTTGGGGTAGGTCAACTGCTTCAGCAACTGCCTTATAGTGTTGATATAAACCTTCTTGGGTTGGTTTGTTATAATAAGGTGTTACCAGTAAAGCGGCATCTGCACCAAGCTCTTTGGCTTCTTTGGTCAGTTGAATCGCTTCGTGTGTTGAATTGGCGCCAGTGCCGGCAATAATAGGAATGCGTTTATTGGCAACACGAATGATTTCTTTGATCACTTGTGTGTGTTCCGCCATGCTAAGCGTAGAGGCTTCGCCCGTTGTACCCACTGCAACGATACTATTGGTACCTTGTTCAATGTGCCACTCAACGAGCTTCTCAAGACCCTTCCAATCTACGCTGCCATCTTCAAACATAGGGGTGACGATTGCGACAATTGAACCCTGAATGGTCTGTGCTTGCTGAGTCATTTGCAAAAATATCCTATTTGTCCATCCGAGTACGGTTAGAAAAACATGAATTTGGATGGATTTATTTGTGATTTCTAAGTAAATCAACGTTCTTTTTTGAACGAGTGGCTTACTTAGCTAAATTATGACTGATGAAACGCATAAGAACAATATACTTTTTTCATCGGTGATAAAAACAATGTCTAAAGCGAAAGAAAAAACGAGTTTTTCTACAAATTAAAAGAGTGTGCTTGTTTGACCCCATCAAATTAAAGCAAATTTTGTGGAAAAACTAGGGATTTTCACAATATTTATTACTTGATGATAACGGCAAAAATAGCTGTAACGCTTGCTAGGAGCAGCGTAGCGGCAATTTTAATCTGTTTTTAAGACGAAATAAAGATCAATATAGATATTAAAAATATATATATTGATCTTTATCAATAAACCCTAAATCGCTGTTTAATCTTTCTTAATAATTGATTTTAACTCTTAAACTTTTTTTAGATTTAAGCTAGCTATAGCGCTGTCTTAAACAAAACAGACTAAATTGCTTGGAATCGCTGCTTAATTTTTTGCCCAGATTAATTGCTTTTAAGACTATATAAGAAATTCATAAAAACGATAAATTTCCAATAAATGAGTGAATATACAAGATAAATTTGCTGGGATCTTACACTTATTGATAGCTCGTATCCGCTTGCAGTCTTCGCCATGATGGCGCACGTAAGTTGGCCACTGATTGCAATTAAGGAGTATCCAATGCAAAGATCAGATAACAAACATGCGGTGATTACCGTGGCGATTTGTTTCCTTATTGCCGTAATTGAAGGGCTAGATATTCAGGCTGCAGGTATTGCTGCAGCAGGAATTCGCGAAAGCTTTGGCTTGAATAGCTCTCAACTCGGTGTATTTTTTAGTGCAGGGATTTTGGGTCTACTGCCCGGCGCACTAGTCGGTGGTCGACTTGCAGATCGGATTGGACGTAAAAAGGTTTTAATTCTATCGACTGCAATCTTTGCTGTATTTACGCTCTGCACAGTGTGGGTAAATAGCTTTAACAGCTTATTGGCCGTGCGTTTCTTAGCGGGTGCAGGTTTAGGTGCAGCAATGCCAATTCTGATTACGCTAGCATCTGAAGCGGTAACGCCACAAAATCGTGGTCGTGCGGTAGGTTTGATGTACTGCGGTATGCCAGTAGGTGCAGCCATCTTGTCTCTAATTGCAACTACAGAGTTTGGTTCAGACTGGAAAAACATTTTCTATTTGGGTGGTTTATTACCGATTATTGTGATTCCAATCATGATGTGGTTATTACCTGAATCTAAAGAATTCTTAAAAGCGCAAGACAAAACTGCCACTCAAGCGCAGCCACAAGCATCTTTTAAAGATTTATTTAATACTGAAAACCGTTTACGTACCTGCTTAATTTGGGTGAGCTACTTCTTTACCCTGATGGTGGTTTACATCATGCTAAGCTGGTTGCCATCACTGTTTACTGAGCTTGGCTTTACTCGTCAAGAAGGTGCTACAGCACAGTTCTACTTCATGGTTAGTGCAACGATTGGTACTATTATCTTAGGTATGCTGACTGATCGTTGGAAAAAAGCCTACGTAATTTTACTGATGTACGGCGGTATTTTAGCGGGTTTATTTGCGCTAAATGCAGCCAATGCTTTAACGCAAATGTATTTAGCTTCTGCCTTGGTTGGCGCGTTTGTGATTGGTTGCCAAGGTGTATTGTACGCTTTTGGTGGTATCGTTTACCCAACTGAAGTACGTGCTACAGGTGTGGGTGTAGCTTCTGCAGTAGGTCGTGTTGGCGCAATGCTTGGGCCTGCAATTGCGGGGCAATTATTGGTAGCAGGTTTTGGTGCAGCGGGTGTTATCTCAGCCGCTATTCCATGTATCGTGATTTCAGCGATCTTTATGTTGATCTTAGTTAAACGCATGCAACCGCAACAGGTTTCAGCAAAAGTTTAAAAGCTTTCAACCTTGATATAGCTCACAGCGATGTGGGCTATTTTTTTGCCTAAAAAATTGATAGCGTGTTTACCCTTAGATCAGCTACATTTTGGCAAACATCAATTGCAAGGGATCTGACATGAACCACAACAGCGTATTGTTGGTTGTCGATGTACAAAATGGCTTTACTCCGGGTGGCAACTTAGCTGTGGCGCAAGCCGATCACATTATTCCGATCATTAATCAACTGGCCCAGCAATTTAGCAATGTGGTGCTGACCCAAGATTGGCATCCGCACAATCATATCTCTTTTGCCGAAAATCATGCGGGTAAGCAAGCCTATCAACACATTGAGTTAGATTATGGCACTCAAGTGTTATGGCCGAGTCACTGCGTACAAGGCACACACGATGCAGAGTTGCATCCCGATCTCAATATTCAACATGCTCAGTTGATTATCCGTAAAGGATTTAATGCGCAGATTGATAGCTACTCTGCTTTTCAAGAGGCAGATCGTCAAACTAAAATGGGCCTTGCCAGTTACTTAAAAGAGCGAGGAATTGAGCAGGTATTTGTAGTTGGAATTGCCACAGATTTTTGTGTAGCTTGGAGCGCTATAGATAGTGCGGAGTTAGGTTTTAACACATATGTGATTGAAGATGCTTGCCAAGCGATTGATTTAAACGGTTCATTACAACAGGCATGGCAAGCGATGCAGCACGCTGGAGTAAAGCGTATTCAAGCTGCTGACGTGGCGAGTCAATTGAGCCTAGGTCAACAGCTATGAATGGATTTTTAAGATTTTCTAATATAGTGCAAAAAAGCTTTGCACTTTGGGTGTTGTTATTTGCGGGGCTAGCCATGCTCAGTCCCAATAGCTTTATCTGGCTCAAAAGCTATATTCCATGGATGCTCGGTATCATTATGTTTGGTATGGGCATGACCATGACGCTAGATGACTTTAAAAGCGTGTTGCAAAATCCCAAAGCGGTGGCAATTGGAGTGGCTGCTCAATTTATAATCATGCCAGGTTTGGCATTCCTTCTCTGTAAGCTCTTTAGCTTGCCGCCAGAAATTGCCATTGGCGTGATCTTGGTAGGGTGTTGTCCAGGCGGGACAGCCTCAAATGTGATTACTTATATGGCCAAGGGTAATACTGCGCTGTCGGTGGCTTGTACTTCGGTTTCGACCTTATTAGCACCACTACTCACACCTGCAATTTTTTATCTGTTGGCAAGCCAGTGGATTGAAATTAACGCACTGTCAATGCTGACTTCGATTTTACAAGTAGTGTTATTGCCGATTATTTTAGGCTTGGTGGTGCGGGCAATTTTAAAACAAAAGATTCAATACTATATGCCCGCCATGCCGCTGATTTCTGTAGTGGCGATTGTGGCAATTGTGGCGGCGATTATTGCTGGGAGTAAAGGACAGATTTTGGAATCAGGTTTACTGATTTTAGGCGTGGTGATATTACATAATGGTTTGGGCTATTTAATTGGTTTTTGGATCAGTCGTGTATTAAAACTACCTTATGCTGACAGTAAAGCTGTGGCAATTGAAGTGGGTATGCAAAATTCAGGTTTGGGTGTAGCCCTGGCTGCTGTACATTTTGCTGCTTCCCCTATGACTGCGCTACCTAGTGCTATTTTTAGCTTATGGCACAATATTTCGGGTCCGGCATTGGCCACCTATTGGGCTAGTCGCAAACACAACTAAATCATGAATATAAAAAAGGGATGCAGTGCATCCCTTTTATTTAAGCACCACTCGACTGCTTGCTCTTTAAGATTTCGCTGCGAATATCTTGGGCAATTTGAGCAGTTTCTGCATCCATGCCGCTAATCATAAAGGCATGACGAGTCAGGGCATTACTTGGATTAGGCAGTGCCACTAATTCATAATGGTCACTCAATTCTTTTAGTAATTCATTGGCCAACTGTAAGGCGCTTTCTTTGGCAACCAATTGCTGTACCAAACGTTCTGCGGCTTGTGGGGCTGACAGATGCATAGATGCCACTGCCGTCGACAAAGCAGTACGGGTTTGTAACACAAAGCGTTTATCTTCACGGTAGCGCTTATACAATACTTCTGATAATAACTGGAACACGTTACTAATCATCACCAAGCATTTAACTGCATCTATTTTCTCAGAAGAAACACTCAGCACAGCGCCGTGTTCATTAAAACTTTGTAAAAGCGTGATATCAGGGCTATTGAGCTTGTAGTGTTGTAAACACAAATCAATACTTTTATTTAAAAACAATTGGCATAAATTAAAATAGGGTACAGCAACAGTCGGGCTCACCGAATTGAGTAATTGTTTTGGATCATAAAATTGAATACTCAACGCTACAGCAGAATGATCTAGGGCTAAAGAACGCACTTCTTTGGATTTGGCTTTATTAGGTGTTTGGCTGTTCACTTGGGCTAGGGCTAAAGCTGTATTATGTTTTTCCTGCTCTAAGGCTTGGCTTAAGCTTTGCAATTCGTGTTTTAAGCGCGCTTCATTATTAATGCGCTCTAAATACTCTTTGCGGCTTGGACGCGCAATCGCACGATAAATAAACCACAACAGCGCATGTACCAGCAGTGAAGCTAAAATCGCCAGCCACTGATTACGTAAAATTTCGCCCATACTTGGCTGAATTAAAGTGATTTCAATGCTACCGACCTTCTTCTCATTTTGTAGCGCATCGCGTACAAAAACCTGACCATCACGGGTTTTGGATAAACCACCTGTGGCTAGAACTTGTTGATTAGCATCTAAAATACGAATCGAAGCAACACTTGGATTGGTTGCATAGCGATTAGCAAGCAAGGCCAATGATACGGTATTGGCAGGTTCAAGCTCAGTTAAGCTGTCTGTGACCAATTGACTGGTCATCAGCTGACCCTGATTGGCACGGTTTTCATTGAGCTGATGAGTTGTGGCTAACACCAATAGAAAGGTGTGTAGGGCAAAACTTACAATGAGTAGGCTAGCAAATAGCCCTTGTCTAGGCGCATTCAAGGTAAACTTCCAAGGCAATTCGATTCAATTTCGATGATGATTGTAACAACAGTTGTCTGTTAGACCCGAGTAATTCATGCGAGAAATCATTCTTTTATCATTGTTAGGGTCCGTCCAACTGCCTCAGTTTACTCGATTCAGATAGTGATTGTCCGCTCATTACTGACAAATTCTTACTCTTCGATAAACTGTTATTTACAAATCACTGAATTTAAGCATTATAGTCGCTCTAGAAAATCGAATGACCAAGCACTTGGTGATGAGAAATTCTAATCTAGCACATGAAATAGACCTAACTGTGAGCTTTAAAACCATGTCTCTAATCCCCTCTGAACAGTGGCTAAGTGAAGTACAAAACGCACACTATATTGTCACCGTATTAGCACCAGAATTAACTACTGCTGATGTAGACGCTGTTTCTCAATTGCTTGCTGAACAAGGTTTAACGATTAAAAATAAGGCCCGTTTGACGGGTCTTCCTGTATCTGTAGTCCAAGAAAATCTAGCAGCACGCGCGTGTGTACAATTGACATTAACTGGTCAATTGGCAGATGCACAACTCACCCGTCAAGCCATCTTAGCTTTGTCACAGCAACGTCAGATTGATATTGCCTTGCAAACCAGCGCAGTGTATTGCCAACCCCGTGGTTTAATCTGTTTTGATATGGATTCAACCTTAATTGGTCAAGAAGTCATTGATGAATTGGCAAAAGAAGCAGGTGTAGGCGAAAAAGTTGCTGAAATTACAGAACGTGCTATGCAAGGCGAGCTTGATTTCCAAGCTAGCTTCCGTGCGCGCGTGGCATTATTAAAAGGTATGGATGCTTCTGTACTGGCCAGTATTGCTGAGCGCCTGACTATTAATGAAGGCGCAGCACACTTAATTTCAACTTTAAAAGCCAAGGGTTATCGTACCGCAATCTTATCCGGTGGTTTCCAGTATTTTGCTGAATACCTACAAGCCAAGTTAGGCCTAGATGAAGTACATGCCAATGTTTTAGATATTCAAGATGGCCGAGTGACTGGTGAAGTCACAGGCGATATTATGGATGGTGCACGTAAAGCATTATTCTTAGGTAAAATTGCTGAACAAATGGGCCTTAGCCTTGAGCAGACTGTGGCTGTAGGTGATGGTGCCAACGACTTGCCAATGCTCGGCTTAGCAGGCTTAGGCGTGGCTTACCATGCGAAACCTTTGGTGCGCCAAACTGCACAACAGGCCATTTCTAATGTTGGCTTAGATGGTGTGCTTTACTTACTCGGCATTCATGCTCAAGAAATTCATGCCCTTTAAGTTAGATACAATGAGTAAAAAATGCAGCCTTCTGGTTGCATTTTTTTTGACGACAGATTGTGTCGTAGCAATGCTTTTTTTAGATTTTTTTTAGCGTTGAATTACGCATAATGACCCCAGACCAACGTGTCAACCTTGGTCGAGGAGGTCATGATGATAATTATGCTGTTATTGGCAAGCGCTGTAGTACTGTATTTTTGCACCACAGATCGACGTTACTTATTGTTGGTCTTGGTGGCATTGTGCATTGAGGCGCTGACTTTATGCTTAATGTGGTGGTTGAATCTGCCAAGTACACTGGGTTATATCTTAGGTATAGCAATGTTGGCAGTTGCTATAGTGGCTTTGCTGTGGCGTGAAGATCGCAAAGTACAGCAGCAGGTTAAGCCCAGTCCGATTTATAGGGAACATACCCCTGTTTACGAGGACCAACAGCAGGGCTATTTTGCGCAAGATTTAAAAGATGCTTCCAATTAAGGCATCTTTTAAACACGAAAAATATGAGATTAGCGCTTGTTATACAGAACTTTTTTACAATTGTGCTAGCATGCATAATTTATAAACAATTAAAAATAGGCTGCTTAGATGAAATTTCCAACCCTTCCTGTGGTGAAATTACCGCTTGTTGATGTCAGTACTGACCCATTAGATCTGCTTGTTGCTGGATTAGTACTACGTATGAAGCAAATGTCACGTGGTAATCCAAAGTTTATTGAGCTGATTCAAGAACGCCAATTTCGTTTAGAGATTGCGACAGACAATGGCATGGCACGTCAAATTGTGGTGAATCACGGTGAGATTTCTACCGTTTCAGGACGTGCAGAAGCAGCAGATTTTGTCTTGCAATTTGAAAGCAGTGAACAAGCGGTAAAAACCTTACTTAAAGGTGATACGTCGGCGATTATGACTGGGGTACAAAATGGCTCGATTAAAATGGAAGGTGATTTTAGTTTATTGGTTTGGCTAAATCGCGCAGCGCAGTTAGTTGTTCCTAAACAGGTCAAAAGCAAATACAAACACGTCCGTCGTTTGATTAAAGAAAAAATTGGTCGTTAAACAATAGCCCGCAATTGCGGGCTTAATGTTTAAATTTATTCGATTTCTAGATTAAAGGTCACTGGCCCATCATTAACCAAATGTACTTTCATATCGGCAGCAAAAATACCGGTTTGTACATTTGTGAATTGGCTTTGTGCATAAGCCACCAATTGTTCATAAAGCGCTTTAGCGTCGCTTGGTGGCATTGCAGGGCCAAAGTCTGGCCGTAAGCCTTTTTGGGTGTGTGCCATTAAGGTAAATTGTGACACCAACAATAAACCGCCACCCGATTGACTCACATTCCAGCCCATTTTGCCTTGTTCGTCATCAAAAAAACGATACTTTAGAATCTTATCAATCAGCTTTTTGCCTTTATCTAAATTATCATCTTTACCTAAGCCTAAAAAAACCACAATCCCATGTTCAATTTGGCCGGTGATTTCACCGTCTACCACGACTTTTGCTTCTAAAACTCGCTGTAATAATGCGCGCATAATTCAACCAAAATCATATACTTCTCAACTTGAGCATCATTGTAGCAAAAGCTCATAATCGCCCCTAATGATAAAAAATATTAGTCTTTAAAATTTTGATAAAAACTTGATTTCGCAATTTATTTTGCATTTAAGAAAACGATGAAGCTGATAAAAATTATCATTTTTACCTCTAACTTAAATTTTAGTACCTTATGCCGTGCAGGAAAGGTATTTATTGAGAGATGACATTCATGTTTAAGCGTTCTTTGCTCGTCGCGATGCTTGCAGCAGTGACTGCTGGCACACAAGCTGCGCCATTAACTAAAGATAATGGTGCGCCAGTTGGTGATAACCAAAATTCAATCACCGCAGGTCCAAATGGTTCTGTATTACTTCAAGACGTACAATTAATCCAAAAACTTCAACGTTTTGGCCGTGAGCGTATTCCTGAGCGTGTTGTACACGCACGCGGTACTGGTGCATATGGTGAGTTTGTCGCAACAAAAGACTTATCTGATTTAACCATCGCTTCACTATTTAAAGCAGGGACAAAAACACCTGTATTCTTGCGCTTCTCTACAGTGATTCATGGTAAACACTCGCCTGAAACTTTACGTGACCCACATGGTTTTGCCATCAAGTTCTATACCCAAGAAGGTAACTGGGACTTAGTTGGTAACCAAACGCCTGTCTTCTTTATCCGTGATGCCATCAAATTCCCAGATTTCATCCATGCAATGAAACCAAGTCCAATTGACAACGTTCAAGACGCCAACCGCGTATTTGATTTCTTGTCGAGCCAGCCATGGGCAACTAACATGTTGACTTATGTGTATGGTAACCAAGGTGTGCCAACCAGCTACCGCGAACAAGATGGTTTTGGTGTGCATGCATTCAAATTGTATAACGCCAAAGGTGAATACAAATACGTGAAGTTCAACTTCCGCTCGAAACAAGGCGTGAAAGGTCTAAACGTAAAAGAAGCGGCTGAGTTACAAGGTAAAGACTTCAACCACTTAACTAACGATCTTTACAAAAACATCAACGCGGGTAATTTCCCGAAATGGGATCTTTATATCCAAGTGTTAGATCCTAAAGATCTAGGCAAGTTTGAGTTTGATCCACTAGATCCAACAAAAATCTGGCCAACGAACCTAGTTCCAGAAACCAAAGTCGGTACGTTAACGCTTAACCGTATGCCGAAAAACTTCTTCCAAGAAACCGAACAAGTGGCATTGGCTCCAGGTAACTTGGTTCCAGGTATCGAGCCATCAGAAGACCGTCTACTTCAAGGCCGTATCTTCTCTTACTCAGATACACAAATGTACCGTTTAGGTGCCAACCACCAGCAAATTCCAGTGAACCGTCCATTGGTGAATGTGAATAACAATAACCAAGATGGCTACATGAATGTGGGTGCGACTTCATCTAACGTGAACTACGAACCAAGCCGTATTGAGCCAAAACCATCTACGCCAAAAGCGCGTGCGGTTGAAACGCCACTGTCAGGCACAGTGCAACAACGTGGTGTGAAGGAGCAAAACTTCAAACAAGCAGGTGAATTGTATCGTTCATACTCTGCTAAAGAGAAAGACGACTTAATCATGAACTTGGCAGCTGACCTTGGTAACGTGAAGGATTCAGAAACCAAACACATTATGTTGTCTTACTTCTACAAAGCAGATGCAGACTACGGTACACGTATGACTAAAGCAGTCAACGGTAACCTCGCTACAGTTAAAGCAAAAGCTGCGGCTTTAAAAGACTAATTTCGATTGGTCTAAAGATTGGTGATTGGGGCGCCACATAGGCAATCACCTCCGAAAAGTCCTGTAAAACTCAATTCCTTTCCTGCACCCTAGGGGAGTTTTACAGGCACTTGTTTTTGTTTTATCACTCAAGTTATCTATAGGAACGATCATGAAATTTTTAAAAAGCATGCTGCTGACTGTAGCTTTAGGCTTGGCTGTAGGACAAACGCTAGCACAAACCTCTCAACCTGCTTCACCAGCAGCGCAACAAGAAGTGATTGATTTATTCTTTGCTGCGGCGCGTACGGGGAATCATGAAGTCATTCATGAATTTTTAAAGCATGGTTTTCCTGTTGATGTTAGAAATAAAGATGGTTATACCGCGCTGATGATGGCCACCTATTATGGTCATCAAGACATTGTCACCAGTTTATTAAATCAAGGTGCAGATCGTTGCTTACGTGACAACAAAGGCAATACAGCCTTAATGGGCGCGATTTTTAAATTAGAGTGGTCAATTGCCAAACAGTTGAAAAGTGTAGATTGTGATGTCAATGCCAAACAAACAGGACAAAAAACTGTAGCTGAATTTGCCAAAGTGATAGGCCAAGATCAAAAGCTTAAACAATTGCTAGATTAAACAGTGAATATACTACAAATCAGGTCGATGAAAATTCGGCCTTTTTTAATTTAAATTAAAAAATCTATAAGAAGTACTTGAGAAAGTTAAATGTTAATCTTATTATAATTTAATTATTACTTTTTAGTGTTTATAAATATGGAAAATAAGACAGCAAGATTAACAGTGCTCATTGATCCTGTAAAAAAACATGCATTTGAAGAGTTGTGTGCACGTCAGGATCTTAAACCTTCACAAGTGGTACGCCAACTCATTCGTGAATACTTAAAACAGCATGGTGTTGACTATGCAACGCAAATGCAGGGCAGTACACAGCATGAAGCTAAAGATGCTTAATGCCAAGTAGGCTAAAAAAATCTGTCTTAAAAGACAGATTTTTTTTAGCTGATTTAGACTTAAGCGAAATCTAAACCTTTTTCAAAGCTACGTAATTCGTGACGTGCCATTGCAAGGTTAGATTTTTGACGATCAAGCACCAAGTACAAGAACAATTCGTCATTGCGATCAAGAGGACGCATTAAGTGGTATTGCTTACCTAACGTGATTAAAATATCTTCAATCTTGTCGTTTAATTGCAATGCTCGTGCTGTTTTTACTTTAGCGCGAATCACTTCAGTATTACCTGCAGCTGCTAATTCTAAATCGATGCCACTACCTAAAGTTGCTAGTGCAAGACCACTTGAGCTGTCTACCAGCGCAGCAGCTACGAAACCGTCAATTTCTGCCAAGTCGTCTAATGTAAGTTTAGCCATGTGGATTCCCCTAGGTATTACAAAGAATAAATGATGAAAATATTGCAAAAAAAATGATCATTTTTTTGCTTAAAGCCATGCTAAATAAAAAGAAAAATGATTGCAATCAAATATCATAAAAAAATATTTAATAATTATTAAATTATCATAATATGTTAATATTTTGTGATGTGGTTAGCATAAATCCAATTATACCATCCTTAAGCCGAACTTAAGTTAAACCTATATCGGCTTAAGCAAAATGGCTTTTTACACCAAATTACGCATCTGGCGTATAAAAAGCCAAAAAAATAGCGCAAAATCGTTTTTTTTCATTTGCAACTCAAAATTAAGTTTTTATAGTGAGAGAAGGACTTTTTCATGAGCAGAACATGCAACCGATAATTCGATCATTGTTGGATACCGACCTGTATAAATTCACCATGCTGCAGGTGGTATTACACAAATTTCCACAAACGCATAGTGTGTACCATTTCCGCTGCCGTAATTTGGAACAGACTGAATATCCATTGGTTGATATTTTACCGGAATTGCAACAGCAACTCGATTACTTATGTGAGCTAAAATTTAAAGAAGATGAGCTCACTTATTTACGTAGCTTACGTTTTATTAAAAGTGACTTTGTTGATTATTTAGAATTATTCCAATTAAAGCGTCGCTTTATTAAAGCAGGCGTTGATAGTGAAGGTCGTTTGGACATTTGGGTGGAAGGTCCAATGGTGCAAGCGATGATGTTTGAAATCTTTGTGCTTGCCATTGTTAATGAACTGTACTTTAGCAAAATCCGTTCTGAAGCTGTCCTTGAAGAAGGCGAGCGTCGTCTAAAAGCCAAAATTGCCCTCATGCAAGAGTATCAGCGTCAACAAGATCCAGAAGATCCACCATTTTTGGTATCTGATTTTGGTACGCGTCGTCGTTATAGCTTTGAATGGCAAAAGCATGTGGTACAAGAATTTCATAAAGCCGTACCGGATATTTTCCGTGGTACTAGCAATGTGCTCTTAGCCAAAGAGCTTAATATTATTCCAATTGGTACCATGGCTCATGAGTTCTTACAAGCCTTTCAAGCACTTGATGTACGTCTACGTGATTTCCAAAAGTCTGCCTTAGAAACGTGGGTACAAGAATACCGTGGTGATTTAGGGATTGCTTTAACGGACGTGGTGGGGATGGATGCCTTCTTGCGTGACTTTGATTTGTACTTTGCCAAATTGTTTGATGGTTTACGTCATGATAGTGGTGACCCTTATGAATGGGGTGATAAAGCCTATGAACATTATAAAAAGCTCAAAATTGACAGCAAAACCAAGATGCTCACTTTTAGTGATGGCTTAAATGTCGAAAAAGCATGGAAATTGCATCAATACTTTAAAGACCGTTTCCAAGTCAGCTTTGGTATTGGTACCAACTTGACCAATGACATGGGACAAACGCCGCTGAATATTGTTTTAAAGTTAGTTGAGTGTAATCGTCAGTCAGTGGCTAAAATTTCCGATAGTCCGGGTAAAACCATGACCGATAATGACACTTTCTTGGCTTATTTACGTCAAGTCTTTGATATTCAAGAACCTGACGAATAACAGACTGCTATAGCTGATTTTTTGCTAAGTTTTGGCAAAAAATCAGCATTATCATAATAAACAGCTATGCTAAGATTTTGACAGTACTGCTGTAATAACGACCATAACGATGACAAATTTAAATTTTGATTTACTCATAGAAGCTGAAGATTTAGTGCCATTTTTAGCGCATCCCCAACTGCGTATTGTCGACCTAAGCCGTCGTTCGGTCTATGAGCAACTTCATATTCCAGGTGCGGTACATCTAGCACCTAAGTTATTGGTGCGCCAGGAAGAATATGCTTCAGGTTTTTTACCCGAAGCTGAGCAATTGCAACAATTGGTTGAATTTTTACAGATTTCGCCTGAGCATCATGTTGTGGTTTATGATGATGAAGGTGGCGCATGGGCAGGGCGCTTCATTTGGAATTTGCATTGCTTAGGATTTGAAAATACCAGCCTAATCAATGGCGGCATTCATGCTTGGCTCGCAGCTGACTTACCGACCTCTTCTGAAAGCACACAAATTATACCTGTTGAAAACTTAGTTTGTGTAGAAAGTAATTTGCAGTATCAAGTCAATTACGCTGAGTTGTTACAATTGGTGCAAAATAATCAAACCCAAATCTGGGATTGCCGTACTGAAGATGAATATACTGGACTACGTTTAGCTGCGCGTCGCGGTGGACATATTCCGGGTGCATTGCATTTTGAATGGAGTACTGCCCTTAATCGGCAAAATCATCTAAAATTGCATCCTTTAGAACGCACCCAACAACGCTTAGAACATTTGGGTTTTAATCTCAATGAGCCTGTGGTGGTGTATTGTCAGTCGCATCATCGTTCTGGGTTGGCTTATATTTTAGGGCGTTTGTTAGGTTGGAATATTCGCGCCTATGATGGTGCATGGAGTGAATGGGGCAATCGCCTCGACAGTCCGATTATTACTGGAGAGTTGCCGTCTTGAGCCTCACATCACGTTTAAAACAACAGATTTTTATTAAAGCGCAAAACGTTGTACCACAGCATCAATTGTCTCGTATTGTTGGGAAATTGGCTGCTGCTGAGCATCCGTTGGTAAAAAATGCCGTGATTAGTGCTTTTAAAGCCCAATACGGTATTGATATGTCGATTGCTGAACAAAGCAATGCTTTAAAATATAAATCATTTAATGAATTCTTTACTCGTGCATTAAAAGATGGTGTGCGTGAAGTCGATCAAGATCCTCGTAGTATTGTTTCACCTGCCGATGGCGCGATTTCACAAATTGGTACTATTGTTGAAGGCGAAGTCTTCCAAGCTAAGGGGCAAAGTTTCTCAGTTGAAAAACTGATTGCTGATCCACAGTTGGCTGAACCCTTTAAAAACGGTCAATTTGCCACCGTATACTTATCGCCTAAAGATTATCACCGTGTACATATGCCATTTGCGGGGACTTTAACTGAGACCTTGTACGTGCCGGGCGAGTTATTCTCTGTCAATCAAACCACTGCAGAGAACATTCCGGGCTTATTTGCGCGTAATGAACGTATGGTGTGTTTGTTTGATACTGAGCTTGGTCGTATGGCAGTGGTGTTAGTTGGGGCCATGATTGTGGCAGGTATTGAAACTGTCGCTACCGGTAAAGTGAAACCAACAGGTCGCCTCGAGCTCAATCAGCATAATTTATTCTTAGATAAAGGCGCGGAATTGGGGCGTTTTTATTTAGGTTCAACCGCTGTAGTATTATTTGAAAAAGATAAGATGCAGTGGGATGCAGCATTTACTGCAAACTCTGCGGTAGAAATGGGCAAGCCTTTAGGGCATCGCCTCTAAAGAACTAAAAATCCCTCAATGTGAGGGATTTTTTTTAAAGCATTTTATAAAGACGATCTTTAGGGAAAACCACTTTAAATAATGAGCCTTTATTCTCTTTAGATTCAATTTCTAAATGCGCGTTATGTTGCATCAGTACATGTTTAACAATCGCTAGACCTAAACCTGTACCACCTGTTTGGCGGCTACGAGCACTATCCACGCGATAGAAACGTTCCGTTAGGCGTGGTAAATGTTTAGGGTCAATACCAATACCGGTATCTTGCACGCTAAAGTAGCCATTTTCGCCATCATCATGCCAACCAATAGTCACCGTGCCACCTTTAGGTGTGTATTTAATGGCATTGGTAATAAGGTTGGTAAAAGCGCTGGCCAGCTCCATATCTGAGCCTAATAAGTCGCAATGACTGTCGATGTCTAAATTTAGAGTATGTCCATAATCTACATTGTAAGCTTGAGCATCATCAAACAATTGATTCATTAAATTAGGCATATCAATAATTTGATTTTTCACAATATTTTTATCATTTTCTAAACGTGATAATAACAACAAATCATTGACTAGAGCATTCATTCGTCGTGTTTGTGATTGCATTTGCTCAAAGGCACGTTTCCAACGCGGATTAATATCTTCTTGGTCGGTAAAGGTTTCGATATAGCCACTGAGCACTGTTAAAGGGGTGCGTAATTCATGTGAAATATTATCGACAAAGTCTTTACGCATTTGCTCAAGATTATGCATTCGCGTCACATCATAGGCCACCAATAAACGACTTTCACCACCAAAACGGGTCATTTTGACTTGAACATAATGATCTTCAAATACTGATGATTTCATTTTTAGACCATCAGGTGCATCGTCAATATGATGAAAATATTCAATAAATACCGGTTGGCGCAAAATCGTTAAAATATTACGTCCACGATCTAGACTTTGAATCCCTAATAATTTTTCTGCAGCAGGGTTCCACCATTCAATCTGATGACTTTCATCAATTAACACCACCGCTTCTTGTAGAGCAACCAGTGAGGATTGAGCACGATCAATTAAACCTACCATTTCAGCTTGTACAATACGCTCTTGGCGCTGGGCACGGTAGACATTAAATAATAATGCACCCCAAATTCCATCTAGGTTTGGTGGTACATCATAAGGATGATTGGAAATCCAATCATTGACCAAATACAGTGAGCGCATTTGTAAGGCAAAAAATAGCCCAAATGCGACCAATAAACACGGACCTAAATATCCCGTACCAAAGCCAATAAATGCGGCAATAATTAAGAAAAATGCCAACAAACGTAAATCTTGTTTGGCAAATGCCCATAAGCTGCTATAGCGGAATTTTCTATGTTCGCGCGCAATCTCAGGGACAGGATAGGGTTCGTACATAATTAACCTGCAGCAGCATCTGCACGAGTAGAAAAGCGATAGCCTGTGCCGCGTACAGTTTGTACATAACGATCGGCAGCGAATGGCTCTAAAATTTTACGCAAACGACGGATATGCACATCAATGGTACGGTCTTCGATATAGACGTTACCGCCCCATACTTGATCAAGGAGCTGAGCACGTGTGTAAGCACGCTCTGGGTGCGTCATAAAGAAGGCCAATAAACGATATTCTGTTGGCCCCATCTCCAAAATCGCGTCACCAAAGCTCACACGTTGGCTCACCGGATCAAGGACTAAACCATTGGCATCAATTGGCTTTTCACCGCTTAAGGCATTGGCACGGCGTAGTACGGCTTTAATGCGTGATACCAATTCTCGGGTAGAAAAAGGTTTGGTCATATAGTCATCAGCGCCAGCATCTAAACCTTGCACTTTATGATCTTCTTCACCACGTGCGGTGAGCATAATGACAGGAATTTCTGCCAAGCTTTCATCACGTTTTAAACGACGACATAGGTCTACACCGCTGACACCACCTGGCATCATCCAATCTAATAGGATGAGCGCGGGACGTTGATCGACAATCATTTGATGAGCTTGTTTGGCATCTTCTGCTTGTAAGCACTGGAAGCCTGCCATATCTAAAGCCGTATGGAGCATTTCGCGAATAGGCAATTCATCGTCGACAATTAAAATGTAGTCATCTTTCACAGCGCAATATCCTATTTTTTGATCACGGTTTATGACAGGCTTATTACAAAGACTAATTATGACAGTATCATTGCAAAAAGATAGGCTGCCATGTTTTTAGTAAAAAAATGTGACAGTTTTTTGACGCTTTTTGAATACAATAGAGTTATTTTACGCGCCCTAAAGGGTCTGCATCGGACGGCTAAATTGTCGAAAGCCCAGTTCGCAGCTGCTAAGTACATCATCTAAAGTTGCTTTAAAATCAGTCATTACCCAACGAATAGCAATATGGGTAACGTAACCGTTAATCCCCGTGGCAATCCATGAGAATTCTTGTTCATTAAAATTGTAATCTGGCTGTAATACACGTAACAAGCGTTGCACGATAGTTTCAAAACGTTGCATGGTTTGGCGGATATTGGCTTGTTGATGGAGCTCTTGTACCAACATGGCATCAATATAAATAATACGTGCCATAGTAGGACGTTGTTTTAAACAAGATAAAAAGGCCAGTAACCCGGCACGTAGCATTTTTTCCGCTTCAACTTCTTGCTCAATGGCTTGGATCACATTGTTTTGCAATTCAGAAATGAGTTGCACAAAGATGGCTTGAAACAAAGCATCACTTTTTTTAAAAGACTCATAAAAATAACGTTCGCTCAGGCCAGCGGCCACGCAAATATCTTTGACTGTGACTGCAAAAAAACCAGATTGACCATAACAATCAATGCCGGCTTGAATCAGTTTTTGGCGACGTAAGGCTTTACGTTCAAGAAGAGGTAAGCCTTTAAATTGACTGCTTGGCATAGTGAACTGTGTGACTAGAAGTAAATGGAGTGTGTCATTGAAGTTTACAAGCTGCAGTAAGCAATTGTAAGAAAAATGCGATTTCTTATAAGATGAGACTTATTTACGGCACATTACATGAAAACATTTCATAATAAAGTAGCAGCCATTACAGGAGCGGGTTCTGGGATCGGTCAGCAACTGGCCATTCTATTGGCCAAGCAAGGCTGTCATTTGGCCTTAAGCGATATTCATTTATCAGCTTTAGAGGCAACACGTCAGCAGATTGAAGCCAAAGTCAAAGTTACTCTAGCGCAGGTAGATGTTTCACAACAAAGTGAAGTGGCAGCTTGGGCAGATCAGGTAGAAAAGCAGCATGGCAAAGTGAACCTGATTTTTAATAATGCTGGTGTGGCACTCGGTTCAACGATTGAAGGTGCCAGCTACGAAGAACTCGAATGGATTATGGGGATTAATTTTTGGGGAGTAGTGTATGGCACCAAAAGTTTTTTACCATTAATTAAAAAAACGCATGATGGACATGTGATTAATCTGTCGAGTGTATTTGGTTTAACCGCGCAGCCCACCCAAGCAGGCTACAACGCGAGTAAATTTGCGGTACGTGGTTTTACCGAAGCTTTACGCCAAGAATTGGATTTACAAGATTGTGGTGTCAGTGCCTTATGTGTCCATCCTGGTGGAATTAAAACCAATATTGCCAATGCAGCACGCATGAATGCAAGCCTGGCCACATTGGGTATACATGTAGATGACGCCAGCCGTTCTTTTAATGACTTTTTACGTTATCCACCTGAAAAAGCAGCAGAAAAGATTTTAGAGGCAGTACTTCAGAATAAACGCCGTGTCTTAATTGGTAATGATGCTAAAGCTTTAGATTTGATACAGCGCTTACTGCCCAGTGCTTATCAACGCCTAATGCAAATTGGCAGTCAATTACGCGATAAATTCAAATAAAACCGCCCGCGGTTGCGGGCTTTTTTTATGAAGCCTGTGCTGCTTTGGCTTTGACATATTGATTTTCAGGTCGTGCTAAACCCAAGTTATCACGTAAAGTGGTACCTTCATATTGGGTTCGGAATAAGCCACGGCGTTGTAATTCAGGCACAATAAAATTGACAAAATCATCTAAACCTTCAGGTGTGCTCGGAGGTAAGACGTTAAAGCCATCAGCAGCTTCATTCTCAAACCAGTGTTGCAGTTGGTCAACTACTTGCTCAGCTGTACCAATTAAAGTCCAGTGGCCACGTGCAGCAGCAATATGCTCATAAAGTTGACGAATACTAAATTTATGCTTACGCGCAATATCAACCATCATCTGTTGACGACTGCTGCTGATTAAACTTGGATCAAGATCAGGGAAAGGTGCATCTAAATCATATTGGCTTAAATCAGTACTACCCGCTAAGCCTGAAAGTAGTCCTAAGCCCACTTGTGGATGAATTAAGCGATTAAGCAGCGCATACTTTTCTTGGGCTTCTTGTTCCGTTTTGGCAACAAAAACGGAAACACCTGGCATAATTTTTAAATCTTCAGCTTGACGACCATACTTGGTTAAGCGGCGCTTTACATCACGATAAAAGGCTTGAGCATCTTGTAAATCTTGCTGTGCAGTAAAAATGACTTCTGCATATTTAGCAGCCAATTCACGGCCATCTTCAGATTGTCCCGCTTGCACAATCACTGGGTAGCCTTGCGGTGGGCGTGGTACATTCAGCGCGCCTTCAACATGGAAAAATTCACCATGATGCAGTGGTTCATGCTGTTTGCTGGCTTCAAAGAAACGACCACTGTGCTTGTCGTAAATAAAAGCATCATCTTGCCAAGAATCCCACAGTTTTTGTGTGACTTGAATAAACTCATCGGCACGTTGATAACGCAATTTGGCATCCGGATGCACTGTACCAAAATTACGTGCTGCATCACTGGCGACTGTGGTGACCACATTCCATGCCGCACGACCTTTACTAATGTGGTCAAGAGAGGCAAATTTACGTGCTAATAAGTAGGGTTCTTCATAAGTTGTTGATGCAGTAGCAATAAAACCAATATGTTGAGTGACTGCTGAAATAGCAGCAAACAGCGTGATGGGTTCAAACCCTACGGCTTTATCGCTTAAGCCTAAACTTTTCGGATCTTTTGAGGCAGCATGGCTCCAATTTACCGATAAACCATCGGCAAGAAAGTAGGCATCAAACAAACCGCGCTCAGCAGTTTTTGCTAATTCAATGGCATAGTCAATACTTAAATGTTGCTCAGGGCGGGCATTGGGTAAGCGCCAACCTGCTGCATGTTGTGATGTCAGTGGAATAAATGCACCTAATTTAATCTGTCGTTGTGCCATGCCCTGATCCAAATTTTTGCTGTTTTTAATGGCTAAAATTTATAGCAAGGAATCAGCCATCTGAAAAATACAATTAAATTCAATCTTTATGCATATTTTAGGATAAGCAGTTAAATTAAGGCTTCTACCGTCTTTTTCTTCCATACAAATTGATAGTACAACCCTTGCATGATGCATAAGCTAAAAAAAGCCAATGCATAGGCATACCAAATACCTTGTAAGCCCCACCATGCACTAAATAGATAAGCACACGGCACTTCAATCAACAAAATTGCCACAATGTTAATGATCATTGGGACCGTCACAGTGCCACTCGCACGCATAATAGAGGCAAAAATTGCGCTAGCCCCAAAGAATAAAATCGACCACAACACAATAAATAACAGCTGCTGACCCAGTTCCACCACATGCGGGTCAGTAATAAATAGTGCCATTAAATATTTAGAGCCCAGATAACCCAAGCTCACTAAAATACCTGTAATCACCAAATTCATAACTAAAGCGGTACGTGTGACTTTATTGAGTAACTCAGATTTACCCGCGCCAATGGCTTGCGCGGCAAAAATAGAAGCAGCAATGGCAATCGAAAGTGCTGGAAATTGAATGTAATTGAGGACTTGATTGACTGCACCATAAGCTGCAGTGGCATCAGAACCATAACGATTGACCAGACCCACAATCACTAAACCTGCCACAGATGTAGTGACCATTTGAATGCCAGTTGGAATCCCCAAACGTAAAATAATTTTACTTAAATTGGGTTGATGGCGAATATGACTCAGCATCGCGCGATCAGGTTTTAAGGGATGATTACGTTTATTTAAATACACGGCTAAAAAGCCCAATACCGCGATATAACCGACAATCGTGGCAATAGCTGGGGCAATAATGCCAAGCTTTGGAAAACCAAAATAACCGGCAATTAAAACAGGCGTAATCACTAAACCCATAGCACTAGTGAGGCTTAAGGCAATGAGGGGGGTGATGCTATCGCCCACACCACGTAAAATAGAGGTGTAAATAATATAAACAAATAATAAGGGACTACCTGCCAGCATCCACTGTACATAAGGTAAAGACAGATGCATCACATTGGGATCTGTACCTAATAACAATAAAATTTGTTCAGCAAAAATTACCCCTAAGGCCGCAATGACACTGCCGCCAATTAAAGTCATAAACAGGGTAGAGCCGACCACACAACGTACTTTTTCGACGTTTTGTGCGCCCCAAGCTTGCCCAACTAGCACCGTGGCACCCGCCGACAAACCAATCACAAAGGCCATTAAGCAAAATAAAATAGGGAAGAACACCGCAACTGCCGCAATCGCATCCACCCCCATCATTTGTCCAACAAAGATGGTATTAATGGTACCTGATAAGTTTTGTAAAATATTAGTGGCAATTAGCGGCAATAAAAAAATTAAAAAGGTCTTCCATAATTTACGTTCGCCCATCAAAGTGTGTTGCTGTGGCATACGTCATCCTGTTGTTGTGTTTATACAGAGTTATCTATGCCAAGCTTAATCAAGATTGATAGAGAAAGTATGTAGAAGTTTTGCATTAACAGCGAGTTAAAATCTCAGCAGCACGTACTAAGGTTTGATCTTGTTTAGCAAAACAAAAACGAATTAAACGTAAATCTTGCGGCGCAGTTTGATAAAACACCGAAATTGGAATGGCCACAATGCCATGTTCATGTGCTAACCACTGACACATTGCTACATCATCTAAATCAGCACGAATTGCTGAATAATCTAAATTTTGGAAATAAGTACCTTCAGATGGGGTAAATTTAAAACGTGACGCTTGTAAACCTGCATTAAATAAATCGCGTTTTTGCTGATAGAACCTGCTTAAGTTTTGAATATGTTCAGGATGCTGCAACATAAACTCGGCTAGTGCAGTTTGTACTGGGGTCACTCCACAAAAATTGGCAAATTGATACACTTGACGGAACAGCTGCATCAGCTGCGGTGCTGCGACACAATAGCCAGTTTTCCAACCTGTGACATGAAAGGTCTTACCAAAAGAACCAACCACAATGCTACGTTCACGTAGTTCTGGGAAAGACAGTGCAGAGTAATGCCGCTTGCCGTCATAAATCAGATGTTCATAAACTTCATCAGACAACACCACAATATTAGTGTTTTGGACTAACTCAATCAGCTGGCGCCAATCTTGCTTAGACCAAATATGACCAGTGGGATTATGTGGCGTATTGACAATGATCATACGAGTTTTGGAATTAATGACAGCTTTAACTTGATTCCAATCAACAGAAAAATCAGCTTGTTGTAACGCAAGATGTACCGCTTTTGCCCCAACCAATTGCACGCTAGGTGCATAGCTGTCGTAGCTTGGGTCAAATATGATCACTTCATCGCCCGCATGGACCAACGCTTGAATGGCAGTAAAAATGCCAATGGTTGCCCCTGGGGTGATGGTGATTTCTGTAACAGGATCAATTTTAATCTGATCACGTTGCAAAAACAGCTGTGCCACTTGTTCTCGTAGGCTGAGTAAACCATCACCCGGTGCATATTGGTTGCTACCCTGTAAGGTGGCACGGCTTAAGCTTTCTAATAATGGTTGTGGCGGGGCAAAGTCTGGAAAACCTTGGGATAAATTCAGCGCGCCAAGTTGCTGGGCCAATTGACTCATGGTGCTAAAAATAGTCACCCCTTGGTTGGCTAATTTAGAGTAAAGCTCTAGCATGGCGCGCTCTTATTAGAAGGAAATTGCAGATAAAAATAGCATAGCTTTAAGGCATTGTTGCAGGGTTTTGCTTAAATTGCATATTCTACAATGGCACGAATAATCCCTAGCGCTAAACCAATAAATGCACCCACTACCACGCCATTGACCCGAATCATATGTAAATCACCACCGACTTCATTTTCGATCTTGTCGATCATCTCGCGCGAATCCCATTCGTGAATCCGCTCGCTAATAAAGCGAATCACTTTTTCGCTGTATTGATCCGACAAAGTTACTGCCATGGTGGCAATACGGGTATTTAAAAGCTGGCGCACTTGGCTGTTCTCGGCAATATTTTCTCCCACTTGAATAATGGCAAGACGTAAGTTTTCGGCGATACCAGAATTTTCTTGCTGCAAATCATTCTTAATGGCATCAAATAAAATCACCACCGCGCCGCTCATAAAATTAAGCACTTGTGGACTATCTAATAAGGCATCCTTGGCATGATTCAGACTTAAACTGGCTTTTGATGCAGGGTCGCTTAAATCCTGCATATAACGCCGTGCGCTCTCTTCAATTTTTAAGCGCCAAGGATGATCAGGATCAGCCAGCATTGCTTCTAAACGCTCCACCATTGAGTCAATACTGCGCTGTTTAACATCAATACCAATTAAACTTGCACCTTTGGCAAACTTAGACACGCCTAATTCTTTAAACAATTTACGCATCATTTCACGCGTGTCATCAGGATGAGTCAGCATCCAATGATGAACCAAGTCTAAACCGCGTTGTAACACGTCTTGATGGAAATCGTTATCTAATACAGCATGTAGCATTTCGCTGGCTAAGGTATTCACTTGGGTGTTTTTAACCCATTGCACACTGTTGTTTTGAATGAAACCGGCAATTTGTTGTTGTCCAACAAAATCAAAAACTTTAGGCAGGGTTTGCTGAATCACTTGAGTCACTTGGCGACTATTTTCTGGTTTTGCCAACCATCGACCCGCAGCTAAACTTAAGTCACTATTGGCCAAGCTTTTTTCGACCACTTGTGGAGATAAAAAGTTTTCTTGGACAAAACGCCCCATAGATTGGGCAATACGGGCTTTGTTACGGGGAATAATTTCGGTGTGATCACGTAAAAAATTTGGAATGGGTAAGCGCCCAAATGGATTACGAAATAGCACGGTAATGGCATACCAATCGGCTAAACCACCGACCACACCTGCTTCTGCCGATAGCATTAAAATATGAATGAGCCAAACATAGTCGGGCAATAATTTAGCCACAATCATCAAGCTAATCCAAATCAGCACTGCAACCACTAAAGCAATGGTAGCAAGGCGTTTACTGCGTTCTAGACTCGGTGAAACAGGCGTTGGTTTACTCATATACAATCCCAAATTAAGATGTGGCTACTGGAGTTAAAACCTGACCACTCGGGCTTAATCCATATTTTGCTGCTAATGATTGTAAGATTAATGTGGCATCAAAAGCATCATTTGGTTTGTTGGATTGATCCTTATAACATTCAATCGTATAGGACACTTGAGCTGGCTCTATATTCACGATGCGAGGTTGATCAAAAAATGGATCGCGCCAATAGTAAGGATGACGATTATAAAAGCCGTATGGGTAATATGAATACATAGGGCTTGAATAGACCACTGCTTGGCGCGGTGCTTGTTGACTACGGTTGCTCGGGTCATCTAAGACCTTAAAATAGCGAAAACCTTGTTGCACAGTGGTTTGAGCGGCTTTAAGTAAAGCAATTTCTTCCGCAGTGCCATAGCTGATATTGCTGCGCGCCTGAAAGCTAATGCGATAGCTCTGCTTATTTAATGGATACGCACTAAATTGACCGAGTTGATCAAATGTGAGTGGTTTAGGCGGTGTTGTGGCACAGCCTGTAAATACCAGACTGGCAACTAAGACACTGGCAAAACTGAGTTGACGTAACATACCAAGCTCCTAGATTGAAGGCTTAGGGAAATAACTTAGAAGCCGCTATTGGGCTGTTGTAAAAATTTGAGTTCTTCAGGCGTTGAAGGACGACCTAAAATGGCATTACGGTGTGGATAACGGCCAAAATGGTCAATGATCTGTTTATGTTGTAATTCATAATTTAAACTGTTGGCATCACCAAGTGCGCTAAACAATGTCAAAGCCTGTTCATGAATCAGCTTAGATTCACTATGCATAAAGGGTAGATATAAAAAGCAGCGTTGTTTGGGATCTAATTGCTGATCGAGTCCTTGTTGAATCGCCTCTTGTGCCAAAGCCAATGCTTGTCCATCTTGGGCAAATGCAGCAGCTGTATTTCGATAGATATTACGTGAAAATTGGTCCAACACAATGATTTCTGCGAGGCGACCTTGGGCGCTATTGCGCCATGAAAAAAGCTCATTTTGCTTCGCGTGTTGTAGGCTGTTTTGAAAAAGATTTGTCAGCTTTTGGTCAAAATCAATGCGCTTGGCAAACCAAAATGGCTCGGTGTCGTGAGCAAACCAAAAATCTAAAATATCTTGGTATTTCATTTAATTGACCTAGGCTTAGCATGGATTAAGTTATATTAATCACAAAATAGTCATGTCTTGTAGAGTAAGTTTGTGATAAAAATTTGCCGAAAATAAAACAACAGTTTGCTTTTGCTTGAAACAGGGCATAAGGTTGGCGCCTGAATTCAGGTTATAATGCGTAAACTGAAAATTTTATTTTGGTAGTTTCTTTCTAATAAGCGAGATAAGAATGAGTCAACCCGAATCGACCTCTCAAGCTACACTTCCGACTTGGGTAGAGGCTTCTTTATTTAAAGGTATGTTGCGTGGCATCGAACGTGAATGCCTACGTATGCAAGCGGATGGCTTTATTGCCCAGACCGATCACCCTAAAGCCTTAGGTTCAGCCCTGACTCATCCGCATATTACAACTGACTATTCAGAAGCATTACTGGAATTTATTACTCCACCACAAACCAGTATTCAAAAAGCTTTAACTTACTTAATGGATATTCACGCGGTCGCTTATCGCGGTTTACCTGAAGGTGAGCATATGTGGCCGATGTCGATGCCATGTATGTTAGAGTCAGATGAAGAGACGATTCGTTTGGCGCAATACGGGTCATCAAATATTGGTCGTTTTAAAACCCTGTATCGCCGTGGTTTAGGGGTACGTTATGGTCGTCGTATGCAAACCATTGCTGGCGTGCATTACAACTTATCTTTCCCCGATACTGTATTTACTGCGTTGCAGCAACAAGAAACAGATGAAGAATTAAAAAATTTAAGCTTACAAGATTATCGTAGCCATCGTTACTTGGGCTTGATTCGTAATTTTATTCGTTTAACCCCATTGGTGATGTTTCTATTGGGTGCCAGTCCAACGGTGAATCCATGCTTTATGCAAGGCCGTGATCATCATATGTTGCCGTTAACCCGTGGTACTTTATATGTACCTTATTCAACGGCCCTACGTATGGGGAACTTTGGCTATCAAAATTCCGCACAAAAACAACTCGGTATTCAATATAACAACTTAAAAGATTATCTCACTGGCTTACAAAAAGCAGTGAAAACCCCTTATCCGGCGTTTACGCGTTTAGGTTTAGATGATCAATCGGCTGAGCCATTACAAATTAATGATCATGTTTTACAAATTGAAAAT
Source organism: Acinetobacter sp. CY17 (assembly GCF_059515825.1). Taxonomy (NCBI): domain Bacteria; kingdom Pseudomonadati; phylum Pseudomonadota; class Gammaproteobacteria; order Moraxellales; family Moraxellaceae; genus Acinetobacter; species Acinetobacter sp. CY17. Next base: position 66,286 of record NZ_JCAKMX010000007.1, read on the forward strand.
GAATACTACAGCTTAGTGCGTCCCAAACAGGTACCAGAAGCTGGTGAAACACCATCTCAAGCGCTCGCCAATCGTGGTATTGGTTATGTTGAACTACGTGCTGTAGACATCAACCCGTATAGCCCCATTGGGATTGATGAAAATACCGCAGGTTTCTTAGAAACTTTAGCCACCTATTGTTTATTACAAGACAGCCCAGAATTATTTGATGCTGAATTGGCAGTGATTGAGAAAAACCAAGCTGAAGTAGTTAATCGTGGTCGGGCGGAAAATGCGGTGATTATGGTCAATGGACAAGCGGTATTGATTGAAGAATGGGCTCAAGGGTATTTAGATGCCATGCAGCCTATTAGTCAACTCTTAGATAAAACCTATAATAATGCGGTTTACACTGATGCGATGGCAGTGATGCAACAACGTATTGATGAAGTGAATGACACCTTATCCGCCATGATTGTAGGGGATACCCGTGATGCAGGTGGTATGTGGCAGTTGGGCTATTCACTACTACAAGATCATGAAGAGTTATTTAGCCAATATCCAATGAGTGACGACACACAACGTTATTTTACCACTTTGGCAACCCAATCATTACAACAACAGCAGCAACTTGAACAAGACAACAGTACTAGTTTTAGCGACTATTTAGCCGCTTACCGATAAGAGGAATAACCCATGCGCTATAGTTACCGCATGTTCAGTGGCATATTGTTTTTAGCCAGTGTGATTGGCATGAGTTTTGCGCTATATCTTGAGCATGTTCAAGGTTTAAACCCATGCCCGCTCTGTGTTTTTCAGCGTGTGGGTTTAATTGCTTTAGGCTTTTTTTCATTGTTGGGCTTTTTGCATAATCCGCGAAGTACGCTGACCAAACGTATCTATAGCTTCTTGGCCAGCGTTGGTATTGTATGGTCGTTAGGCGTTGCTGCGCGGCATGTGTGGTTGCAAAATTTACCACCAGATCAAGTGCCTAGCTGTGGCCCAGGTCTAGATTACTTGGTTGAGGCACTGCCGCTAAAAAGCGTGTTACAGCAAGTGTTATCTGGTTCAGGTGAGTGTGCCACGATTGATTGGACTTTCTTGGGACAATCTTTGCCTGTGTGGTCTTTACTCTTTTTTGCCGTACTTACGCTGTTAAGTCTTTGGCAATTATTTAAACCTTCTGTTGAAAATTGAAAAGAATCCCGCTTTAAAGCGGGATTTTTTAACTCAAAACAATACTCTTAGTATTGTCTAAATCCACTCTATGTTCATGAATATTATCACCCTCTACTTCATCGGCAGCAGGATAGAGCCAATGGGCAATTTGTTCTGCGACGCTGGGATGATATTGAATTTCAAAATGGTTTAAACCGTAAAAAACTGCTTTATGTGCATCAGGTACTTTGAGGTAAAAGCGTGGATTAGGATGTTCGCCTAAAGCGCTCTCTACACTGACCAAATAGTCACCTAAAATTTTCAGTGCCCGATAGGTTCTATTTTGATGCTCTAGGGTACCGGCCACTAAAAAGGCATTCACATGCGAAGGAATGGGAGCAGGTTTACGGTTGTCATCCAGGGAACCTATACGCAGATCATGATGTTCCCAGTCGTCATCACGTACGCTGCCATGGCGTAAATCTAAAATGCCATTACTACGGATATTGACCAAGTGCCCAAACAATTTCACGATGGGCAAATTGCCTAACTTTTGTTGAATGGTAAAGCTAAAACGCTCTAAACCAGCGCCATGGTGTGGTGAGCCTAAACAGACTAGATTTTCGGTCATATATAGCCAGTCTTGTAGTTCTTGTTTGCCATAAAACAACGCACTACGTGCCACCAGACCACCCATGCTGTGGCCAATCAAATCAATACTGCTAATCCTTGGGTTGCGTGCCACTAAATCAGCCAATAAATTAGACAAGCTGCGACCGTTAGCAGAAATGCGGCGCCCAGAATTATAATTCAAATATAACAGGGTCTTATTGCCACGCTGTGCCATTAATTTATCGGGAATCCCGCCGTGACGAGCGCCTGTCCAGTCCACATGGCTCATACAAACGCCATGCAAAAAAATCACAATTTTGCCAGCCAAATCGCCTTGTTGTACTTCACCATAATGGTCATAGAGCAACATGGGAACCGCCAAAGGATTATGATGATGGAGTAAATAATTACCTAAAACACCATTTAAAATACCCACCAAAAAATGCAAGGAAGGATTGAGCTTTTTTTGATGCAATTTAGGAAAGGCATCCACTACATGGCGTAGCCCAGGTGCCAGTAAAAACTTACCATAGTGTTGACTGGTTTCTGAGGCCATTCGATAGAGCTTTTTAACATAGGGCAAGCGCATGAGCTTTTGACTTTGTAGGTCATTAATGCCCAGAAAATTAAGTAAAATTTCGCGCTGAATTGCAAACACTAAATGATGCACAGCCCCACCTAAGCGTGAGCTTAATAACTGTGCTAAACCTTCTAGCACATCGGCTTGGCTTAAGGGACGATCATCGATGCGGCAATAGGTTTCATGTAACGGTGTTAAACTTGGCATAGGGACAATCCCTCATGGCGATTTTTACTGCGTTGTTATAATGAGAATTGTGATGCAGTTAACATATCTTGCTTTGTCTTACCACAAATGCATTATTGTCCAACAATAAACCCAAAAATGTTGCATTGGAGTAAAGCAGATGCAGCTGATTTATCTATATGGATTTTTAAGCAATTCTCATTCCATTAAATGCTCGCAATTAGGCTGTTATTGTAAACAGCATATGCCGCATATACAGGTGCACACCAGATTTAAACTGTTCACCGCAGCAGGTGATAGAAAAATGACAACAGTTGATTGAAAGCTTAAATCAAGTGGTTTTAGTGGGGAGTAGCTTGCGTGGCTTTTATGCGACATATCTTGTCGCCAAATATAATCTGCCGACTGTACTGATCAATCCGGCTATGCAACCATGGGCGTTGGTTCAACAACGTTTTCAAGCCGCCAAATTAGCTGTGTGGATTCATCCCCAATGGTCGACTGACCAAGCTCAACTTGACGATTTACGGACACTTGCCTTGCCAGTTGTTCAGCATGCAAACAAAATTTTACTATTGCTGCAACAAGGCGATGAAGTTTTGGATTATCGTAACGCACAGCGTTATTATACGCAGGCAGCTCATGGTGCTTTGCAGATGCTCGAGGCGGGCGGCAACCATGCCATGGATAATTTCATAGAAAAAATACCCATGCTGTTGCAATTTTTATCCGATTGTATCGATTAAGGAAAACTGACTTTGTCTCAATATACGGCTCAATCACTTGAAGTTTTATCTGGTTTAGATCCGGTACGTCGCCGTCCGGGCATGTATACCGACACTTCACGTCCTAACCATTTAGCGCAAGAAGTTATTGACAATGCTGTAGATGAAGCATTAGCGGGCCATGCCAATAAAATTACGGTAAAAGTCTATAAAGATGGCTCTTTATCGGTTGAAGATAACGGCCGTGGTATGCCAGTCGATATCCATCCCGAATACGGACAAAGCGGGATTGAAATTATTTTAACCAAGCTACATGCCGGTGGTAAGTTCAGTACCGATAACTACCAATTCTCAGGTGGTTTACACGGTGTTGGTATTTCGGTGGTCAACGCTTTATCAACACGTGTGGAAGTCAGCGTACAGCGCCAAGGCAATCTGTATCAAATGGCCTTTGAGCAAGGTGAACCCGTTGCACCTTTAGCGGTATTAGAAGGTAAAGCACCTAAACGCGCTTCGGGGACCACTGTACATTTTTGGCCGGAAGCCAAGTATTTTGATTCACCTAAATTTGCCTTAAAAGCTTTAAAACATAATTTAAAAGCTAAAGCAGTACTGGCTGCGGGTTTGCAAATTAACTATGTCGATGAAATCAATGATGAAAAAATCACATGGCAATTTGAAAATGGTTTAGTCGATTATTTAATGGATGAATTGCAGGATCGTGAGATTTTGCCTCATCCAGCTTTTGTTGCCACTGGTGAGGGCGAACGTGCCAGTGCTGAATTTGCCATTTGCTGGAATGTTGAAGGTGGTGAGCAAGTTCAAGAAAGTTATGTCAACTTAATTCCAACCGCGCAAGGCGGTACGCATGTGAATGGTTTACGTGCTGGTGTGACCGATGCCATGCGTGAATTTTGTGAATTACGTAATTTATTGCCACGCAACTTAAAGCTATCTGCTGAAGATGTATGGGATGGCGTCAACTATATCTTATCGCTGAAATTACAAGAGCCACAATTCTCGGGCCAAACCAAAGAGCGTTTATCCAGCCGTGAAGCAGTCAGCATTGTGCAAAATATTGCCAAAGATGCTTTTGCCTTATGGCTGAATCAAAACTCTGAAATTGCCATGCAATTGGCAGAGATGGCGATTGCCAAAGCAGGTCGTCGTTTAAAAGCGGCTAAAAAAGTTGAACGTAAACGCATTGTTTCAGGGCCTGCTTTGCCGGGTAAACTTGCTGATTGCGTTGGGCATACTTTGGAAGAATCAGAACTGTTTATTGTTGAAGGTGACTCAGCAGGTGGTTCAGCGAAACAAGCGCGCGATAAAAACTTCCAAGCCATCATGCCAATTCGCGGTAAGATTTTAAATACTTGGGAAGTCTCTTCAGATGAAGTGCTGGCTTCACAGGAAGTCCATGATATCGCCATCGCGATTGGGGTCGATCCGGGTAGTGATGATTTATCAGAATTACGTTACGGTAAGATTTGTATTTTAGCCGATGCCGATTCGGATGGTTTACATATTGCCACCTTACTTTGCGCCCTATTTGTGAAGCATTTTAGAAGTTTGGTCGAAGAAGGGCATTTATATGTTGCCATGCCGCCACTATTTCGTATTGATGACGGTAAAGATGTGCATTACGCGCTAGATGATGCTGAACTTGAAGGTGTATTAAGTAAAGCCAAAACCAAAGCGCCACAAATCACACGCTTTAAAGGTTTAGGTGAAATGAATGCCAGTCAGTTGCGTGAAACCACGATGGATCCGAATACCCGTCGTTTGGTGCAATTAGATTTAGATGATATGCAACTCACTGCAAGTTTATTGGATAAATTATTAGCCAAAAAACGCTCAGGCGACCGTAAACAATGGTTAGAGCAAAAAGGTAATTTAGCCGATATTGCGGTGTAAACCACTTATTAAAATTAAAAAGCCCCCTTTGAGGGGGCTTTTTTTACATAAAAAATGCATACACAAAAAATGCGATAATAAAGATACACAAGATATTGAGCACCATCCCTACGGTCATCATTTCACGTTGTTGAATATGACCCGTACCAAATACAATCGCATTGGGTGGCGTGGCCACAGGTAACATAAAGGCACACGATGCACCAATACCAATCACAATCACTAACACTTCTTTGGGCATTCCCATTTGATCGGCAATCACCGCAAAGACAGGGACTAACAGTGCCGCAGACGCGGTATTACTGGTAAATTCAGTCAAGAAGATAATAAAGATTGTCACTACAAAAATAATCATCAGTGGCGAAGTATCACCAAAGGTATTGGCAATGGTTTGACCTAACACCAAAGACGCGCCGGAATCTTTGAGTACCGCGCTTAAGGTTAAACCCCCGCCAAACAAGAGCAACACGCCCCAATCAGTATTTTCGGACACTTGTTTCCATGTGGCTGTGCCTAAAATCACTACTAAACAGGCAGCAAGCAAAGCGGTCCATGTGTCAGGTTGGGAAATACCAAAGTTTTCTGAGAGCTTTTTACCCAAAATCCAAGCAATTGCCGTACAGATAAATAAAATCATGGTAGCAATACGGGTTTTAGTCCATGCAATATTTTCGGCTTGAAAATCAATTTTATGATTCAGTTTAGGCCGTAAAACCACATATAAACTCAGCAGCATGGCAGGCAATAAGATCAGCATCATGGGTAAACCAATTTTCATCCAATCGGCAAAATCATAATCTAAAGCTTTGGCTGCAATGGCATTAGGAGGGGAGCCGACTAAGGTGCCTAGCCCACCAATACTGGCAGAATAGGCAATACCCAGTAAAATAAACACTAAGGTTTTACGATCTTTTTGCGCATCTAAATGTGAGGCTAAACCCAGTGCCAGCGGTAACATCATGGCTGCGGTAGCAGTATTGGAAATCCACATTGACAATAAAGCAGTGACTAAAAAAATCGCGAAAATTGATATACCTAAATGGCCGCCACTCAGGGAAATAATTTTCATGGCAATTTTTTTATCGAGCTTTTGAATATGCAGCGCCGTGGCTAAAGCAAAACCGCCAAAGAATAAAAAAATCACGGGGTCGGCAAATAAACTTAAGGCTTTACTCGTGGTTAAAGGTTGCAGTGTTTTGTCGGCTGCTTCAAAGGGCAATTGTAAAATCACGGCCAACACAGGAATAAGAAGCGCAGTGATGGTAATATGAATAGCTTCGGTCAGCCATAAAATCCCAATAAATAACAGTAAGGCTAGCCCCTTATTGGCATTGCTGTCGTAGGGTAAGGCTTGATAACAGAGGTAAGATAAAATTGCCGCAATGACAATAATCACACCACCTTTGATTAAGCGTTTGGGTTCAATTTGACCTGAACCTGTGCTCAGGGTTGTAGACATAATTGATTTCCTTTATGTGAGTATTTTTATTATTGAGCACCCCTTGCGCTATGCTGGGGCACATTTTTAAAACATGGCTTGATATAGTGCTTGTAGGCCGAGCAAAGTCATTAAGATTAAAATAAGGTAACGAAAATGGCGTTGTGATATTTTTTGCCGAAAGCGATTGGCAAGCAACACCCCAATTACAGCACTGATGCTCAGCCATAGGATCAAGCTGCTATTGTAAGCAAGCTGTTGTTCTAATATAGGCCATAGTAAAAATAGTTGTACAATTTTACTGATCAAAAAGATCAGGTTACTGATGATCACCACATCATTTTTCTGATGTTGACTGGCCATTAAATATAAAATCAATAATGGAGCCATCGCATTACTGGCCCCACCAACCACACCTGCGGCACAACCAAATATGGCCATATTGCGCTGTGATGCGGCTAAATTTAACGGGCGAGCACTGAATTGATCGAACACATAAGCCAGTAAAATCACCCCAAGCATGATTTTTAAATGTTGTTCTGAGAGATAAAGTAATAAAGCGACACCAAGCCAAGTGCCCAGCATACTGCTTAGAATGAGTACCAAATAGCGGTGTATATAGTGCCTTAAGTGGCGCGCTGTCGAAAACAGCACCAAGATATTGAGTAATAAACAGGGAATAATAACAACAGCAATACTGATGGAGAGCGGATAAAAGCTCGCAATAAGAGCGGTGCTTAGCATCGGAAAGCCAAAACCGCTTAAGCCATGTAATAATGCCGCTAAAGCACATAAGACTAAAATAATAAGCTGCTGCTGATCCATCGTATTGTTATGTTATGCGATAAAGCATTAGCTTAACTGAGTTTAGGGTTGGGTTGTAACCTCAATAGGATGAAAGGTCCACACATCACAGTTAGGCCCTTTACCAATCCGATCCACCACAGCAAAATCACTCGGGGCTTCAAAAGTGAGTAAGGGATGATGCCATGTACCCGCGCGATAATTCACGCCTTGGGAGCCATCTGTAATAAAGGCATAAATTTGATTTAAGTCAGGTGCATGCTCATTTAAAGCTTTGGCCACTACCAGCAAAAATGCTTGCCCTTGCATGGGAATAAAGGCTTGAGAACCGTTTGGATGGCGCTCTAACATCTGAATTGTAAACGGCAACTGCGTGGCTTTTATATTACGAAAAATACTAATTCCCGCTTTGGCTTCGCCTATAATTTCAGTTTCTACTAAGGCATGATAGCGTTCGGTATGTGCATCGTTAATATGGAAAAATTCATTGCCTTGGCAACTAATGACTTCACCAAAAGGCGCGAAATTTTCAGGGCTTAACTTTTGAATTTGAATACTTTGCATAAGAATTCTTTTTAAATTGAAAACGCTTAAGTCAACTTAAGCGTTAGGGCGAGAACATTAAATTTTGCCAAATAAACGAATACGGCTAATACCACCATCTGGAATCATATTGACACGAATATGACTGATTTTTTCATGCGCTAAAATCTCATTCACGTAACTATGAATATGATCCATTTGCGTGTCTTGAGCCTCCAATAAATACGGCCAGAACATACTTTGCGGAATCAACTGTGGATCAGTGGCATCTTCTACATAAATCGCTTGAATCGACACTTGAGCCGGATAGTTACCTTTAAAATGTGCAGTATCGATGTCAATTTTTTCGATATGACCGGCTTGGCCTAGAGCTAAAATACACCAATCAAATCCTGGGGCACGGCGGCGTTTGGTTTCCCAACCATCACCCATGTTAATACCGCGATTAGGCTTAATTAAGTTACGTGGGTGACCAAAATGCGCATCACTGTAGGCAACCACACGCCCCCCATTTTGTAGGGCCAATAAATCTAAGCTTTGACTGGCATCAGAGATTTGAATTTGCACTTCACCATACACTTTAAAGCGTGCTACACCACCGTCAGGGAAAATATTTAAACGGACATGGGTGTAGGTGCTTTGGTCCTGAATATCAAACAGATGATGTTGGCCCGGACCTAAAATACTATTCGGTAAGATATTGCACCATGTTGCAGCATCAACATCGCCATTTGGTGCATAACAAGCCTCAACCAAAGCGGAAGCAGGGTAGTTACCGGTAAAAAAAGTAGTATCAATATCTAGCGCTTTGATTTTTCCAGCCACACCCAGTTTGATTATGGCCCAGTCATAGCCAGCATGGCGTTTACGACGCGTTTCCCAACCATCCATCCATTTGCCATGATCATCAAATTTATCTTCGACAAAGATTGGTGCTGCAAACTGTAGCATGCGTTTGGCTTCAGCAAAAAACTCATCTGAACACGCGAGCACTTGGGCGCCAATTTCAGCATCGGCAAGATTAGTGAGCTGTTGTAGCTGGTTAGGAAGTTCAAAAACAGGTGCGGTCAAAGTCGCCATATTATTTTCCATTGCTATGATTATTGGTGTTGCAAGATTGGGCAGCTCAAATCACAAAACAGCCCAAAACAATGCAAATTTGTGCTTTAAGAAGCACAGCCTGTGCCAACTTTGCCTTTTTTTTCAGCACATTTTTTAAAATGGCATAGTTTTCGCTTTAAAGCTGATCAATAAACAAGGATAAGCGGAGAATAAGATGGATATCGTCATTATTGGTGCAGGCATGGGTGGTTTAACCACAGGTATTGCGCTCAAAAAATTTGGTCACCAAGTACGAATCTATGAACAAGCCGAGCAAATTTTGCCAGTTGGGGCGGCAATTTCACTTTGGTCCAATGGGGTAAAATGCTTAAATTACTTAGGTTTAACCGATAAAGTTGCGGCCTTAGGTGGTCAGATGGACCATCTGGCTTATATTGATGGCTTAAATGGCGAAGTGATGACGCAATTTAGCCTGCAGCCGCTGATTGAAGAAGTGGGTCAACGTCCATACCCTGTATCGCGTGCTGAATTACAAGACATGTTAATGCAGGAGTTTGGCAAGGCAGACATTCATTTAGGCAAACGAATGACAGGACTAGAAGATCTTGGTGATCAGGTCAAAGTACAGTTTGCCGACGGCAGCACAGTTGAAGCTGATCTGTTGATCGGTGCAGATGGGACTCATTCAATTACCCGTTCTTATGTATTAGGTGAAAAAGTTGAACGCCGCTATGCAGGTTATGTCAACTGGAATGGTTTAGTCGAGATCTCACCACAGCTTGCTCCTGCGGATCAATGGACAACTTTTGTAGGTGAGGGCAAACGTGCTTCACTGATGCCAGTTGCCGATAACCGTTTTTATTTTTTCTTTGATGTCCCATTGCCTTTAGGCTTAGATAATGATCGTAGTCAGTATAAAAATTTATTAAAACAATATTTTAAAGGTTGGTGTCAGCCAGTACAGCATTTAATAGATGCGATTGATGAGCAGCGTACCAATCGGGTAGAAATTCATGATATTGAACCGTTTACCCAGTTCTATAGAGGTCGTGTAGTAATTATGGGGGATGCAGCACACAGCACGACACCAGATATTGGCCAAGGGGGGTGTCAAGCTATGGAAGATGCGATTTACTTGGCACGCGCTTTGCAAATTAATACTTTAGGCATTGAAGACGCGCTCAAGCGTTATCAAAACAAACGGAATGCGCGTGCTAACGAGTTGGTATTACGTGCGCGTAAACGTTGTGATGTGACACACATGAAAGATCAAAAAGTCACAGAAGATTGGTATGCCGATTTACGTAAGGAGCAGGGGCCGCATATCATGCAAGGTATTATTAGCAACATTGTTGATAATCCATTGGACTAAGTTAGTCATTGAATAATAAATAGAAAAAATAAAAATAACAGATTACAGCGAAAGGGCATTCAGCCCTTTTTTTTACATATTCACAGCCCAATGCACCACAAAAAGGCGTTAAGCTAGCCAAGAGCGCATCCACAATAAGGAACAACAACGATGCAAATACTACTTTTAGCACTAGACGCCAACAGCCTTGAGCAGCTGATTTTAAATGCACAGAGCACAGAAGATATTGTGACGTGCCCCGCGATCCAATACCGTTTGCAACTGACAGATTGGCAAGCCTTAGATTATTTACTACAGAGTGATGCAATTTTAAAGGAGGCTTTGCACCCTATTCACCCACTTAGCATACATCCTATCCCAGGAGCACGTGTGCATTATAATACTGTGGTTAGAGTCTCAGACGTATATGCAGCATTGAATGATTTAGAGGTCACGGAGTTTATTCAAGCCAAACACGTTCAGCAGATTCAAACAGCGAATATTGCGTCCCAACTCTCCTCAGATGAGTTATTAGGAGCTTTGCGGGTGAGCTTTAATCAGCTACAAAGTTTTTATTACCATGCAGCAGATCACAACTTGGTGATTGTCGCGCTGCAAGGTGAACAGCTATTCGCCGCGAGCTATTTTTAAATTCAGTTGCATATACACCAAATCACGCCAAGTCCCAAATTTAAACCCCATTTGTGGTAAATAACCAGTTTGTACAAAGCCAAGCTTTTGATGCAGATGAATAGAACCAACATTCTCTGCATCAATGGCAGCCACCATCATATGTAGTTTTTGAGTATGTGCATGTTCAATTAAGGCGTGCATTAAACGTTTGCCTAAACCATGACCTTGATATTCAGGTTTAACAAAGACCGAGTGTTCAACCGTATAGATATAACCGCTATTTTGACTAAAAAATGAATAATCGGCATAAGCCGCAATGTGTTGTGTGGCATCTTCCACCGCCACAACCAATGGAAAGCCATGTTGTTGTAAGTCGGCAAAGAAATTTTGCATATAGTCGAGGTCAAAAGTCTGGGTATTCCAGTTTGCTGTATTGTGTTCAATTTCGTGATTGTAGATTGCCAAAATCGCAGTAAGATCATCTTTGGTGGCAGCACGTAAACTAAAAGACATCATAAAAATGTACTCAAAAATTCATTGTATCTAAGAAAAATCTATAAAAAAAAGCAAGACCGAAGTCTTGCCTTTTTAACATCAAATGATGTGCTTAGAAGTGGTATTTTACTAAAGCGCTGACATCATTTTGATCTACACCTTTAATACCGTATTTGTTATTCCAAACAGAGTGCTCTACACCCACATATAGCTTAGTGCTTGGTGAAATGTGTTTACCTACATTCCATTTATATTGGCTAGTCCAGTTTAATTCGCTAGCATGAGTATCTTCAGCAGTTGACCAATCAAGGAATGCGTCCACTAAGAAATCTTCATTACCCAATTTAAACGGTACAGCATAAGTGATGGTCATTTGATAATCATCATCTTTATTAGATTTGCTGTCGTTATCTGCTTTATAAAAGTTGATATTGGCATAGTTGGTATACGGAACATCTAAGGCAAAACCAACACCATAAAGGAAGTTGTTAAAACCACGATTGTTATCGTAGTCAGCATTATGTTCCCAAGTGGTTGCGACCAATACATCTTTAACTGGGCCAAAGCTTAAGTCTTTACCTGAAACATCACCTAGGCTTAAACGTGGTGCAAGCTCAAAGTAGGTGCTTTGCTCATTTTCGTCATCCCATTGATGATCGACAAAGAAAAACACATCAGAGTATTTGTATTTAGCCGCATATTCACCAGTAAGCGTAGTGCGTTGATCTGTACCTACTTCGTAGTTTTCGCCGTAAAGCGCAGTAAGGCTAAAGTCTTGCCAAACTGGTTTAGCTTGAGCCAACACAGCAGCGGAAGAGAGTGCACACAGTGCAGCAAGTTGTGTAAGTTTCATGAAAAAATCTCAGAGCCCATAAAAAGCGTAGTTAGAATACAGTGAATCAAATAAAAATAAAGCTAAAAAAGACAAACGGATAATTTAACCGTTACTTTTTTAGCTCCCACGATAAGTTGAATAAGAAAAAGCACTAATTAAAAGAGGAATATGATAATGCTGGTTGGCATCTTCAACAGTAAAATGAATCACAGCTTTAGGAAAAAAAGTACTGATATATAAAGACTTAAAATAATCAGCAACTGCAAAATCTAAACTGTAATTGCCCGCTTGAATTTCGCTTAAACCAAAAGCATCGGCAGTAATACGTCCATCTGTGTTGGTTGTGGCTGTCGCTAAAATAGAACCACTTTCATCTAACAATTGCACCACAACATTGGCTGCTGGTCGACCTAAATGGGTATCTAAAATATGAGTACTAATCATGATCTAATTCCTGTTCTAAACGTAAAAGGGCAATACCAATCAGTTGTTGTTTTACAATCTGTTGTTCTATAAGAGGGTCGTGCTGTAAACGTTGTTGTAAGGCTGTTAAAATTTCTGTACTGCTTAAACCTGCTGCTTTAATTAAAAAGATATAACCAAAGCGCGCCTCATAGTCGAGATTGCCTTGCAAAATTAAATCTAACGTTGCTTGATCGGCTTGTGCGCTGGCTTGTTCACGCGCAGAAAATTGTTGTTCTTTGGCGCTTAAATCGGCTTGGGCTTTTTTTTCTCCAATCCTTGGGTGAGTATTTAAAGCCTGTAAGATTTCATCCCAAGTCCAGGTTTGTGCCGCATCTTCGGCAAAATCAAGGACGGCTTGGCGTGAGGCAAAGGGGCGTTGGGCGCTGATGTCACTGGCCCAGCGTGGAATCTTGACACAGTGTTGCAATACCTCTTGGATGGGTTGCTGGTTAAACTGGCTCAATTGCATAATCTTTTGAATATTTGTCATGTATACGCCTAATTAGCAATAACAATGCCAAAATTGGGCATGAAAAACGCGCCTTTTTAGCGCGCTTTAAAGTTTATGGGGCGGGATGGTGCTGTTGCCAATGTCGGGCAATATCGCCACGACGACAAATCCAGACCTTTTCATGACTTTGTACATAATCTAAGAAACGTTGTAGGGCTTTAAAGCGACCAGGACGCCCTAAAAGGCGGCAATGCATGCCAATAGATAACATTTTTGGTGCAGTTTCACCCTCGGCATACAACACATCAAAAGCGTCTTTTAAATATTGATAAAAATCATCGCCCGTATTAAACCCACCTGCTGAGCTAAATTTCATGTCATTGGTGTCTAAGGTATAAGGAATAATAAGATGTGGACGAGTTGTTTGCTCTGCGTTAGTGAGTGTAGTCCAAAATGGCAAATCATCACCATAATAGTCACAGTCATATTCAATTTGCGGAAACTCTGCCAATAATTGACGAGTATTGGGGCTATCACGTCCGGTATACCAACCAATCGGTGCTTGCCCAAATAGGGCTTCAAGCACTGTAATGGCTTGATGCATATGCTGGCGTTCAGTCTCAAGATCAATATGTTGGTAATGCAACCAACGCTGACCATGTGAAACCACATCGTAATTGGCGCTCTTAATAGCCTCCACAATGGCTGGATGACGCGCCAAAGCCATGCCCACCCCAAAAATCGTCATTGTTAAGCCACGTTTTTGAAACTCTTGGTGAATACGCCAAAAACCTACGCGTGAACCATATTCGTACATCGAATCCATCGACATATGTTTAGCATCAAAGCTAGCAGCACCCACAATTTCCGATAAAAACTGTTCTGAGCCTGCATCACCATGTTCAATATGATTCTCACCGCCCTCCTCATAATTTAAAACAAATTGTACTGCAATACGTGCTTGATTCGGCCAATGGGCATGTGGCGGTGTGCCTTGATAGCCAACGAGATCACGTGAATATTCTGAATTTTGAATAGAATCAATAAGTTCTTGACCAGTTAAGTAAGAAGTTGTCACGTTTGGTATCCTTTTGATAATTTTTTTCAAATACCTCTTGCATATTTTAAATAGAAGCCCGATATTCAAAGAATAGAAGGACGCTTCTTAAGACTCAAAATAGTGCATCAATAAGGGGAGGTTGTCTTCCAAAACAATACAGATGTAGTGCTATAGCAACAGCTAAGCGACAAGCGTGCCAAGATAGTCAAGTTTTGCACAAAAAAGATTCAGATAAAGATACGAAAAGAGGATGAGATTATGAACATTGAAATCCGTACAGATAAAAATATTCAAAATAGTGATCGTTTAATTGGTTATGTACGTGCAGAACTAACAGAAGAATTCCAACGCCATAGTGAGCGTATTACGCACTTCTCCGTGCATTTGAGTGATGAAAATGGGGACAAAGGCGGCGATGATGACATTAAATGTATGATTGAGGCGCGCCCTGCAGGACTGAAACCTGTGGTGGTCAATCACCGTGGTCCAAATGTCGATACCGCAATTACCGGTGCGATTGACCGTTTAAAACGTAGTCTAGAACACGTGATTGAGAAAAAAGATAAGCCGCGTGCGCAGCAACCTAGTTATGTTGATCCAGATGCAGGTAAAGCTGATTTACTAGATGATGAAGACGACTAAAGTTCGTATTTTAATAAGCCCCTTTGGGGGCTTTTTTATTGGCTGTTAAATTTGTCATCGCAAATCTAAGTAGATTGGGCATAATAGTCCTTAGATAAAAGAGAGAAAGTTTTATGTTAAGCACACAACAACAAGCCCTAGCTGCTGCCATCTCCGCTTTAGATGTTGCTGAAGTTGAAAGTCTGTTGGCTCAAGGGGTCGATCCAAACTTTATTATTGATAGTGAAACCGGTCCTTTAATTTCACTTTGGTCAGACACTTTATTTGCTTGGTGGGAACAAGTCTGCGAAGCACACGAAGCAGGCCAACCATTATCAGATGAGCAAAAAGCTGCTTACTTAAAGCCGTATATGCAAATTTTAGACGCTTTGATTAAAGCGAAAGTCAATTTACATTTATGGGATTCAGAAGAAATCTATGGTCCACTTTGGGATGTAGCAAGTGCAGCATGTGTACCTGCGGTTGAACGTTTATTGGCAGAAAAAGTCAATCCAAATACCAAGGATGAAGATGATTTAACCATTCTCTCTTCAATTAGCCATTTGTTCTTCGATTGTGATTTTGATGAGATTGATTGGTCACAAGCGCTACCTGAAGAACAACAAGTATTAGAGTTACTACGTGCCCATGGCGCAAAAATGTCAAAAGAGCTCGCTTAACTTTGGAAAATATATGACAACACAACAAACCTTTGTTGCACTGGCAACGCTTGGCTTAACTTCTTTGAGTTTTGCTGCTGACTATAGTTTTGATCGTCCAGGTACTGGTTTTAGCACGTCTACTGTACCAGTGGGACAGTTGGCATGGGAACAAAGCTTGGCCAATGCTCATTATCTTGAATATCAAAATGATGCAGGTCAAACAGTTAAACATACTCAAATCTACGCAGATACTTTACTCCGTACAGGGTTAAGTGATGATCTTGAGTTACAGTTGGGTTGGCAAGGACCTGCATGGTCAAAAACCAAAGTTGCAGGTCAGTCAGTTGAAGATGATGGTTTGGGTGATGTCAGTATTGGTCTAAAAAAAGCCATCAATTTAGATGATGAGCAGTTATCCATGGCTTTACTCGCTCAAGCTGTGCTTGCCACAGGTGATGACCAGTTTAGTCTACAAGATGACGTGTATAGCATTGGGTCGACGGTTTCGTTTGCCTATAATCAAGATGTGACCACGGCAATGAGCATGTTTTATGCAGTGCAAGATGGCCGCTGGCGTGTGACTGCTGTACCTACGCTAGAATATAACTTTAGCCCTAAACTTGGTGGCTATTCTGAATTGGTTTACTCCAAAGCAGAAGGGCAGGATTACGAATATGGTTTAGGCTCTGGCCTGCTGTATCAAGTGAATTCACGCTTGCAATTAGACGCAAGTGTTGGGTTAGCTTTAAATGGTCAGCATGACCATTATCAAGCGGCTTTAGGTTTTACTTACGCTTTTTAACCATGTGTGACAGATACAACAGCAGTCTTGTTCTTTAGATCAGGACTGCTTTTTTTATGTCCTTTTCTCTGTATTGCTTAAAACACATGATTTTATACAAATCAGTACCCCAAGCCTTTGTTCTAAATTTAAAACATAGTGTGCTATATGTGGTGATTAAATCATATTTATAGGACGTTATAATGGCCTCATCATATAAACATAAATTTAGGCTAGTTATGAAAGTTTTACATATTGATTCAAGTATTTTAGGCGCAGCATCTGTTTCACGTCAGTTAAGTCAAGCAGTGATTGAGCAGCTTAAAAGCAAACATGTTGATTTAGACATTGAATATCTAGATTTAAATACAGTCAATATTCCGCATTTAACTGGCGCGATTTTAATGGGCCAGGATGATGAGCAAAGTGCTTTAGGCGAGAAGTTGTTAAATCAATATTTAGCAGCCGATATCGTAGTCGTGGGTGCTTCGATGTATAACTTTGGCTTATCATCAAACTTAAAAGCATGGATTGACCGTATTAGCGTGGCAGGTCGTACCTTTAAATATACAGAAAATGGTCCTGTCGGTTTAGCAGGCAATAAAACTGCATACATCTTAAGTAGCCGTGGTGGTGTCTATGGCGATAACAGCCCAGTCGACTTCCAAGAGGGTTTATTAAAAGCAGTATTTAACTTCACTGGAGTGACTGATGTTAACGTCATTCGCGCTGAAGGCGTGAACATGGGCGAAGACATTAAAACTCAAGCCATTAATGTAGCATTAGCAAAAATTACCCAAATCTAATCATAAAAAGGTCAGCTCATACTGACCTTTTTTTTAATCAAGATCGACACTATGTGCAAACTCAGCCAGATCTGCTAAGGCTTGCTGACCTTCCTCAAACCAAGCATGAAACAGTTGGAAGTTGTGCCACATCCCAGTATAGATTTTTAAACTGGTTTTAACCCCAGCTGCTTCAGCACGTTGGTGCAAACGTTTGGCGTCATCTAGTAACAGGGCTTTAGAACCCACCTGAATAAATAGCGGTGGTAAGTCTGTTAAATCTGCAAATAATGGTGAAATTTTTTCGTCGCCAAGTTCATAACCACGCGGTACATAATATTCAATGCCAGTTTTTAACGCTTTAGGGCTGAGCATAGCATCCAGTTTAGCGTTGTAACGAATCGATTCACTGGTTAAGGTTAAGTCTACAAATGGTGAAGCCAACATTAAGCCACTAACTTGTTGTAATTTTTCTTCACGGATACGCAGTGCAAGGGCTAAGGCCAAATTAGCACCTGAACAATCGCCGGCTAAAATAATATCTTTTGCTTGAACACCTTGAGCTAATAAATCTTTATACAAACGCAATAAGGCTTCAATGGCATCTGGAAATTGATACTCCGGTGCTAGAGGATATTGTACATGCAAGACTTGCATTTGGGTGCGGGCGGCCAGTTGGGTCAGATAAGCACGGTGAGTGGTTAATGAACCGACAAAGAACGCACCTCCATGAATGTAAAAAATTAATTGCGTGGCTTCATCTTGGGCTTTGATTTCTTCTACTTTTAAACCGGTTAAGTTTAGCTCACGAATACTGACTTGATGACTTTGGGGAAAAACACGACTCATTTGCTCTAAAGCAAAACGTAGAGTATTAGGCGGCAAATTCAGGCGGCTTGGTGCACGAATCGCGGTTTTCAGCAGTTTTTCAGTGGCTAGCTGCTTAAAAAGTGGATCAATTTTCATCATAGTCCTATTTATTTTTAATATACTTATAGTTGTATTTTTCACAACCAATTTTACAAGCTTACACTAAATAGTCACATTCAAAAATTGCAAATTTGTTGCCAATTTTGAATACTAAGCATGTCGTTTCGACCCAAGGAAATTTATAACAATGAAAAAATTATTTGTCGCATTAGGATTATTCGGCTTTGTCAGTCTTGCGAGTGCAGCGGATCCTTTAAATGGTACAGTATGGAAGACTGTAGACGATAAAACCAAGCAAGCCAAAGCTTTGGTTAAATTTACCCAACAAAAAAATGGCACTTTATCCGCTTCTATTCAGCAGGTTTTAACGCCGGGTGAAGAAAACGCGTGTAGTAAATGCGAAGGACCTTACAAAAATAAATCCTTAAAAGGTTTAACAATTGTGCATGGTCTAAAAAATGTGGGTAACAACAAATACGAGGGAGGGTCTATTGTAGATCCAAACTCAGGCAAAACGTATAAGCTAAAAAGTCAGTTAAAAGGCGATAGCCTAGATATGCATGGCTTTATTGGTGTATCTGTATTGGGACGTACCCAAACTTGGCAACGTGCCAACTAAAATTGAGTTTAAAAAGCCTGCATGTTGCAGGCTTTTTATCATGAATTAGCAGCCAATGCTCGGTAAGCTGCTTCATCAAAACCGACAATATAGCCCTGTTGGGTCGCTAACACTGGACGCTTAATCAAGCTACTGTGTGTGATTAAAGCGGTAATTAAATTTTGTGGTGAACTGAGTGCATCTTGTTGTTCTTGTTCAGAAAGATTACGCCAAGTTGTTCCTTTTTTGTTTAAGATCACTTCTTGACCTTTAGCTGCTAGCCAAGCTTGGACGGTGGCTGCTTCTGGTGCTTGTTTTTTGTAGTCATAAAACTCATAATCCAACCCTAACTCATTAAGTAGGTCAAAGGCTTTTTTCATTGAACTACAGTTTTTAATACCATAAATTTTTAACATCAAAGATCTCTAAGCTGATTTTTCTTTAGCTTAAACCATTCGACGCTAAAGTTTAATCCTATGGTCACGTGGCTGTCATATTCAGGTCTTAACCTAGTTTTATAGTAAAAATAATTAAGTATAGATCAAAAAGATAGGCTCAAGATGTTGAAAACCCGCATCTAATCATCCTGATTATGCGGGTCTCATTGCAACGTCCGTTGTCTAATCCTTGAAAACAAGCGCTTTGTAAGTACTTATTTATTTTCATCCTACAGCATCCAATCCATATGTGGTCATCCTGACCGCTTCCCTGTGCTGTGGCAACATAATGCCCTGAATAAGCTTATGAAAAAAGCTACAAAGACGACAGTGTGTGTAGGAGATAGACGCTGTTTAAGTAAACAAGTGTTTACTGAGTTTTACAATTTGTAGTCAATAATCACTGGGGCATGGTCACTAAACCATGTTTCTTTATACACCCATGCATTGACAGTACGCGCTTTCCAATCGGGTGAACAGGCTTGGTAGTCAATCCGCCAACCCACATTTTTGGCACGGGCTTGACCACGGTTGGACCACCAAGAATAGACCTCAGCTTCTTTAATCACTTCACGGAAAGTATCCACATAGCCTAAATCATCATAGATATGATCAAGCCATGCACGTTCGTGTGGCAGACAGCCTGAGGCTTTTTGATTGCCCGACCAGTTTTTAATATCAATGCGTTTATGCACAATATTGTAGTCACCACACACAATGACTGATTTGTCTTCATCACGCCATTGTTTTAAAATTTTCTTATATTCATCTAAAAAGTGATCTTTACGCGCTTGTGCTTCTTCACCTGATGAGCCTGATGGTAAATACAATGAGCAAATATGGGCGGTTTTATCTAAACCTAAATCAAACTCTGCTGATATAAAGCGACCTTGTGAATCAGCGAGTTCAAACCCCAAACCATCAGTCACGGACACAAAGGGCAAACGGCTATAAATAGCAGTGCCTGCATAGCCTGGACGTTCAGCAGGGAACAGATGCGTGTACCAACCTTCAGGTTTAAATTTGTCCGTCCATTGTTCATGGGTAATACGTGACTCTTGCATGCAGATGACATCGGCATCTGAAGTTGCCATCCAGTCAAAAATCCCTTTTTTTTCCGCTGAACGTAATCCATTTACGTTGATTGATACGACACGTAAAATTTTTTGATCACTTGGATAGCTACTCTTTGGTATCATGCTTAGGTTTAACCTCAAACTTAAAAAATGGAGCACCTCATGACAACGCAAGCGGCATTTAACCCACAAGCTTTTATCGAACTCGCATTATCACGTGGTGTGCTTAAATTTGGTGAGTTTACTTTAAAATCGGGTCGTGTGAGCCCTTATTTTTTTAATGCAGGTTTACTCAATGATGGCGAAGCATTAACAGGTTTAGCATCTGGCTATGCGGCAAAATTGACTGAATGCGATAACGTAGAAGTGATTTTTGGCCCTGCCTATAAAGGTATTCCATTTGTTGCAGCGACTGCTGTGGCATTGTCACAAAACCATGGCGTAAGCGTGCCTTGGGGCTTTAACCGTAAAGAAGCCAAAGATCACGGTGAAGGTGGTGTGTTGGTAGGTGCTTCAGTTGAAGGCAAAAAGGTTTGGATCATTGATGATGTAATCACGGCAGGTACTGCAATTCGTGAAGTGGTAACCATTTTAAAGAATGCTGGTGCACAAATTGCGGGTGTTTTAGTTGCGCTTGACCGTCAAGAAAAAGGTCAAGGTGAATTGTCTGCGATTCAAGAAGTCCAAAAAGAATTAGAAATTCCAGTACATGCTTTAATTACCATGAAAGATTTAATGGATTATTTAGCTGCTAAAGGCAATAAAGAAGCTTTGGCTAAAATGGAAGCGTACCGTGTCAAATATGGTATCTAATTTTTAATACAAGATATTGATTTTTAATAAAGCTCTATCCATGATAGGGCTTTATTTATTCTTAATAAAAATTATGGAACAGCCAATTTTAGACTTTTTAAAATTACATATTTCTCACCAAACTACGTTGACTGATTGGTTCTCTGTGATCGTCTATGCTTTTACATTAGGGGTAGCTTTTTGGGCAGCATTTACAGCAAAACAAGCATTAAAAGAAAATCAAAAAATTACTAGAGTGCATATAGAGCCTTTTATTACTGTGAAAATTGATCATATGAATGAGTCTATTAATTGGTTTCGATTAAAAATTACTAATGAGGGTTTAGGACATGCATTTAATATCAAGTTAGATATAGAAAATGATAATAAAGATAAATATAGCGAACTATCTAATAAAATACTGGCAAGGATTAGTGGTCCTACCTTTATGGTAAAAGGACTAAAACATTTATCTCCATCTGAGATGAAATTTAGTAATTTGTTTAGTGTGGATAGGGTTACAGGACAAGAACAGCAAAGTATAGATATGTTTTTTAATTTAATTTTCAGGGTGAAAGTTACATATCAAGATAAAAATGCAAGTAATTTTGAGCGAGAATATATTTTAGACTTTTCAGAATATAAAGATATTGAACGTATAAGTATGAAAAGTGTACATGAAAACCAATTAGAAGAATTTAAAAAAATAAATAAGAATTTAAGAGATCTCAATGTGGAGCAGCGCCAGTTTAAAAATGAATATGAGAAAGCACATCGTGATTGGAATGAGGACGAACTTAGAGCAAAAGTACGGGAGCTCGATAGACAGAAAAAGCTTCATCAAACAAAAAATATTAAGGCATCTGTAGAAGATTGAATTAATTTAAAGAGCTGTTTCATCACACAACTTGCATTCCAATATCACCCCCAACTTTTCTTTCCGTCCTTGTTCAGTCATCACCCAAGGACGATTTTGCCACGGTGGATTATGCCTTACATGTTGAGAATGCCCACAGGCAAGCTTTGCCACCCAATGACCCTCAGCATCTAAATAAAAATCTACAATCGCTTGTAACATTAGTCTAAAAATCCTTTGCAGCAAAAAGCCTAACCACAGCATAAAATAGCCATGCACATGCTGTAATCTCCGCTATACTTTTGCCAATTTAAATCGTAATTGAGCACAATAATATGCGCGTACTTGTGGTGATGGATCCCATCGAAAATGTAAACCTAAAAAAAGATTCAACTATGGCAATGCTTTGGGCTGCATCGCGTCGTGGACACGAATTAGGTTATGCATTACAACAAGATTTATATATTGATCAAGGTAAAGCTTTTGGTTTAATTGCACCTTTAAAAGTGTTTGAAGACTACAATCATTACTATGAACTGGGCGAAAAACAAAAAGAATCTATCGCAGCGTACGACGTTGTACTTATGCGTAAAGATCCACCGTTTGATATGAACTTTGTTTATAGCACTTATATTTTAGAACAAGCAGAACGCGAAGGCGCATGGATTATTAACAAACCACAAAGCCTACGTGACTGTAACGAAAAATTATTTGCCACACAGTTTCCAGAATTACAAGTTCCGACTTTAGTGACTTCACAAGATGCTCTGATTCGTGAATTTATTGTTCAACATCAAGACGTGATTGTAAAACCACTTGATGGTATGGGGGGTATGGGCATTTTCCGTTTAACTGCCGATGGTGCCAATATTGGTTCTACACTAGAAATGCTCACTCAAATGGGGCAGCAGCCTATTATGGCACAGCGTTATATTCCAGAAATTGTCGATGGTGATAAGCGTATCCTGATGATTAATGGTGAAGCTGTACCTTATTGCTTAGCACGTATTCCACAAAATGGTGAAACACGCGGTAATTTAGCTGCGGGTGGTCGTGGTGAAGCGCGCCCATTGACTGAAAATGACAAAGCGATTGCTGCAAAAGTTGGACCTTTCTTAAAAGAAAAAGGTTTAGTCTTTGTCGGTTTAGATGTGATTGGAAACTATGTGACAGAAATTAATGTCACCAGCCCAACCTGTATTCGTGAGATTGACGCGCAATTTGCAACTTCAATTGCTGACGATCTTTTTGATGTATTAGAGCAAGGTCTAAAAGCTTAAAGAATTGACCATAAATTCAAAAAAGAGCCATTTGCTGGCTCTTTTTTTTGCTTATTATTGTGATGTGTTTCACAAATTTAAAAAACACGATAAAATAAAAATCTAAGTTACAGCAAAGCAAGTTGGTATAATATGTATATAATTTATGAACTTATTTGCTGTTAATAATAAAACTAGTTTAAAGTTATCAATCTAAGGAAAAAAACCAATAAAATGCCGAGTGAAAAAAAGTAAATAAACTTTCAAGCCTGCATTTTTGTGATTACAATTGTCCGCTTATTAAGATCTTTCATTAGCCATATCTGAATTGAAGAAATAGACCGTGAGCCAAGTGCAGAAACAACAACCTAAACATGTCATGATGATGGCCGCAGGTACAGGTGGACATGTGTTCCCCGCCTTAGCCGTGGCTAAAGAATTAAAACAACAAGGGGTTGAAGTATCTTGGTTGGCAACGCCATCAGGTATGGAAAATCGCTTATTACAAAACCAAAATATTCCAATTTATCAAATTGATATCCAAGGTGTACGTGGTAATGGGGTAGTGCGTAAGCTACTGGCACCATTTAAAATTTTAAAAGCCACGTTAAGCGCCATGAAATATATGAAGCAGCTGAATGTAGACGCTGTAGCAGGCTTTGGTGGTTATGTGGCAGGCCCCGGTGGCTTAGCTGCACGTGCTTTAGGTATTCCTGTGATTATTCATGAGCAAAATGCGGTAGCAGGCTTTACCAATACCCAATTATCGCGTGTAGCAAAAACCGTCTGCGAAGCATTTCCAAATACCTTTGCTAAAAGCACTAAAGTTGTAGCAACAGGTAATCCGGTACGTAAAGAAATTACCGAGATTTTAAGTCCAGCTTGGCGTTATGAGCAGCGTGAAAAAGCAGGTTTAGCACTACGTGTGTTAATTGTAGGTGGTTCGCTCGGTGCGCAAGCCTTAAATGAACGTGTGCCAGCGGCATTAATGCAACTGGGTGTGCCTTTAGATATTTATCATCAATGTGGTCAAAAAAACCAAGACAGCACTGCTGCACGTTATGCCAATGCACCAAGTCATGTCAAAGTAGAGGTACAAGCCTTTATTGAAGATATGGCCAAAGCCTATAGCGATGCCGATTTAATTATTTGCCGCGCGGGTGCTTTAACAGTTACCGAAATTGCCACAGCAGGTGTGGCTGCGATTTTTGTGCCACTCCCAAGTGCGGTGGATGATCACCAAACTGCAAATGCTAAATTTTTGGCCAATGCCGGTGCAGCTAAAATTTGTCCACAAGGCACGATGACCTCTGAAAGTTTAACAGAACTCTTAGCACCGTTGATGAATCGCCAAACCCTGTCGAAAATGGCAGTGAAAGCCCGTCAACATGCCCAACCTGATGCAACCCAACATGTGGTTCGTTTAATTCAAGAATTGTAATCCGAGTAATTTATGTCTCCATCTACACCTGCTGAACAAGCGAAAAAGTTAATTAAAGTGCCAGAAATGCGCCGTATCAAACACATTCACTTTGTGGGTATTGGTGGGGCCGGAATGTGTGGTATTGCCGAAGTACTTAAAAACCAAGGTTATCAAGTTTCAGGCTCAGATATTAAAGCCTCTAAAACCACGGCTCAGCTTGAAGAAAATGGCATTCAGGTGTATTTAGGTCACGCGGCTGAAAATATTGTCAATGCTGATGTGTTGGTGGTGTCTACCGCGATTGACCCTGAAAACCCAGAAGTAAAAGCAGCTTTAGAAAACCGTATTCCTGTGGTGCGCCGTGCCGAAATGTTAGGCGAATTGATGCGTTACCGTCACGGTATTGCGGTTGCAGGTACGCATGGTAAAACGACAACCACAAGTCTTGTAACTTGTATGTTGGCAGAAGAAAATCTTGATCCAACTTATGTCATTGGTGGTTTGCTCAATCGCACCGGTGTCAATGCAGCACTAGGTGCAAGCCGTTATATCGTGGCTGAAGCAGACGAATCAGATGCATCCTTCTTGCATTTACAGCCGATGGCAACCATTGTGACCAACATTGATGCTGACCATATGGATACCTATGGCGGTAGCTTTGATGTGCTCAAAGATACTTTTGTTCAGTTCTTACAAAAACTTCCATTCTATGGTTTAGCTGTGGTGTGTGGTGACGATGCCAATATCCGCGAAATTATGCCGCGTATTGGTCGTCCATTGTTAACCTATGGTTTTAATGAAGATAACGACATTCGTGCAGTAGATGTGGCACAAGATGGTATGCAATCACACTTTACCGTGTTGCGTAAAGACCGTGAGCCACTACGCGTGACCATTAATATGCCGGGCGCGCACAACATTTTAAATGCATTGGCTGCAATTGGTATTGCAACCGATGAAGGTGTATCCGACGGTGCAATTTGCCGTGCTTTAGAGAGCTTTAGTGGTGTTGGTCGTCGTTTCCAAATTCAAGGTCAATTTGAAGTGGAAGGTGGTGACGTAAAATTAGTGGATGACTACGGCCACCATCCAAAAGAAGTGGAAGCCACCATTAAGGCTGCGCGTCAGAGCCATCCTGATCGTCGTTTAGTGATGATGTTCCAACCACACCGTTTTAGCCGTACCCGTGACTGCTTTGATGACTTCGTAGATGTATTGTCACAAGTCGATCAATTATTGTTATTAGAAGTGTATCCTGCAGGTGAAAAACCAATTGTCGGTGCAGATAGTCGTGCGCTTGCACGCAGTATCCGTTTACGTGGTGACGTCGAACCGATTTTGATCGATCCAGTAGAAGGCAATCTGCAAAATGCTATGCAAAAAGTGTTACAAGCGAATGACTTGTTATTAACGCAAGGCGCAGGTAATGTGGGTGGAATCTCAGTTGAATTAGCACAAAATCATTTATATTTAAAATAAGCATGTGATTGTGAATTTGATTGAAAATCATAACAACTTTTAAGGATATTAGCGTGTCAGATGTTTCAAAATTCGGCAAAGTTGCCGTGTTATTAGGTGGTAAGTCAGCAGAGCGTCAGGTGTCTCTCGATAGCGGGACAGCAGTACTTGAAGCATTAGTACGTTCAGGGGTAAATGCCGAAGCTTTTGATCCGCAAGAACGTAGTGTCACTGAGCTAGTTGGCTACGACCGTGCCTTTATTGTGTTGCATGGTCGTGGTGGTGAAGATGGTCAAATTCAAGGCACATTAGAATGGTTAAATATCCCGTATACCGGTACCGGTGTACAGGGTTCAGCGATTGGTATGGATAAGGTCAAAACCAAGCAAGTATGGCAAGGTTCTGAGTTGCCAACTGCACCCTATCGAATCGTAACAAAAGATTCTGATTTAGAAGAAATTGTTGCATCCATTGGTCTGCCGTTTATTATCAAACCTGTGCATGAAGGCTCAAGCATTGGCATGAGTAAAGTCGAAAAGATTGAAGACTTTGCTGAAGCTATTGCCAAAGCAACCGAACATGATGCAGTGGTTATGGCAGAAAAATGGATTAGCGGTCGTGAATTTACCATTGTGATTTTAAATGGTCAGGCACTGCCTGTGATTCGTTTACAGCCGCCGGCTGACGTCGCATTCTATGACTTTGAAGCCAAGTATAATCGTAATGATGTGCAATACGGTATTCCATGCGGTTTAACTGAAGATGAAGAAAAACGCTTACAAGCGCTTTGCTTACGTGCTTTTCAAGCAGTAGGTGCGAGTGGGTGGGGACGTATTGATGCCATGCAGGATGAGCAAGGTAATTTTTGGTTACTAGAAGTCAATACTGTGCCGGGAATGACCAGTCATTCTTTAGTGCCCAAAGCTGCAGCAGCAGTTGGCTATAGCTTTGAGCAGTTATGTGTTGCCATCTTAGAGCAAACCTTAACGGATGCGGCTTACTAAGTCATGGTACAACTTCCTGCTACAATGCGGCGTAAACGCAAAGCGATTACCTCGATTCATGAAAAACCACCGACCAAGCAAGAAAAACTGGCTAATGCGGGTGGATGGCTGCTTTTGGTAATTGCCTGTGCTGTATTGGCAGTAGGAATTTATGCACTGTATAAACTCATGACAGATGCACATGTTGCTGAACTTGACGTAGTCGGGACACGTTCTAGTACCGAAAGCGCTAAAGTCGTGCAGCATGTAGCACCTGTGATTAAAGAAAATTACTTCACTTCAGATTTAGAAGTTATACGCGATCGTACACTTGAACTTTCTTGGGTGGATCGCGTGGTGGTTTCACGTGCATGGCCCAATGCGATTCGTGTACGTGTTATGCCGCGTCATCCAATTGCACGTTGGGGTACAGGACGTCTGTTAAGTGACAATGGCGTGGTGTTTAGCGAAGTGGATGCCAAAAATTATCAGCATTTACCACTATTGCATGGCCCTGTACATCAATCTGAAATGATGATGCGCCGTTACAATGAAATCAACCAACTATTTTTACCAGTGAATTTGCGTCTCAAAGAATTATATTTAACTGACCGAATGACCTGGTTTATGCAGTTTGATTCGGGTCTGCGTGTTATCGTAGATCAAGATCAAACCATGAGTAAGCTGCAACGCTTAAGTCACTTAGCACAAACTGACTTTAAACCGGTGTGGAATAAAATGTCATCAATTGATTTACGCTACCGCAATGGGTTAGCCATTCAATGGATACATTCAGCTGCACCTGCAATTGCTAATGGTCACTTTGTTGTAAGCAAAAATGACACAAGCATTGCAACAGAAATACAGGCAAAGCCATAATTTGGCTTTATAAATAGAGGCTTAAGGCCAGAAATTAAACCAACATAATGGTAGTAGTGAATAATGAGTGAAGCTGTTCCCTCGGTTGTTGCGATTGACATTGGGACGCACAAAGTTTCGGTTTTGATTGGTAAGGTACACGCGCCAGATAAAATCCAAGTCATTGGTATGGCAACAGCTCGTAACCGAGGCATGAATAAAGGGAAAATTGTTAGTCTCGATAAAGTTATCACTGCAATCAAAAATGCTGTGCAAGAAGCAGAAGATATGGCTGAATGTCGTGTGCATTCGGCTTGGGTATCTATTCCAAGTGCAGAGCTAAAAAGTTGCTACGCCTTTGGTTCAACTGCAATTACCAGTGCTGATAAAACCATTACCACTAGCGAAGTGGTACGGGCACTCGAACTTGCCAAAGCCAGTCAAGTGACGCCTGATCATTACTTGGTCAGTGCCGTACCTTTAGGATTTGACCTGGATGAGTCAGGTGAGTGGGTACACAATCCAATTCGTATGTCGGCTACCAATATGACTGGGCATTATCAGCTCATGCAGTTGCCAATCAGCACCATGCAAAATTTGGATCGAGCCATGAAAGGCGCCAATATTGGCGTCGAAAAAATGGTGATTTCGACCCTTGCCACATCAGAAGCTTGCCTGTTAAAAGATGAAAAAGAGTATGGGGTATGCTTAATTGATATTGGCGCAGGGACCACCAATATTGCTATGTATATTGAAGGTCGTTTAGCACTGACCCATACCCTACAACGTGGTGGTGAACATGTAACGCGTGATATCGCAGCCGTGTTACAGACCACCACTGAAGAAGCTGAGCGTATTAAATTGCGTTATGGCTGTGTGGACCAAAAAGTGGTCAAACCCGATCATATGATTCAAATTCAAGGGATTGATGGTCCACAAACCATTAGTCGTATTGAATTGACTGATATCATTATTGCACGTTATGAAGAGATTTTTGGGCAAATTCGCCAACAACTTGAAGAGACAGGTGCTTTACAAGGTTTGTATCATGGTGTGGTGTTAGCAGGTGATGCTTGCCAAATTGAAGGTATGGTGACCTTTGTACGTCGCATGTTGGGGGTGTCTGCACATTTAGCCAATCCGCCAACTGCAGTATATAGCGATGAAGAACATCAAGCAGCCTTACATCGTTCACAGTACGCAACAGCAGCTGGTCTACTGATGTTTAGCCAAAGTGAATTGCCAGAGGCGATTGCTGAGGAAGAAGAAACCCACGAGGTTTCTATTTGGAAGCGTGCTGGCCGCGCTTGGTCTGGTTTGAACGATAAGTTGAAATCATTCTTTTAATGGTGAATCTGCGGTAAAAGCGTTAACAATAAGGGTAGAAGTCAAGCTTAGACTTGACAAGCCCGAACTTGAACAGCATGCTTTAAAGCAATTTTTGTTTATTAAATATAAGGCAGTGTACGGGCTTAAGTGGCTGCCAATTATGAATTAGGAAATCTCAAGGTCATGGCCTCATTTGAATTTTTTGAAGATGATCAAACCGATAGCAACGGTCAAGCCCGTTTTACTGTGTTTGGTGTAGGTGGTGCTGGTGGTAACGCTGTGCAACACATGTTGGAATCTGACATTCAAGGCGTAAAATTTGTCTGTGCAAATACAGACCGTCAAGCTTTAGACCGTATGAATGCGCAGTTTAAAATCCAATTGGGCGAGCAAAGTACACGTGGACTTGGCGCTGGTGCTAATCCACAAGTGGGTCAAGCAGCGGCTGAAGAAAGCCGTGAAATCATTCGTCAGCATTTAGAAGGCACCGATATGGTGTTTGTTACTGCTGGTATGGGTGGTGGTACAGGTACAGGTGCTGCACCAGTGGTTGCTGAAATTGCTAAAGAAATGGGCATCTTAACCGTTGGCGTTGTAACGACACCGTTTAACTTTGAAGGTAAACGTCGTCTACTGTCTGCAGAAAAAGGCATTGAAGCTTTAGAGCAACATGTTGATTCGTTAATAATTATTCCAAACCAACGCTTACTTAAAGTTTTCCGTGACATCTCAATGAAAGATGCTTACAAGAAAGCCGATGATGTATTGTTAAATGCGGTACGCAGTATCTTTGATCTTGTGGTACGTCCAGGTCATATCAACCTTGACTTCGCCGATCTAAAAACTGCTATGAGTACACGCGGTTACGCGATGATGGGTGCGGGTCTTGGTCGTGGTGAAAATCGTGCGCGTCAAGCAGCAGAGCAAGCGATTCGTAGTCCACTGCTTGATAACGTGACCATTATGAATGCCAAAGGTATCTTAATTAACGTGACCGGTGGTGACGATGTGACTTTCGGTGAAATCGAAGAAATTACCGATGTTGTTAACCAAATTGTTGATCTAGACGAAGGTCAAGTATTCTACGGTACAGTATTTGATCCAGATGCGCGTGATGAAATTAGCGTCACCGTTATTGCAACAGGTTTAACACGTAACTCTGCGGATTCTGCTGATGTAGTCAAACGTCCAGCTGCTAATGCACAGGTACCTAATGCATCTGCTGCACAGCAAACGGCAGTTGATGATGATGATGTTCCTGCTATTCAACGTCAGAATACGGATGCAGCGAGTACACCAGTTGCGCCTACAGCAAGTGGTCGTCCAACGCCAATGAGTATTCAAGATTATCTTAAAAATCAACAGCGTAAGTAATATGTAACAAAATATGTTTACATTGTTACAACGTAAAAGGTAGCTCAAGGGCTACCTTTTTGTTTTGGTACAATGGCGAAATATGCTAACGTATAGCGGTTTAAGCGAAATGATTGAACTGATATGTTGAAACAACGAACCCTAAAACGTGTCGTGAAAGCGAGCGGGATTGGTCTGCACAGTGGTCAAAAAGTATTTATGAACTTTGTACCCCACCATGCGGATGGAGGGATTGTGTTTCGTCGTATTGATCTTGATCCAGTGGTCGACATTCCAGCCGATGCAATGTTGATTCAAGAAGCGTTTATGTGCTCCAACTTGGTCCAAGAAAATGCCAAAGTCGGCACCATTGAACATGTGATGAGTGCTATTGCGGGATTAGGTATTGATAATCTTATTGTCGAAGTCTCTGCTTCAGAGTTACCGATTATGGATGGCAGTGCGGGTCCATTTATTTACCTATTAATGCAAGGTGGTTTGCTTGAGCAAGACGCGCCGAAAAAATTTATTAAAATTTTAAAACCTGTCGAAGCGCTGATTCAAGACAAAAAAGCCATTTTTACCCCGCATGATGGTTTTCAACTCAATTTCACTATCGACTTTGATCATCCAGCCTTTCAAAAAGAATATCAGTCAGCCACCATCGACTTTTCCACAGAAACATTTGTCTATGAAGTGAGTGAAGCGCGAACTTTTGGCTTTATGAAAGATTTGGACTATCTTAAAGCCAATAATTTAGCGCTCGGTGCGAGTCTTGAAAACGCCATTGGCGTGGATGACACTGGCGTGGTCAATGAAGAAGGTTTACGTTTTTCAGACGAATTTGTAAGACATAAAATCTTAGATGCAGTGGGTGACTTATACCTCATGGGTCATCAAATTATTGCAAAATTCGATGGTTACAAATCAGGTCATGCGCTCAACAATCAACTGCTACGCAATGTGCAAAGTGATCCAAGTAGCTATGAAATTGTAACATTTGATGACGTTGCAAAATGTCCGATTAGTTATGTAACAATTGCATAAGTTATTGTCTTTTCGTGTAAATGTTATAATGTAACACCTGCATTTGTGATTTAAGTCACGAATTTAATTCATCATTTCTAATACAGAGAAATGAGAATTACTTTTTTTTGCTTGCCAAACGTAGCATCGCTTGGCTAAGCTTAGGGTCGTTCACAAAGCAAGCGGCATCACGTAACAAATCTTGTGTTTCAGCTTGTAATTGCCTAGAACAATTTTCATTTTTTACAGGTGTTTGAGCTTTGATTCTCAGGCGCACTTGGATTTTCTGTAAATTTTCTAGACCACTAATTTGTGACAATTGTTGTATGTATTGCTTTTGAAGATAACCGAGTTGGCTAATCATGGCCTGATTTTCACCGGTAATTGTCAAAACGCCATTTTGATAACACACAACTTGCCATTGCTCCGGTTGGGGCAGGAGCGGTTGGATAAGTTTGCTAAGTTTCTGCCATGCAGCAACTTGCGTTGAGAGAAACGTTAAGTTTCCTGTTTTTAGATGTTTACTTGTTTGCCCAAAAACGTTTACAGGTTCAGACATACATCATTCCTTCATGTTTATGTCCTAATCTTATGCGCTTCTTTTGGTAGATATCAAGGACGAGATTCAGACAAGGGAACTTTGCTAAAAACAGTTTAAAGAGGTTTTTTTATGCATTTGCGACGTATTTTTGTAGCGTGTACTTTAGCAGCTTCAGCTTCAACCGTAGCTTTAGCTGAGTTAGTTGATCTAAAAGCCAATCAGGCACAAGTTTTAGATTTAAAAGCGGATTCTAATCCAGACCGTCTTGAACAACTCACCAAAACTTTAGCACAAGGGTCTTATTCAGAGTTTAAAACAGCAACAGAAGTTGCAGCACTTAAACCGACTGAAATCAACGTTACAATTCGTGGTGCAGAAAAAACCACTGTATTAAATAACGAGTCGCTTGAGAAAAAATATCCAAGCACTAAGTCAACTGATTATTCAGCATCTTCTGTATCAAGTAGCCCATATTCTTGGTTATTAGCCCATCCCTTACCCAATGGACGCGTAAGCTCAAATTACGGTGGTCGTACTATGGGGGGGCGTGCTGAAAACCATTCAGGTTTAGATCTCGCTGCACCTACAGGTACACCAATTTATGCTACAGGTCCTGGTGTAGTCACTAAATCAGGTTGGGGTACAGGTTATGGTCAATACGTTGAAATTAACCACGGTAATGGCTATGTCACCCGTTATGCACATGCTTCACGTTTAATTGCCCGTGTCGGTGAGCGTGTGAAAGCAGGTCAGCATATTGCTAATGTAGGCTGTACAGGTCGTTGTACTGGACCACATTTACACTATGAAGTGGTTAAAAACGGTCAGCGTAAGAACCCATCACCTTATTTGGCCATGTTGCGCTAATTTGGGGTAGATTTATACATTTAATGTATGAATTGTCAGCAAACGATTTAGTACGATCAGAGATGCTTTAAACGACTGACTTTATTTTAAACAGGGCTATTATTTAAAAAAGTAGCTTTGTTGTATGATAAACCGCCTATTTGGGCGGTTTTTTGTTGTTTTAAGGTGCTATAAAGCGGCCAGTATTTAGCTATGAAATACACCTCTGTAACTATATTCAGCTGCAACGATAACTTAATACGTCTAAAGTATGATACATATACATCCTAATATAGGTATATGGAATGGTAGATTATGGCGTTTTATGGTGATACTGACGCGCAAGAAACCCAAGAATGGCAAGAAGCGTTCGACTCTGTGGTTGAACACATGGGCACAGAACGTGCAGCCTTTTTATTAGAAAAATTGTATCAACGCGCGATTGCAAAGCATGTTCCCATTCAGCGCTTAAATACACCTTACTTAAATACGATTTCTGTAGCAGAACAGCCAGCGTTGCCGGGTGATCCAGACATGGAGCGCCGTATTCGTGCTTTAATCCGTTGGAATGCTTTGGCGATGGTACTGCGTGCCAATAAAACAGGTGATGACCTAGGTGGTCACTTAGCCAGCTTCGCGTCTTCTGCAACTTTATATGATGTTGGTTTTAACCACTTCTTCCGTGCCAATAGCGATAACTTTGGCGGCGACATGATTTACTACCAAGGTCACTGTGCCCCAGGTATTTATGCACGTTCGTTCTTAGAAGGTCGTTTAACTGAAGATCACTTAAACAACTTCCGTCGTGAAGTAGACGGTGTTGGCTTACCGTCATATCCACACCCATACTTAATGCCAGATTACTGGCAGTTCCCAACAGTATCGATGGGTCTTGGTCCAATCATGTCGATTTACCAAGCACACATTCAAAAATACTTAATGAACCGTGGCTTAATCAAAGAAGAAGACCGTAAAGTTTGGGCTTATCTTGGTGATGGCGAGATGGACGAACCAGAAAGTACAGGTGCGATTGCCCTTGCTGGTCGTGAAAAGCTAGATAACCTTGTGTGGGTGGTCAACTGTAACTTACAGCGTCTCGATGGTCCGGTACGTGGTAACGGCAAAATTATTCAAGAATTAGAATCTCTATTCCGTGGTGCAGGCTGGCGTGTGATTAAAGTGGTATGGGGTCGTCATTGGGATCCGCTACTTGATAAAGATAAATCTGGCGCTTTAAAAGCGATTATGGAAGAAGCTGTAGATGGCGACTACCAACGTTACCAAGTAAAAGGTGGTGCTTATACTCGTGCGCACTTCTTTGGTAAATATCCAGAAGCTGAAGAGTTAGTTAAAAACTTAAGCGACGAAGACATCGATAACTTAAACCGTGGTGGTCATGACCCGTACAAGGTTTATGCTGCCTATGCAGAAGCGATGAAATCGACAGGTCAACCAACAGTCATCTTAGCAAAAACTGTGAAAGGTTATGGTTTATCTGAAGAAATCGAAGCGGTGAACAAAACGCATCAAATCAAGAAAATGCAGCTTGAATCGCTTAAATATGTACGTAACCGTTTTAACTTGCCATTTACCGATGAGCAATTAGAAGAAGTTCCGTTCTACCGTCCAAGCGAAAACTCGCCTGAAATTAAATATATGAAGGCACGTCGTGAAGCGTTAGGTGGTTACTTACCTGCACGTCGTAAAGAAAGCGAATTACTTGCGATTCCAGAATTATCTGTATTTGATGCGGTACTTGCAGGTTCTAACGGTAAGCAACAATCTACAACGATGGTGATGGTGCGTTTAATTTCTTCTTTATTGAAAGAAAAAGCCATCAAAGACCGTGTTGTGCCAATTGTTCCAGATGAAGCACGTACATTTGGTTTAGAGGGGATGTTCCGTCAGTTGGGTATTTATGCCGCGCACGGTCAAAAGTACACCCCAGAAGACCAAGAACAATTGATGCATTACCGTGAAGCCAAAGACGGTCACATGCTACAAGAAGGAATTAACGAAGCAGGTGCGATGAGCGCGTGGGCTGCGTTGGCGACCAGTTATTCAACCAATAACTTGCCAATGATTCCAATGTACATGTACTACTCGATGTTTGGTTTCCAACGTATTGGTGACATTGCATGGGCAGCAGGCGACGCACAAGCACAAGGCTTCTTATTGGGTGCAACTGCAGGTCGTACAACCCTCAACGGTGAAGGTTTACAGCATCAAGACGGTCACTCACACATCTTAGCCAACACCATTCCAAACTGTATCTCTTATGATCCATGTTTCGGCTATGAGCTTGCTGTAATTGTGCATGACGGTTTAAAACGTATGTATGTGAACCAAGAGCGCGTGTTCTACTACTTAACAGTCATGAACGAAAACTACGAGCATCCTGCAATGCCACAAGGTGTTGAAGAAGGCATCAAACGTGGTATGTATTTACTTGAAGAAGATGAAAAAGCCACTGTTCAGCTGATGGGTTCAGGGGTGATTCTGCGTGAAGTGATTAAAGCGGCGCAAATCCTACGTGATGAATACCAAATCCATTCCAACGTATTTAGCGTAACCAGCTTCAACGAACTTGCGCGTGATGGTATGGCGTGTGAAGAATACAACCGCCTACACCCACTTGCAGAAGAAGTGAAAGAAGCTTGGGTATCTCAGCAATTACGTGGCACTAAAGGGATCGTGGTTTCAGCAACCGACCATATGCGTGCATACAGCGAACAAATTCGTGCCTATCTTCCAGACAACCGTCCATTTGTAGCGCTTGGTACTGATGGTTATGGTCGTTCAGATACACGTGCCAAATTACGTAGCTACTTTGGTGTAGATGCAGCACACATCGTTGTAGCAACGCTTAAAAAACTTGCTGATGAAGGCGAAGTAGATGCACGTTTAGTCAAAGATGCCATCTCTAGCTTTGAATTAGATACAGACCGTCCAGTGGCTTGGGCACCACAAGCAACACCATCAGTACACGCTGTTGCAGACTACAAAGAGGAGAAATAAGCATGCAAATTACGACTCCCGATATTGGTGTAGACAAAGCAACAGTCGCTGAAATTTTAGTGAAAGTGGGCGATACCATTGCTGTAGATGACAGCATTGTATTGCTTGAATCTGATAAAGCCTCTGTCGAAGTGCCAAGCACTTCGGCGGGTATGGTAAAAAGCATTTTAGTCAGCCTTGGTGATGAAGTTGCTGAAGGTGCGGTTTTGGTTGAACTTGAAGCAGAAGGTCAGGCAGCGCCTGCACCTGCTGCTGAAGCACCAAAAGCTGAAGCGCCAAAGGCAGAAGCTCAAGCGGCAGCTCCTGTTGCAGAACAAGCTGCGCCTGTAGCGGCAGCAGCATCACAAGTGGTTGATGTGCAAGTACCTGACATTGGCGTAGAAAAAGCCCTTGTGGGTGAAATTTTGGTTGCCGTAGGCGATGAAATTGATGTCGATCAAAGCATTGTTGTGGTTGAATCAGATAAAGCCACTGTAGAAGTGCCAAGTACGGTATCGGGTACAGTTGAAGCAATTGAAATTGCAGTGGGTGACAATGTCAAAGAAGGCGTTGTGATTCTGAAAGTAAAAACTGCAGGCGCAGCAGCACCTGCGGCAGCAGAACAAGCACCTGTGGCAACTAAACCTGCTGTAGAGACAGCAAAAGCCGAAGCAGCACCTGTTACCGCTGCACCAGCTGGCAAAATTGAAATTGCTGTACCTGATTTAGGTGTAGATAAGGCGGCTGTAGCTGAAATTTTAGTGGCTGTAGGCGACAAAGTTGAAAAAGACCAAAGCATCATTGTGGTTGAATCTGACAAAGCAACAGTTGAAGTGCCAAGCACCACAGCGGGTGTAATTACCGCGATTCATGTTGAACTGGGTCAAAACGTCTCTGAGGGCGTGGCTTTAGTTACAATCGAAGCTGAAGGTCAAGCGGCACCAGTTGCTGCTGCGCCTGTACAAGCACCAGCAAAAGCTGAAGTGCCGAAAGCAGCAGCTGCACCTGTACAAGCGGCAGCACCTTCGGCAGATAAACTGACCAAAGAGCAAAATGCGGCAAACGCGAAAGTCTATGCAGGTCCTGCGGTTCGTAAGCTTGCACGTGAATTAGGTGTGGTCTTGGCAGAAGTCAAAGCATCTGGTCCTCATGCACGTTTAATGAAAGAAGACTTATTTGCTTACGTGAAAACACGCTTAACTGCGCCAGCACCTGTTGCTGCTCCAGTAGCGGCTGCGGTTGCTGCAGGTTTACCAAAACTTCCAAGTTTTGATGCCTTTGGTGGTGTGGAAGAAAAAGCATTAACACGTTTACAGCAAGTGTCAATTCCGCAGTTGTCTTTAAACAACTATATTCCACAAGTCACACAGTTTGATTTAGCTGACATCACTGAGCTTGAAGCATGGCGTAATGATCTTAAAGGCAACTTTAAGAAAGAAGGTATCAGCCTGACCATTATGGCATTCATTATCAAAGCAGTGGCACACCTTCTTAAAGAAGAGCGTGAGTTTGCTGGTCACTTGGCGGATGATGGTAAATCGGTATTGTTACGTAACGAAATCCATATGGGGATCGCGGTCGCAACTCCAGATGGCTTAACCGTACCTGTACTGCGTAACCCAGACCAAAAATCAATTAAGCAAATTGCAGTTGAACTCGGTGAGTTAGGTCAAAAAGCACGTGATAAGAAATTGTCACCTAAAGACCTACAAGGTGCGAACTTCACCATTTCTAGCCTTGGTGCGATTGGTGGTACAGCGTTTACGCCACTGGTCAACTGGCCACAAGTAGCAATCTTAGGGATCTCACCTGCCACCATGCAGCCTGTTTGGAATGGTGAAGGCTTTGATCCACGCCTAATGCTTCCGCTTTCATTGTCATACGATCACCGTGTGATTAATGGTGCAGACGCAGCGCGCTTTACCAATAAGCTGACTAAACTGCTAAAAGACATTCGTACCTTGCTCATCTAATCAGATGAATTAAGGTGATTAAAGACCCTGCTACGGCAGGGTTTTTATTTTGGTTTGTAAATAAATTTTGAGTTGACTATAATGAGCTTACTTCATTGGGGAGTAGCCGCTTTTTACGCAAGGTAAAAAGGTGATGGTCAACATATTTGCTCTAAATTGAGCATGGTCATCATAGCAAAGAACCAAATGAGCTCAAATGAGCTTTGTTTTGTTGGCAAGACCTTTGATTTATCACTCTGCAGATTTTGGCTAGCAGGAGGGATAAGTCATTGGTATATATATGCTAGCCAGAGAAACACATCATGCATGAGTTCCTACTCTCAACTGCCATTGTTGCCTTGGCTGAAATGGGCGATAAGACCCAACTCTTAGCTTTATTACTGGCCGCGCGTTATCAAAAACCTGTACCTATTTTAATTGCCATCTTACTGGCTACCATCATTAATCACGGTCTATCCGCAGCTTTAGGGCAATGGGTGACAACTGTTATTGGACCTGAAATTCTACTTTGGATTGTGTCGATTGGTTTTATTGCTATGGCATTATGGATGCTAGTGCCAGATGAATTAGACGATGAAAGTGAAAGCATTAACAAGTGGCAACGCTATGGTGTTTTTGGTGCAACATTCATCTTATTTTTCTTGGCTGAAATTGGTGATAAAACCCAAATTGCAACAGTGGCTTTAGCAGCACGTTTTGATAGCTTAATTTGGGTCACTGCCGGAACCACCCTAGGAATGATGATTGCCAATGCCCCAGCGGTATTTGTTGGTAATAAACTGGCGGATAAGTTGCCCATCGCACTCATTCATAAAATTAGCGCAATTATTTTCTTAAGCATTGGGGTATGGACCTTAGCGCAGCATTACTTTTTTTAAAATTTAAGTTAAAAAGGCCCAATCCGTGATTGGGTTTTTTTATGTCCATTAAATTGTGTGATAAGTCACTTTATAGGTGTAATTGTTGTAAGTTGCAATAAAACCATATATTTTGTAAGGAATTGAACACTTTATTGAAAAAAATATTGGCTAAGGGGCATGGTATGGCGTTAGACCGCACCACATCACAAGTGTTATTTGATAACGGTACACATAAATGCATCAGCTTTACCAGTTTGGTAAAGGGCGAGGGGATTCAAGCCAATCAATTTTTAATTATCGACCATGGACGTGCTGCAGTACTTGATCCGGGTGGTGATCTCACTTATGTACCACTCACCATGGAACTGAGTAAATATACCAAGCTGAGTCATTTAGATTATGTCATGGCTTCACACCAAGACCCAGATATTATTACTTCTATGCCACGCTGGTTAGTATATACCGATGCCAAAATTGTCGCGTCCAAACTATGGGCGCGTTTTCTACCGCATCTGAATTCATCATTTACCAGTGAACGTATGAAGGGCAGTTGGCTTGATCGTCTGATTGAGTTGCCAGACCCAGGTCAAGTGATTCCTTTAGGTCAATCTTCAATTGTGGCCGTGCCAGCACACTTCTTACATTCGGTAGGTAATTTTCAATTTTATGACCCGATTGCCAAAATCTTATTTTCAGGTGATATGGGCGCTTCTATTGTGGAAGATGCCAATCAAATCGTCGATGACTTTGAGTTACATACGCGTAAGATGAAAGGCTTTCATCAGCGTTATATGT
Organism: Acinetobacter sp. CY17; assembly: GCF_059515825.1. Lineage (NCBI taxonomy): Bacteria > Pseudomonadati > Pseudomonadota > Gammaproteobacteria > Moraxellales > Moraxellaceae > Acinetobacter > Acinetobacter sp. CY17. The sequence continues at coordinate 105,816 of NZ_JCAKMX010000007.1, forward strand.
GTAATAATAAAGTGATTCGGCTGTGGGTTAATATGGTACGCACCATGGATGTAGACATGATTGTGCCGCAACATGGCTTACCATTTGTGGGCAAAGCCAAAATTAAACAATTCTTAGATTGGATTGAAACCTTGCAGTGCGGTACTGATTTAATGGATGAAAGCATTTTTAGTTACCCACATTAATATTCGCCATTAGTCACAAGAATCTTGCGTGAAAAAAACAGTTTTTTTAGAATTTTCGCTCCAAAAAATGCTGATGAAAAGAGCTAAAAAATGTTATCGCAGTTGGTGACTCAAGATTCGTGTTTAACCTGTGGCGCGTGCTGTGCCCACTTTCGGGTATCCTTTTACTGGGCAGAGGGTTTACATCTGCCGGAACATTATACTGAGCCTGTCACTGCGGTTTATAGTTGTATGACAGGTACCAATCAGGCCAATCCACGTTGCATTGCCTTAGAAGGTGAAGTGGGGGTAAATGTCAGTTGTTCAGTCTACGCAGCACGGAGTACGAGTTGTAAAGAAGTGCAAGCCGGTGACACTCAATGCAATAAAGCCCGTGCTCGCTACAACATGATTCCTTTGGTGCAAATTGAACCTGTCACTGCCGACAATGACGAGGACTTTGATCGCGTCAGTTAAATCTTGGGCAAAGTTCGCTTTGCCCAAATCTATAAGAAAAAGATGAATTTTTTATAAAAATTAAAAAAAATTTATTATAAATAAGATCTTGGTTTTAACTAAACTTATAAAATATTCAGCAAGATAGCTTTATTTTTGTGGTGTTTGCTTAAATTTAAATGAATAAAACTTAAAATTTTGTTTATAATGGCGCACGGAAATTACCAGTGAGACTGTTATGTTGACCATCGTTCAAGACGCGTTAACCTTCGATGATGTCCTATTACTCCCTGCCTACTCTACTGTCCTCCCAAAAGATGTCTCTTTAAAGACACGTTTAACTCGCGGCATTGAATTAAATATCCCACTTGTTTCAGCAGCGATGGATACTGTTACTGAATCTCGTATGGCGATTGCAATGGCGCAAAATGGCGGTATCGGTATTTTGCATAAAAACATGGATATTGCTGCACAAGCTGCAGAAGTACGCCGTGTGAAAAAATTTGAAGCGGGTATGGTGAAAGACCCTATTACGGTCAGCCCTGAAACAACTGTACGTGAATTGATGGCATTGACTCAAGCCAACAATATCAGTGGTGTACCTGTTGTCAAAGATGGCAAAGTGGTGGGTATTGTAACCGGTCGTGATACACGTTTTGAGACCAATCTTGAGCAACCAGTGAGTAACATCATGACTGGTCAAGATCGTCTTGTGACAGTACGTGAGGGTGAATCAAAAGAAAACATCCAAGCGTTATTGCAACAGCACCGTATTGAAAAAGTCATCGTTGTTGGTGAAAACAACGAACTGAAAGGTTTAATTACCGTGACTGACTTCCGCAAAGCGGAATTGTATCCAAATAGCTGTAAAGATGACTTAGGTCGTCTGCGTGTGGGTGCAGCGGTTGGTACAGGTGCAGAAACTCCAAGCCGTGTAGAAGCACTGGTTGAAGCTGGTGTAGATGCGATTGTTGTAGATACAGCACATGGTCACTCAGCAGGTGTCATTGAACGTGTACGTTGGGTTAAAGCCAACTATCCACAAGTTCAAGTGATTGGCGGTAACATTGCCACTGGTGATGCAGCGCTTGCACTCCTTGATGCTGGTGCAGATGCGGTGAAAGTAGGTATTGGTCCTGGTTCTATTTGTACTACGCGTATTGTTGCGGGTATTGGTATGCCACAAATCTCGGCCATTGATGCTGTTGCCAATGCACTAAAAGAGCAAATTCCATTAATCGCAGATGGTGGTATTCGTTTCTCTGGTGACATGGCTAAAGCCATTGGCGCAGGTGCAAGCACCATTATGGTGGGTTCACTTATGGCAGGTACTGAAGAAGCACCAGGCGAAGTTGAATTCTTCCAAGGTCGTTACTACAAAGCATACCGCGGTATGGGTTCATTAGGTGCGATGGCTGGTTCTACAGGTTCTGCGGACCGTTATTTCCAAGACGCAAAAGCGGGCGCGGAAAAACTAGTACCAGAAGGGATTGAAGGTCGCGTACCATACAAAGGCCCAATGGGTAACATCGTGCATCAAATGATGGGTGGTTTACGTTCATCTATGGGTTATACCGGTTCTGCAACAATTAACGATCTTCGTCAAAACGCGAAATTCGTGAAAATTACTGCAGCAGGTATGTCTGAATCACACGTACATGATGTAACGATTACCAAAGAAGCACCAAACTATCGCGTTGGTTAATTCTTAAGAGTTACTCAAAAAAGCCGTCATAAAATGACGGCTTTTTTGTGGTTTGGTGATAAAGTATTTGCGGTTTAAAACAATGCGCTGTTTACAAGGCAGCAATAAAAATACAGTGAGCAAAGTATGAGTTATTTTGGTACCGACGGTATTCGTGGCAAGTTTGGTGTGTTGCCAATCACACCAGAGTTCGCATTAAAATTAGGGTTCGCCGCGGGTAAGGTATTAAAACGCAATAGCAAAAAGAAAAAGCCAATTGTGGTGATGGGGAAAGATACACGTTTATCTGGCTACATTTTAGAATCTGCTTTACAAGCAGGTTTAAATGCAGCAGGGGTGTATGTGCATTTATTAGGGCCACTACCAACCCCTGCAATTGCCCATTTAACCCGTGCTTTGCATGCTAGCCTTGGGATTGTGATTTCAGCATCCCATAACCCATACTTTGATAACGGCATTAAATTCTTCTCTGCTGAAGGTAAAAAACTTCCGGATAGCTTACAAGATGAAATCAACCAAGAACTTGAAAATGACTTAGTCATTGAAGACACAGCGAACTTGGGTAAAAGCGTTCGTGTAAATGATGCCAATGGTCGTTATATCGAATTCTGTAAATCAACCTTCCCATACCATTTAGATCTTAATGATTTAAAAATTGTGGTGGATTGTGCTAATGGTTCAGCCTACAGCGTTGGTCCTGCAGTTTTCCGTGAATTGGGTGCCAAAGTCATTGCCATCTTTAATGAGCCAGATGGTTTAAATATTAATGAAGGTTGTGGCTCAACCCACCCGGAAAACCTGAAACAAGCTGTGCTTGAGCATCAAGCCGATTTAGGGATTGCTTTTGATGGTGATGCAGACCGAGTGATTATGATTGATCAACATGGTCAAGAAATCACAGGCGATCATATTCTGTATATTTTAGCTACGAAAGCTGCACAAAAACCTGCAGGGATTGTGGGGACATTGATGAGCAATATGGCGCTTGAATTAGCGCTACAACAAGCGGATGTGCCGTTTTTCCGTGCCAAAGTGGGTGATCGTTATGTTCTACAAGGTTTAGAGCAAAACGGTTGGGTAACCGGTGGTGAGCCATCGGGTCATATCTTAACTTTAGATAAGAGCACCACAGGTGATGCCATTATTGCGGCATTGCAAGTGTTAACCGTGATGGTTGAGCGTAATCAAAGCTTAGCTGAATTGGTTGCAGATTTTAAATTACTACCAAATGTCTTGGTCAATGTGCGTTTAGAGGCTATGTTTGATCCATACGCAGTACCTGCATTGGTGACTGAATTTGAAAAAGCTGAAGCACAGCTCAAAGGTCGTGGTCGTTTACTCATTCGTAAATCAGGCACTGAGCCTGTGATTCGCGTGATGGTCGAAGGTAATGACTTAGCAGAAGTGACTGCGTTAGCTCATCACTTGGCTGATGCGGTACGTGCCAACGCCGTTTAAGGAGCAAGCATGACAGATGTTGTTAAAGATTTAAGCGAACTGCGTTTAACGTATCAAAAAGGTGAGTTACATGAAGATCAAGTCAATGCTGATCCGCATGAACAGTTTTTAAATTGGTTTAACCACGCCTTAGAGGCGCGTTTACATGAACCCTATGCCATGTCGATTGCTACTGCAGATGGCAAAGGTCGTCCACATGTGCGTACGGTCTTGTTACGTGGTGCTCAAGCAACGGGTTATGATTTTTATACCAATTATGACAGTCAAAAAGGCCTAGATTTAGCCGCTAATCCGTATGCAGAAATTTTATTTTATTGGCCAGAGCTTGAACGCCAAGTGCGGATCTTTGGCCGTGTCGATAAAATTTCTGAGCAAGAGTCGACCGACTACTATCATAAGCGCCCACGTGAGAGCCAAATTGCAGCGCATATTAGTACCCCGCAAAGTGGTGTGATTGCTAGTCGTGAAGAATTGCAAAGTCGTTTCCAAGCTTTACAGGATCAAGTAGCCAGTCAAGATGACTTAGCTAAGCCAGAGTTTTGGGGCGGCTACCGCCTTGTGCCAGAGCATTACGAGTTTTGGCAAGGCCGACCAAATCGCTTACATGATCGGCTCATTTATGAAAGAATTGAAGCTCACTGGAAGCTACAACGTCTGATGCCTTAAATGACCAAGATCATTGTTCAACAACGTCCCTTTATCACACGCCCTGAAAATTTTCAGGGCGTGTCACCTTTGCTCGCCAACATCCTCGCGCGTCGTGGCGTGCAATCGATACAAGAATTAGAACTCAAACTTAAGCATCTACTCGCACCTAATATGCTGGGCTTGCCTCAAGCGATTGAACTCATTGATCAAGCCATTGATCAGGACAAAAAAATCGTGATTGTTGGTGATTATGATGCTGATGGCGCAACCAGTACCAGCTTAATGCTGCTCGCTCTACGCGCTATGGGTGCAGATGTCGATTATCTGGTACCAGATCGTTTTAAATATGGTTACGGTCTAACTCCAGCGATTGCAGATTTAGCTTTTGCACAATTTACCCCTGATTTACTGATTACGGTAGATAACGGTATTTCGAGCCATGAAGGGGTTCAACAAGCGCAAGACCATGGTATGCAAGTGATTATCACTGATCATCACTTGACCACCAAGCCTACACCCAAAGCTGAAGCGGTGGTCAATCCCAATCAACTCGGTTGTCCGTTTCCAAGTAAAGCCTTGGCTGGCGTTGGGGTGGCATTTTATGTGCTGGCCAATGTATCGAGTCAACGCAAAAAACACGGTAAAAGCCATGTCAATATGGTGCAATATCTAGATTTAGTGGCTCTAGGTACCTATGCCGATGTGGCCAGTCTTGATTACAACAACCGAATTTTAATTGATGCAGGTTTGCAGCGCATTCGTCAGCAGCAATGTCGCCCCGGTATACTTGCCTTACTCGATATTGCAAAGCGCGATACAGCAAGCCTTACAGCCTCTGATTTAGGTTTTGTGCTTGGGCCACGCATCAACGCTGCAGGACGCATGGAAACCATGGATATTGGCATTGAATGTCTATTGGCTGAAAGTTTAGAACACGCTTACCCAATTGCTGAACAATTGACCCAACTCAATGCCGAACGTCGCCAAGTCGAAGGCCAAATTAAACAAGATGCTTTAAATGAGTTAGAGAAAATTCAACTTGATCAGAATAACTTACCACATGCATTAGTATTATTTGAACCACATTGGCATCAAGGCGTTATTGGAATTGTGGCAGGGCGCTTAAAAGAACAATTCCATCGCCCAAGTATTGTTTTCGCGCGTGATGAAGATGGCATTCATATTAAAGGTTCAGCACGTTCTATTGATGGCATTCATATTCGTGATGCGATTGAAATGCTGGCCGAGCAATATCCACATTTAGTGAGTCATTTTGGCGGACATGCCGCCGCCGCAGGTCTAACCATTAAAAAACAACATTTTGCTGAGTTTAAAACTAAATTTGAGCAATTGATTGCCACAATGGATCCAGATTTATTCCAGGCAGTTTTATGGACGGATGGTGAATTGGCTGCCGATGAATTAAATCTAAATATGGTTGCACTGCTTAAAGATTTAAGTCCTTGGGGCCAAAAATTCCCAAGTCCTGTATTTGAGGGACGTTTTAAAATTGTGGATTTTCGCTGGCTTAAAGATGTGCACCTGAAATTGCGTTTAGCCTTAGATAATGCTCAAGTCGTGGAGGCTATCGCTTTTAATGCAGCCAGTAAATATGATTTTAATCCAATGCTAGATTATGTTGATTTAGTTTATGAACTAGACCGCAATGAATTTAATGGTAATGTCAGTCTACAACTTAAAGTTAATTATTTAAGCCAATAAAAAAAACCGCGCAGTCGCGCGGTTTTTATTTTCAGTATTTGGCTTAGTGCTTAGAAACGATATTTCGCTGCAATACCAAATTTGTTGTAATCATTGGTGAAATGTTCACCAAAGCCAATACGACCTTCAACACTTAGTTGTGGATTGAAGAATTTACGTGCATTGATACCAAACTCGCTTTTCTCTTCTAGATCATTGTCGTAGTAATCTGCACCAATACTTAAGGTTTTATCGATGTAGTAATCACCAGCAATGTTGTATTCATCTAGATCACCAAATGCAGCACCTGCTTCTACGTTAATGTCTTTACCATTACTTAAAGTCGTTACATATTTAGCGCGTAAAGTTGGGTCTGTACCATCGTTATTGTCATTGTCGTAGCCTTTAAGACCTGCGGCAACCAATAAGCCTGGGGCAAAGAAATAACCGACTTCTGCACCATAAGTTGTGGTTTCATTGTCAAATGTACCAATTGGGGTCTTAAGTTCAGCTTCGGTACGACCGACATTCGCACTTACATAGAAGTCAGAGTTAGGTACAAAGTACTCACCACCAATACCATAGCTGGTATATTCAGTTGCGCCAGTATCTTCAAAACCGACGTTTGCATTGACATTACTCGCACGGTCTAAATAAGCAGCTTCAGCCAGTGGGGCATTACGAGTTTGTACTGGATTAAAGTAGTACGTACCATTTAAACCGTAAGCTTCGCCTGAACTGCCACGATCTGGATCTGTATAGGCGAATGAACCGCCAACTTCAGCTTGGTATGCATGTGCTGCGGTACCTGTTAGTGCCACGGTCGTTAGAAGCGCAGATGCAATTGCTAATTTTTTCATGGAATTCCTCCCCCTATAAACTGTCTTAAAATAATACATTTCTTGTTACAACTTTCAGTCTAGAGTAATTTCAACTTTGGTCAATCACTGCAAAGTTACCGTTTTGTGACTTTGGTAATGTTATGTAAAGTAATTTTTATAAGTGATTGATTATAAATGACAGTTTTTTTGTGAGGCTTTTTATTTAGATATGTAAATTTAGCATATAAAAGTCAAAATGAAGTCTATTTTGTATGCATAGTCATCTATTGGGTTGGAATTTCAACTGCATAGAGTGAGTGATTTTAAAGGCTTAAAATTGGCATTCAGAATCTAAATAAGCACTGTGATATAATATTGGGCTATTTAAAGCTTACATTTGTTTGAGAGACGAACGTGGAAATTAATCCTTATCTATTACAGCTAAAAGACTTAAACGACCGTGGTCAAACACTACGGGGGTATCTTTGACTACGATCTAAAGAAAGAGCGTTTAGAAGAGGTTCTACGCGAGTTAGAAGATCCTGCGATTTGGAATGATCAAAGCCGTGCCCAAGCGATGGCCAAAGAAAAAGGCGAACTTGAAAACGTATTAAACGTATTAGATGGTCTTGCCACGCAGCTTGAAGATGCCCAAGCGATGCTTGATTTAGCAGTTGAAGCTGAAGAAGAAGAAATGTTAGCGGATGTGCAAGCTGAGCTTGATTCAGCAGAAGCAGAATTGGCTAAACTTGAATTTCGTCGTATGTTCAGCAATCCAATGGATCGAAATCCATGCTATGTGGAAATTCAAGCGGGTTCTGGTGGTACAGAGGCGCAAGACTGGGCATCGATGTTACTGCGTATGTACTTACGTTGGATCGAACGTCATGGCTTTAAAGTTGAAGTGATGGAAGAATCAGACGGTGATGTTGCAGGGATTAAATCTGCAACCATTCGTGTCGAAGGTGAGTATGCCTACGGTTGGTTACGTACCGAATCTGGTGTGCATCGTTTAGTCCGTAAATCTCCATTTGACTCAGGTAACCGTCGTCATACCTCATTCTCTGCGGTGTTTGTGTCACCTGAAGTGGATGACAATATCGAAATTGATATTAACCCAGCAGATGTGCGTACCGATACTTACCGTGCCTCAGGCGCGGGTGGTCAGCACATTAACAAAACTGACTCTGCGGTACGTTTAACCCACGCACCAACCGGGATTGTAGTGGCATGTCAGAACCAACGTTCACAACACGCCAACCGTGACCATGCATGGAAACAATTACGTGCCAAACTCTATGAATTAGAGATGAAGAAACGTAATGAAGCCGCACAAGCCTTAGAAGATACTAAATCTGATATTGGTTGGGGTAGCCAAATCCGTTCTTATGTGTTGGATGACTCACGTATTAAAGACCTACGTACTAGTGTTGAAAGCTCAAACACAGGTGCGGTACTTGATGGTGATCTAGATAAATTTATTGAAGCCAGCTTAAAGCAAGGTTTATAAGTTTTAATAAGGGCCTTGATTCGGGTTTTGGTTGTTTATCGTAAAAAATAGATATTAATATCTAAAAAATACGATATATTAAGCTAAATGCTGAATCAGGCCTTTGTGCAATTTGAAGAGTGTCTATGTCTATGGATATTGATTTAATCTTTAAAGCCTTAGCGAATCCTACGCGTCGGCAGATTTTGATGTGGCTCAAAGATCCTGCAGCGTATTTAGCTGCTGAAGAGTGCGGCAACTTTGAACGTGGCGTATGTGCTGGACAAATTGAACGTTTAGGTAATGTGTCGCAATCTACCATGTCTAATCATTTGTCTGTGTTACAGCAAGCAGGACTCATCCAAGCGCAAAAACACGGTCAATGGTCTTACTTCTCACGCAACGAAGCCTTAATTCAGCAATATATTGATCATTTACAACACTCGCTGTAATTCGAGTGATGAGGTAATTATGGCTGAACTCAATACTCCCTTAAGCTTGGGCGAATTAAAACTTAAAAACCGTGTGGTAATGGCACCTTTAACGCGTAGCCGTGCGACAGCTGAGCGTGTGCCTACAGCGATGATGGCAGAATACTATGCACAGCGTGCCAGCGCGGGTTTAATTATTGCAGAAGCAACTGTCATTTCAGAACAAGCCAACGGCTATTTAAATACCCCAGGCCTATTTAACCAAGCACAGGTTGAAGGTTGGAAGTTAGTCACTGATGCAGTGCATGCTAAAGGTGGTTTAATCGTATCGCAGTTATGGCATGTAGGCCGTGTTTCACATCCTGATTTACTCGGCGGTGAAACCCCAGTTTCGGCAAGTTCTGTACAACAAGCAGGGCATGTCAGCTTATTGCGTCCAAAACGTCCTTATGTGTTGCCACGTCCTTTGGAAATTGCAGAAATTCATGCGATTACCGAGCAATATAAACAAGCGGCAATTTATGCCAAAGATGCAGGTTTTGATGGCGTTGAATTGCATGCGGCCAATGGTTATTTAATTGACCAGTTTTTACAAAGTAGTACCAACCAACGTGAAGATGAATATGGTGGTTCGATTGAAAACCGTGCCCGTTTCCTACTCGAAGTGGTTGATGCCTTAATTGAAGTCTGGGGTGCGGGACGTGTTGGTGTCCATTTGGCCCCGCGTGGTGATGAGCATGATATGGGTGATGCGACTCCACGTGAAACATTTGGCTATGTGATGCAAGAATTGGGCAAACGTCAGATTGCCTTCTTCTTTACTCGAGAATATTTGGCTGACGACAGCATTTCACAAGACATGAAAGCACGTTCTAATGGCGTACCGTATATTGCCAATATGCGTTTAAGCCGTGAGGATGCCGTTGAGCTATTAGCTTCAGGTCAAGCCGATGCAGTGTCTTTTGGTAAGGCGTATATTGCTAATCCAGATTTATACGAGCGTTTATTAGTAGATGCGCCTTTAAATGAATTAAAGCTTGAAAATATGATTGGAACAGATGTAGCAGAAGGTTATATCGACTATCCAACACTCGAACAGATTTAAGCCTAAATTGCTTATTTCAGCGTCAAGCAATCGCTTGGCGCTTTTTTTATGCCTAATTTTCATGATGTTGCATAGATTTATCCTCTAAACTGTTGGCCTGTTGCTAGATGCTATGTCCGAACACCCGCAGATGATTTTAATCCATTTGAGTTGATATCGGTTGTTCATCGAGCAGATATCATCCAGCATTAATTTGCGTTAAATCTTAATATTTAGACAGATTTCTTTGTTTAAACACTTGATGACTTTTAACTTTAAAATCTTTTATGGGGGCAGCATGGCTGAGCTTTCTTCTGCAATCACTTTTGGTGAATTGCATCTTAAAAACCGCGTGGTTATGGCACCATTAACACGTACTCGAGTGGCGGATGATTTAATCCCAACGCCAATGATGGCAGAGTACTATGCGCAGCGTGCCAGTGCTGGCTTGATTATCTCTGAGGCGATTATTGTCTCGCAGCAGGCGATTGGTTATGCCAACACTCCTGCCTTGTTTACCCCTGAGCAGATTGCGGGCTGGCAGCGTGTAACCAAGGCTGTACATGATAAAGGCGGCTTAATTATGGCGCAGCTCTGGCATGTTGGTCGTATTTCACATCCGCATTTTCAAAATGGTAATCTGCCTGTGTCGGCAAGTGATGTAAAACCTGCAGGTCAGTTAAGTCTGTTACGACCTAAACAAGATTATGTCGCACCGCGTCCACTCACGCTTGCTGAAATTAAAACCACCATTGCTGACTTTAAACAAGCTGCAATCCATGCCAAAGCAGCGGGTTTTGATGGGGTAGAGTTACATGCGGCCAATGGTTATTTGGTTGATCAGTTCTTACAAAGTAGCACTAACTTGCGCGACGATGAATATGGTGGCTCTGTTGAAAATCGTGTGCGTTTTTTACTCGAAGTCATCGATGCTTTAATTGAGGTTTGGGGTGCGGGTCGTGTAGGTGTACATTTAGCACCACGTTGTGATGAAAATGACATGGGCGATGCTGATCCCAAAGAAACTTTTGGCTATGCAGTAGAAGCGCTTGCGCAACGTAAGATTGCCTTTTTCTTTACCCGTGAATATTTGGCAGATGATAGCATCTCGGGTTATATGAAATCGCGTGCCAACGGTGTGCCGTATATCGCCAATATGCGCTTAACCCGTCAAGATGCGATTGATTTACTGGCTTCCAATAAAGCCGATGCAGTGGCATTTGGTAAAGCTTACATTGCCAATCCTGATTTGTATGAGCGTTTGGTTGCAGATGCACAGTTAAATGAGGTGCAGCTCGATAAAATGATTGGTACAGATGTAGCAGAAGGTTATATCGACTATCCAACCTTACAACACGCTGAAGCTTAAATTGATACTCAAGCGTCAAGCAATCGCTTGGCGCTTTTATGCTTAGGAGAGATTAGGCTTTCTATTCTTCTGGCTGCTTCTCTGCTATATTCTGCGCTTTCCTTTCTTGTTATTTGAGGCGAATTCTTGGCTACTCCGTTTTGGTATAACGCAGCGCTCACTTTGATTAAGCCGATCTATCGTGCCCGTATTAAAAAACGTGCCACTAGCCCAGAACAACTTGCCCAAGAACTCACAGAACGCTTTGGCCCTTTTCAAAAGCCTAAGAATCAACAGGCGCTATGGTTTCATGTGGTTTCGGTCGGTGAGACCAATGCCGCGCAGCCAATGATCGAACATTATTTAAAGCAAGGTCATGCAGTTTTGGTGACGAATACCACCAAAACTGGTCAGGAGCGTGCCAAAGCTTTATTTGTAAAACCAGAATTTGAACACTTATTTCAAGCGGTGTACTTACCCGCAGATCAACGTGACTTAGTACGTGATTTTTACCAAAAATATCAACCTAAAATGTTGGCACTCATGGAAACTGAGCTATGGCCCAATTTGATTGATATTGCGCAAGAGTTTAAAGTGCCGTGCATCTTGCTCAATGCACGTTTATCGGCAAAATCAGCGCAAGGTTATGCCAAAGTTAAGCGTTTAACTCAAGGGATGCTCAATGGCTTAACTGCGTTATTAGCACAAGATCAAGCCACCCAAAAACGCTATATTGAATTGGGTATAGCAGCGCAGAACAGCCAAGTTTTAGGTAATGTAAAATTTGATATCAGCCCACCCACACACTTTATACAGCAGGCTCAAAAACTAAAGCAGGACTGGCAATTACAAGGTCGAAAAATGCTGACCCTTGCCAGCACGCATGCGCCTGAAGAAGCAGAGTTGTTGGCACAGCTTAAACCGGCTTTAATGGCAGACCCTCAGTTAACCTGTATTGTCGTACCGCGTCATCCTGAGCGTTTTGATGAGGTTTTTGCTGCCAGTCGCGCTTTAAATTTAACTACGCAACGGCGTAGTTTGGGCGAAAAAATTCAACACGATACTCAAGTCTATTTGGCTGACTCTATGGGTGAAATGTGGCTCTGGTATGCCTTAAGTCAAGCCTGCTATGTAGGGGGTTCACTGAATCAACCCGGTGGTGGGCATAATATTCTAGAGCCAATTGCTTTAAATGTGCCAACGGTTTTAGGAAAGAATTATTTTAATTTTCAAACTATTGTGGATGAGTTTGTTGCTGTAGATGGCGTTAAAGTGGTGAATGATTTTAGTGCGGCAAGTCAGGCATTATTGGCTTTAGTACAGGATCCTAGGCAAGCCCAAGCACTTAATGTGGCTGCGCAGCAGGTGATGCACAATAATCAAGGGGCTTTACATAAACATATTCAGATCATTGATCAATATGTATAAGGAAAGCCAATGAATATTGTCCTACTTGATCCTCGTCAAACCAGTAGCGATACTTGGTCAATTACAGCCAAACGTCAATTAGAGCATTTAAAAACCCATGTTGATGTGCAAGTGGGTGATACCTTAAAAGTAGGTATTGCTGAGGGAAAGCGTTACTTAACTGAAGTGGTTGCAGTAAATGAACAGCAAATTCGCATCAAACCCTTACATGAAGAAAGTGTGCCACAAAAGCTGCCGGTAACCTTAATTGTAGCGTTACCGCGCCCCAAGGTTTTACGCCGTTTAATTATGGATGCAGTGACCTTAGGGGTTGAACAAATTATCCTGATTCATAGTTATCGAGTAGATAAAAGTTATTGGCAAACGCCTCTCTTACAGCAGGTTGAGCATTATGTCACCCTTGGGCTTGAGCAAGCCGGTGATACCATTGCCCCAAAAGTAGCCATGTATAAACGCTTTAAACCTTTTGTTGAAGATGTATTACCAACCCTGATCAGCCAACAGCAACCTGCTTTTTTAGCGCATCCTTATGTAGAGCAGGTCATGCCACATGCAATCAACCAACCCTGTACTATTGTAATTGGGCCAGAGGGTGGTTTTATTCCTTATGAAATTGAATTACTTGTAAAAAACGGCTGCCAAGCCGCAAGCTTAGGCAACCGTATTATCCGGACTGAAACTGTGATTCCGTATTTAATTGGACGCTTATTTAGCAGTTGATGCTGCTGTCTGTTCACCGCGATAAACTTTAACTTCCTGTACAGGATAAGGAATCGAAATCCCGTGTTCAGCAAAGGCATGAATGACACGTTGTTGTACATCACTAATGGAAGCTGACATGGTGGTTTCGGTAGTATTGACCCACCACGTCACCGTTAAGTTGACTGAGAAATCTGCCAACGCATTGACGTTTACGCTAAAGCCTGGCTGACTTAAAATTGCTTGATCTTGATCTAAGATGGTTGTGATCACATCCTTGGCTTTTTGGACATCATCTTCATAACCAATACCCACCACAAACTGACAACGACGACGTGAATACGCGGTGTTTACTGTGACAGGGCTGGTATAAACGGTGGCATTTGGAATCACAATACGACGACCATCTGGTGAGCGTAAGAAAGTCGCACGAATCTGAATATCTTCAACCGTACCTTCCATGCCTGAAACAATAATGTCATCACCAATTTTAAACGGTTCGCCAAGTAGAATTAAAATACCAGATAATAAGTTTTGGAAAATATCTTTAAACGCAAAACCAATCGCGACCGAACCAATCCCTAGCGCACTCATTAATTGCCCTGGTGTAAAGCCGGGAATAGCAATCACCATGGCAATTAAAAAGCCAAAGAAGATAATAGCTGAACTACCGACACGGTTTAAGACCAAAACTAAGTTTTGCTTGGTATAGCTACGGTCAGATAAAGCTTTACGAATAAATAACTTAAACAGTTTTGAGAGCATGTAGAACACTGTAAACACAAAAATGGCGATACAGATATACGGTAAGCGTTCCCAAAATAGATTAATGAAATGGTCAATGGTCGAGTAAGCTTCGAGTGATTTATCGGTATACTCAGCCACAGTTTGAGCGGTTTTTGCGCTTGCTTCTTGTAACAGCTCAGAGGTGCCCTGAGTCACCTCTTTTAAGGTACTTTCTTGTTCAGCCACACGTATTCCAGTCAAAGTTATTTTGTTAGTATTTTGCCTGAAAAACGCTGAGAACTTAAGAATAGTTCGAGCTTAACTGTGTAATTATGCCGCAGCTTCGTGAAGTTGTTAGAAGAACTCGCTGCCTTTTTCTACGATCCGTTCGGCAGGTAAAAAGTCAATGCTTTGTTCATAACTACTTAATAACAGCAGCATACTAATAATCAACACTAGCATCAGCACAATACATGACCATGCAACGAATTTTTCCCAAAATGGGGTGATTCGCGCTGGGGCGTACATGTTACTGGTCGGATGGCCTTTTTTGACTAATAAATAAACAGAGAAAAACAAATTAATCATGGGCACAAAGCTTAACAGTGACCACCAGCCACTGGCATTAATATCATGTAAACGCCGAATAGTGATTACAAAAGCAAAATAGGTATATAGCCCAAAAAAGAGTAAGCTAAAAATATGATTAATAGTAGGTAAAAGGTAGGCGGCCGAATCTAAACTAAATGTGGCAAAGTTAAATAAACCTAAACTAAGCAATAAGCCAAAACCAATACAACAACTCGCCCACCACAGCACAGCATGCCATGCAATAAAGCTTAAACGCCCAAAACGACCTTGATAGCTTTTTAAACGTGGCGTAGATGGTAAGGGAGGTGTATCAAGAGGACTCATAACAGACCATTTTTATCGTAAAGGAATCAAAGATGCTGCAGCATCTAGCGGCATAACACAGCAAAATTATAAGAGTAAATGTTAAACAAGTAAAAATTCAGGGCGACGCGATGTTGCCATTCGATCAAGGAAGTTCGCTATGCAAGAAATTTATCCTGTTCCTGAACATCTTAAAAAAACGGCGCGCACCAATGAAGAACAATATTTTGCGCGCTATCAACATTCCATCACCAACCCAGAGGATTTTTGGCGTGAACAAGCCCTAAAACTCGATTGGACTAAGCCTTTTACTCAAGTCAAAAACAGCAGTTTTAATAAAGATGATTTTAAGATTGAGTGGTTTAGTGATGGTGAGCTCAATGTGTCTTATAACTGTTTAGATCGACATTTAAAAGAACATCCGCATAAACCTGCCATTATTTGGGAAGGTGATCATCCTTCGCGGCATAAAGTGATTTCTTTTGTGTCACTGCATGATGAAGTCTGTCGCTTTGCCAATGTATTGAAAAAAAATGGTATTCAAAAAGGTGATCGGGTCATGCTATATATGCCGATGGTGCCAGAGGCGGCCATTGCCATGTTAGCTTGTACGCGTATTGGTGCAGTGCATTGCGTAGTGTTTGGCGGCTTTTCACCAGAGGCTTTAGCCAGTCGTATTGAAGACTGCCAAGCTAAAATGGTAATTACCGCAGATTCAGCCATGCGCGGTGGCAAGCCCATTTATTTAAAAGCCAATGTTGATTTAGCCCTTGAGCAGCCCAATACCCACTCCATTGAACAGGTGATTGTGGTGCATCGTACGGGCAACGCCATTCATATGCAAATGGGGCGTGATGTGTGGTACCACATTGAAATCATGCAAGTCACAGATGATTGCCCGCCTGAACCGATGAACGCGGAAGATCCTTTATTTATTTTATATACCTCAGGTTCAACGGGTAAGCCTAAAGGTGTATTGCATAGCACAGGGGGCTATTTGACCTATGTCAATTGTACCTTCCGTGAAGTGTTTGATATTAAACAAGATGATGTGTTTTGGTGTACCGCAGATGTGGGTTGGATTACAGGTCATTCTTATGTTTTATATGGCCCTTTATCCAATGGTACTTCAACCGTGATGTACGAAGGTGTGCCGCAATACCCATCATGGGCGCGTACAGGTCATATTGTAGATAAGCATGATATTACCATTTTATATACTGCACCTACTGCGATTCGCTCCATGATGCGTGAGGGTGATGCTTTTGTACGAGAAAGTGATCGTAGCTCATTACGTCTGTTAGGTTCTGTAGGCGAACCGATTAACCCTGAAGCGTGGAATTGGTATTACAACGTTGTTGGAGAAGGGCGTTGTCCGATTGTTGATACGTGGTGGCAGACCGAAACTGGTGGTTTTATGATTAGCCCAATCCCTGGTGCTACAGCACTTAAACCGGGCTCAGCTACGCGCCCATTTTTTGGGGTGCAACCTGCGATTGTTGATGCAGAAGGACGTGAGCTTGAGGGTGAAGCAGAGGGTAACTTAATTATTAAAGACTCTTGGCCAGGGCAAATGCGTGGCATTTGGGGTGACCCAGCGCGTTTTTTTGACGCCTATTTTAGTACCTATGCCAACAGTTACTTTACTGGTGATGGCGCGCGCCGTGATAAAGATGGCTATTATTGGATTACTGGGCGGGTCGACGATGTGCTGAATATTTCCGGTCATCGTTTAGGTACAGCAGAAGTTGAAAGTGCTTTGGTGGCACATGATGCTGTGGCAGAAGCTGCGGTCGTCGGTATGCCACATGAGATTAAAGGTCAAGGTATTTGTACCTTTGTGACTTTGCAAGCCGACGTAGAAGCCACCGATCAATTGCATGATGAATTGATTCAATGGGTACGGAAAATTTTAGGCCCTGTAGCCACACCTGATGCATTGTACTTTGCGCCTGCTTTACCCAAAACCCGCTCTGGTAAAATCATGCGACGTATTTTAAGAAAAATTGCTGCCAATGAACTCGACAGCCTAGGCGATACCTCAACCTTAGCCGAGCCTCAAGTGGTAGACAATTTAATTCAAACAGTTTATCCAAAGCCCGATTAAGAACAACATGCCGCTTGCTTACAGCGGCATTGTATTTTTTTCAATAAGCACAGCAGGCATTTAGCTAAAGGCTTTACAACAGTTCTGCTAAGCTAAAATCACTCGAAGAATCCAGTATTATTATGAATATTGCACACAACAAAATCACTGATCCATTCAAAATTGCCGAAGATTTAGCCCAACAATTTGCCCAAACTGCAGCCGAGCGTGATAAGCAAGGCGGTAATCCTAAATACGAACGTGATTTAATCCGTGCAAGTGGCTTACTGAGTTTGTCGATTCCAAAGGAATTTGCTGGGCAGGAGGCAGATTGGGCCACTATTTTTAAGACTATTCAAATAATTGCCCGTGCGGATAGCTCATTAGCCCATGTATATGGTTTCCATCATTTACTGATTGCTACCGTAGAATTATTTTCTCAAAAACAACAATATGCAGCTTGGTTTGAGCGAACCGTTAAAGAAAATTTATTTTGGGGCAATAGTTTAAATCCCCTAGATCGTCGGACTAGCGCAACCAAAATTTCTGAACATGAGTACATTTTCCATGGGGATAAAAGCTTTTGCTCAGGCTCAATCGATTCGGATATGTTGTTGTGTTCGGGTTATACCCCTGAAGGTCAATTAGTGATTGGTGTCATTCCAACCCAGCGCGAAGGGGTGAGCTTTTTAGGCGATTGGAACAATATGGGGCAACGCCAAACAGACAGCGGCACCAGTCATTTTGAACAGGTTAAAATTCATCAACATGAATTACTGCTCAATCCTGGCCCGTTAAGTACTCCTTATTCGAGTTTACGTCCTTTAATTGCTCAATTGATTTTTGTGCATATGTTCTTAGGCGTAGCAGAAGGTGCATTTAATATTGCCAAAGAGACAGTGCACAACCAAAAAGCATGGTCTAAATCTTTAGCTGAAAATGCAGTCAATGATCCTTATACCCAGCGTCATTTTGCTGACTTTTATGTACAACTTGAAAGCGTACGTTTATTGGCAGCCAAAGCCGTAGCAACCTTACAGCAGGCGTGGGAGATCGGTGAGAACTTAACCGCAGAACAACGTGGTGAGGTCTCAATTGCCATTGCTACAGCTAAGATAGCCGCCACGAATACCTCACTCAACATTACCCAAAATATTTTCCAAGTCATGGGCGCGCGGGCCACTACAGCAAAACTCAATTTAGATCGTTTTTGGCGCAATGTACGCACACAAACTTTACATGACCCAGTCGATTATAAATATCAAGAAATTGGCGAATGGGTGCTCACTGATAAAGTCCCTGATCCAAGTTTCTATTCTTAAACAAAAAGCCCGCATCTGCGGGCTTTTTTATTAGGCTGCACGAGCCAGAATGCCTACTTGCCCCACAAAATAATTGTCACTGTTAGATAGATGCAGTTGATAGACCGGAAGTACCAAAGTTTTTTTATTAATGTGATTCCAGTTCACGCTATTGCGTGAAAAGGGCGCTGTGACCTTAGCAAAGGAATAGTGGTCACTTAAAGGTTGATGATGCACTAAGCCTTCTGGTGAAATATAAATAAATTCATCATCTTGACCATTGGGTTGCAGCTCTTGACTAAAGGTTGAGGCATTTAAACCAAAGGTTTGTTGTTTACGATTGCTGGCAGCAAACACCGGTTTGGGCTGCCATAGACTCAAAGGCTGCTGGCTTAAATTATAAGTACTACAACGATGTTCTTCACTTTCTAGCACTTTAATCCACTCACTGTCAGTGAAAATTTGCTGTTCGGCAGTGGTAAATAGATAATGTACAGTGCAAGGTTGGTCTTGTTGATGTTCTAACAAAGTGCAGCGATAAATTGCCTGCACAGTTTTATCAATTTTCAGAATAGGTTGATAACTGGTTGTACCTTGAGGTGAACGTGTCAAAACTAAATCGCCAACTTGTAAGGCTTGAATAGGTTGTAAACCGCATGGTGTATGCACCACAGTACCACTGACAAATCCTGTCTTTTGATTTTTCACGCTGTTATTCTCTTAATTATGCTGTTGCGAGGGTATTGTAATCGAATGCTAAAAAAATGCACAATTTATGCCAGAAAAATAAGCAATTTAGCTCAAAGTTGTAGATAAGTTGTCAGCTCATTTAGGTAGTATGAAAGATGTAATTAATAAATATAAAAAATATGGCATAAAAAAATCCCTTAAGCCGAGCCTTAAGGGATAAATCTTGGTGCATTTATTATTATTAGAATTTTTAAGCAGATTTTTGTTGCTGTTGTTGCTCAAGCTCGCGCACTAAAGGCAAGACCTTGGCACCAAAATATTCCACTTCTTCAATAAAATGTAAGAAGCCAGATAAAATCAGATCAACACCAATACTTTTCAGTTCAACAATTCGCTCAGCAATTTGCTGTGGCGTGCCAATTAAATTGGTTTTAAAACCATCGTTATACTGCACCAGGTCTTCAAAAGTTGATTTGGCCCAGTTACCTTCGCCTTCAAGGGTTGCAGCACCGGCTTCACGCGTAGCATCGCCAAAAGACTTCACTGCGTCTACATGTGCTTTATCGATAATCTCTTGCAATACAGCTTGCGCTTCTGCTTCGGTATCACGGGCGATAATAAAAGCATTCACGCCAATCTTAATCTGATGCTGATTGGCTGCAGCTTTTTCACGAAGATCATCAATTTGTTTTTTGAGTTCAGTGACTGTATTGCCATTGGTAAAATACCAATCGGATACACGGGATGCCATATCACGCGCAGCACGCGAACTGCCGCCTTGGAAAATTTCAATATGCGGCTTTTGCACAGGTTTTGGACTTAAGGTGTAGTTTTTAAACTGATAGAATTTACCGTCAAAGCTGTAATTATCTTGTGTCCAAACGCCTTTTAATGTGCGAATAAATTCTTCTGAGCGCTGATAACGCACGTCATGCTCAGGCCATTGTTCACCAATCGCATCAAATTCACCGCGGAACCAACCACTCACCACATTAATGGCAATGCGTCCGTTGCTCAGATGGTCAATGGTAGCCAATTGTTTGGCTGCAAGGGCAGGTTTCCAAGGTCCCGGTAAAATTGCTGCAATCACTTTTAAGCGTTCAGTTTTGGCTAATAAACCGTGACTAAAGCTCACTGATTCATGCTGATTTTCTGCATTATAACCGGCAGTAAAACGAATTTGGGTGAGGGCATAGTCAAAGCCTGCTTTTTCCGCAGTTTGTGCTAAACGCACATTGTAGTCATAGCTCCAATCGGTGCGTTGCTCAATGGTGCTGACCACTAAACCGCCACTGACGTTAGGTACCCAATATGCAAAAGTAATTGGCTGAGACATATGCTGACCCTCTGATAAAAATATGAAGATTAAGCCACTTCAGATGTCGCTTTTTTGCCATGTAGGCGTGCTTCGGCTGCATCTAGGCTAGGGACCGCGGCAGAAGGGAGCACTTCTTCTTGTTCAATTTGTTTGTTAATGCCTAGGTTTTGGCTGGCTTGAACAGTTTTCTCTTTCACCACTGCAGCACGTTGGCCTTTAGCAGGAGCCCACTCTAAAATTGGTAAAGCACGTGCAACAGCTAAGGTAATACGGGCACGCAGTAATTCGCTTTTAACGGTATATTCAGGCGTGAAGTCTTTATCTGTGGCATAGACGCCAATTGGTAAAGTTTGTGCTTGGAAGAAGCTAAACAATGGGCGTAATTGGTGCTCAAGAACTAAAGCATGACGCTCAGAACCGCCAGAAGCTGCTAATAAAACCGGTACATCAACTAAGGCAGTTTGTTCTACAAAATCAAAGAAATGCTTAAAAAGACCTGTAAATGATGCACGATACACTGGGGTACCCACAATTAAGGCATCGGCAGCTTCAACCGCAGCTAAATCATTTTGTACACGTTGTGGTAATTGGTTGCGGTAAATCGCTCCACCAAGTAAGTGTCCAATTTCACTAAACTTGATAAAATGCACGTTGATTGGTGTGGCATCACCTAGTTCATTTAAAATTTCTTGTACCAGTGCTTCAGTTTTTGATGGATTATTTAGACCGCCAGAAACAGCGACAATGTTTAATGGTTTTTGTGTTGAAGTTGTCATAATAAACTGCCCAATAGGTTCAATCTCGGATTGCTGTTTATTAATCAATACATCCCCTAATGTGTAAAATAATGAAAAAAAAATAGGTTATCTGTTTTTAAGATATAAGCTTTTTTTTTAGATTTTATGAATTAAAATAAATATAAGTATTTGAATAATAAATTTATATTTCATATGTATAAGGTTTGCGCTGTTCTGAATAAAATTTATATCAAAATCTGCTTAGATTATTCGGAAACGCTGCAAAAAGCGGCTTTTCTTTAACAAAAATGCAGCTTTAGTAAAAAATAATCAATTCTTGCGTATCGCTTCGGCTCGATGTGTGGTTAGAATAGAGCCTAATGTGCACCAGATCTTTCGCGTCACTACTTATGAATATTTTAATCGTTGATGACCATCCGTTATTTCGTCATGCGCTGATTCAAGCCGTACGTTATAGCTTACCGCAAGCCCAAATTCATGAGACTGCTGCTGTAAATGAATTTTACGAACGCTTAGAAAATGGCCCTGAACCTGATCTTGTTTTATTAGACTTAAACCTACCCGGTGCATCAGGCTTTTCGGCGCTGGTGCATGTACGTGCGCAGTATCCGGCACTGCCGATTATTGTCGTTTCAGCGCATGAAGAAGTTTCTATTATTCAACGTTCAATCGCGCACGGTGCGATGGGCTATATTCCAAAATCAGCCCATCCAAGCCATATTGGTGAAGCGATTCGTCAAGTCTTAGAGGGCGAAATTTGGCTACCACCAAATTTACCTGCCAATATGAACTTTGATCCGCGTGCGGCTGACGAGACGGCACTGGCTGAACGTATTCAATCGCTCACGCCACAGCAATTTCGCGTACTAATGATGGTGGCAGAAGGCTTGCTTAATAAGCAAATTGCCTATGAGCTCGATGTGTCAGAAGCTACGATTAAAGCGCATGTGACGGCAATTTTCCGTAAATTAGGCGTGCAAAACCGTACTCAAGCGGTGCTTGCCATTAACGCTTTAAATATTGAAGAACGTAAAGTTTAAAAATATTTAAAAAAAAGACCGCAACTGCGGTCTTTTTTATTTTAGGTGTTAGAGATTTTCAAACCTGACAGCCAAGCACGTAAGCCTGCTGGTTTAAGCGGTTTACGCAGTAGCATAATACTTAAGTCCTTGAGGCGCTGTGGTAACTCCGGATCAGAATCAGCAGTGATGAGTGCTACAGGCACTTGCTCTTGACGATGCGCTAAAATGAAATCCAAGCCTATTTTTTCATGATTCAAATGCTGGTCAACCAACCAAACCTGAATATTTTCGCGCTGAATAATCTCTGCTGCTTGTTCAGGTTCAGTGGCTTTAAACACTTGATAACCCCATTTGGTCAGTAGCGTGCTCATGCCCTCTAAAATGGTTTCATCATTATCTAAACATAAAATTTTGTACGCTTTGGTTTTCAGTGGAACAGCTTGCACCGGTTGTGCCACCACTCTAGGTGCTGCCACAATAGGTACTTCGATCATAAAGCAAGAGCCACGTCCTTGCTCTGAGTAAACATGCACAGGATAGTCCAACATGCTGGTCATGCGTTGTACGATGGCCAAGCCCAGTCCTAGACCTTGCTCACCCCAAGGTGAGGTATGTCCACAGCGTTCAAATTCTTGGAACAGTTTAATGCGCTGTGCTTCAGCAATACCAGGTCCTGTATCCCATACCCCAATTCGAATATGATGGGCACGTTCAGCGGAGCGTAATACCCCAACCACTACACGCCCTTTAGCCGTATAACGTAATGCATTACTGACAAAGTTTTGAATAATACGACGAATCCATTGTGGATCAGTATCAATCCAGAACTGTACATCGTGTACATTAAACTCAATGCCGCGTTGGGCTGCAATCGATTTAAATTGCAGCTCTAAATCGCTAAGTAAATCATGTAAGGGATAAGGCTGACGATTCGGTTGAATGGTTCCGCCCTCTAAACGCGCGATATCGAGTAGGGCAGAGAGCATGCTTTCTGCACCGTGTAAAGAACGGTCAAGCTGTTGCAGTGTCTTACGGTCTTCTTCAGACTGTACGCTTTGTTCAAGTGCAGTACTAAATAAACGTGCCGCATGCATTGGCTGTAATAAATCGTGACTTGCCGCGGCAATAAAACGACTCTTGGACATGTTGGCTTTATCAGCTTGTTCACGTGCCAATTGTTGTTCGGCTAAAGCATCAGCAAGCTGTTGCGTCCGATCTTGTACCCGTCCTTCGAGCAGGGCTTCATTTTCACGGAAAGCGGTAATATCGGCAAAAGTTGTTACAAACCCCCCACCTTCAATCGGATTACCACGCATTTGAATCACGCGGCCATCTTTACGCACGCGTTCAAATTCATGTGCACTACCCACTTTCATCCAATGAATACGTTTACGCACATGTTCTTCGATTGAGCCTGGACCACATTCGCCGCGTTCGGCGTTATAACGAATTAAATCGGCAATTGGGCAACCGACATAAACAATATCTTTTGGATAATCAAATAGTTTTAAATATTGATTGTTCCATGCCACTAAACACATATTCTCATCGACCACACTGACCCCTTGGGTCATATGGTCAATCATGGTCATAATGAGGTTTTGGTTAAAGCGTTGCCATTGAGAAGCTTGGTCTAAAATATTGGCCACCTGACCTAAAGCGAGACCATTATTCACCATGGCGGTGGTGAGTAAGGTTCGTGCTGAGGCTGCACCAATGGTGCCAGCTAAGTATTGTTCGGTAAAACGCCACCACATGCCATTGGCACTGCTATTTTCATTCAGAATAACGTTGTTTTGCGCGCAAAATTGCTGGAAGGCTTGAATGGTTGGACCATCACCGGTAATACGCTTGGCTAAGGCAATTAAATCCCCGACCTTTAGGCGTGCTACATCATGCTGCAAATAGCTCATTTCAGTTGAGCTACTTTGTGCAGGTAAAGGTTTGGTTTCGTAATAGAAGAAACTTTCTGCTTGGATTTGTTCAGCAATACTCGGGCGGAAAATTTTAGAGACCCAAATATACAATAAAACATTTAAACCTAAGGCCCAAATCACGCCATGGGTCAGTGGAGCAAAAGATTGAAAACCAAATAAAGCTTCAGGACGCAACCATGCTAAACCAAATGGACCTTGGTTTAAAAAGGCTTCGCTCATGACCAAATAATCAATTGGTAGACTGCGTAATACAGTAGGTAAAAATAGGGTATAGGCCCACATCGCAAAGCCTACAATCAGACCGGCATACACCCCTTGCTTACTGCCACCACGCCAATACAAACCGCCAATTAATGCAGGAGCAAACTGCGCCACAGCACTAAATGCGAGTAAACCAAATACCGAAAGTTGATCAATATCATTAAAGAAATGGAAGAATAAAAAGCCCAGTAGCATGACTGCCAAAATACAGACACGGCGCGTAAATTTAAGCACTAAAGGTAAGCGCTTATCATGACGTGACAACAAGCCTAAACGCCAAAGCCCTGGCATAATCAGGTCGTTACTGAGCATAATGGATAATGCCACCGAAGACACCAATAACATCCCTGTAGAGGCAGAGAAACCGCCCAAAAAGGCCAAGATGCTGAGCCAATCTTGGTTATAGCTTAAAGGTAGAGATAACACTGCAACATCTGGAATCGCCAGATATTCAGGCGCTGCATGTAGAGCCCAACTGGCAATCGGAATAATGGCAATGGTGGTTAAAATTAAATAAGTCGCAAACCAACGCCGCGCCCCGCGAATATGTTTTTCATCACGCAATTCCACCACAGCAACATGAAATTGACGCGGTAAACAAATAATCGCCAGTGCAGCAAGGAGGGTTTGAATCCAGAAGGTATCTGGCACCCCAAACAACTGTACTTGATGAAAAGTATGTGCAGCATCACGAGAAATTTGTTGTAAATTTCCAGGGTCAGCGCAAATAAAAAAGATCGCTACAGCAAGCAGCGCAAATAATTTAACAAAAGACTCAAATGCCACTGCCAGCATTAAACCACCATGCTGTTCGGTATTGGCAATTTGCCGAGTCCCAAAAATCATGGCTAAGATGGCTAAAATCGCAGTGAGTAACAGCACGCCATTGCTGGTAGCAGCTAAACTGGTGTTCTGATCCATAATCACCGTTGCACTTAAGGCAATGGCACGTAGCTGTAAGGCCAAATAGGGAATAATGGCAATTACTGCCAAAATGGTCACCAGTGAAGCTAAAGAGCCACTTTTGCCATAACGCGCTGCCACAAAGTCAGCAATTGACGAAATAGCATGATGCTGACGGACGCGTCCTAGACGGCGCCAGATATCGTAGCCTAAAGCCACAAACAAGAGTGGACCTAAATAAATAGGTAAAAAGATAATCCCTTCACGTACCGCAGCCCCTGTTGCGCCATAAAAAGTCCAAGATGAACAGTACACACCTAAAGTTAAACTAAACAATAACATGCGACCGCGCGTGCTTAAGCGACTGGCGTGTTTTTCACCAAAGAATGCACAGATAAAGAGAAGTGCGATATAGAGGGCCAGCACCCCCATGATAAGCCAACTGTTCATATTGCCTACAGGGTACAAATTATGCAGCTATGATAACCGATTGCTGAACTGCTCAGTCAGAATTGCTTAATTTTTAACGACCAAAGTCTAAATTACAAGCCCAGCGCAGATTGCTACTTTGGCAGCATAGATAATTCGAATTAAAAAATCGCGCTGAATGGTTTTCGCGCAGGGAGTACAACATGGATCAGGTACAAGTAGAACGTATTCTACAAAATCCAAAATTCAAAGAAATGGTGGCACGAAAAAGTCGCTTGAGCTGGACGCTCACGGCAATCATGCTTTTTGTTTATGTCGGTTTTATGCTCCTTGTGGGCTATAACAAAGAATTCTTATTGCAGTCCTTAAATGGCGGTGTCACGACTATAGGTATTCCCTTGGGTCTTGGCATTATTGTGCTGTCGTTTGTGCTATGCGGCGTGTATTCGTATATCGCCAACAACAAGCTCGATAGTTTAAATGACGACGCGATTCGCGAAGTTGAAGCCATTGCTCAGGAAAAAGGACCGCAGGTATGATTAAAGCTAAAGTTTTTGCTGCAGCAAGCTTGCTGCTGACGTCAGGTCTCGCATTTGCGGGCCCTGATTTGGGTGCCGCCGAGAAGCAACCGACCAACTGGCCTGCAATTATCATGTTTATGATCTTTGTTGGCGCAACCTTATTTATTACCAAATGGGCCGCAAAACAAACCACCAATACCAATGATTTCTATACTGCAGGTGGTGGTATTTCAGGTTTCCAAAATGGCTTAGCGATTGCGGGTGACTACATGTCTGCTGCATCGTTTTTAGGTATTTCAGCGATGGTGTTTATGTCAGGCTTTGATGGCTTGCTGTATTCACTCGGCTTCATGGTTGGCTGGCCAATCGTCCTGTTTTTAGTGGCTGAACGCTTACGTAACTTAGGTAAATTTAACCTTTCTGACGTGGTGTCTTTCCGTTTACAAGAAAAGCCAGTACGTACTTTGGCGGCTTTTAGCTCGCTGGTGGTGGTTGCGTTTTACCTCATTGCACAGATGGTCGGCGCAGGTCAGCTCATCAAACTACTGTTTGGCTTAAACTACAATATTGCAGTAGTGATTGTCGGTCTATTGATGATGGCGTATGTGATGTTTGGCGGCATGCTGGCAACCACATGGGTACAGATCATTAAAGCAGTCATGCTATTGTCTGGTGCAACGTTTATGGCCTTTATGGTAATGAAGGGCGTGGGCTTTAGCTTTACTGGCATGTTTGAACAATCAATCCAAGTGTTCTCTAAAGTACATGATCTTAATTTAGATGATGCAGCAAAAATTATGGGGCCGGGCAGTTTAGCGTCTAACCCAATTGATGCGATTTCTTTAGGCTTGGCGCTGATGTTTGGTACAGCTGGTTTACCACATATCTTAATGCGTTTCTTTACCGTTAAAGATGCCAAAGAAGCACGTAAATCAGTGGTAGTGGCAACAGGCTTTATTGGTTACTTCTACCTACTCACCTTTATTATTGGTTTCGGTGCGATCCTTTACGTATCAAACAACCCACAGTTCCTTGATGTAGCTAAAATGGCTGTTACAGGTAAGTTAGAGTTGGTGGGTGGTAATAACATGGCTGCGGTGCATCTATCTGATGCTGTGGGCGGCGACTTGTTTATGGGCTTTATTTCTGCGGTTGCCTTTGCCACGATTTTGGCGGTGGTTGCAGGTTTAACCCTGTCTGGCGCTTCAGCAATCTCGCATGACTTATATGCCAATGTATTTAAGAAAGGTCAAACCACCCCTGAATCTGAGCTGCGTATGTCAAAAATCGCAACTTTAGGTTTAGCGATCTTTGCCATGATTTTGGGTATTTTGTTTGAAAAACAAAACGTGGCCTTTATGGTGGGCTTGGCTTTCTCTGTAGCAGCATGTGCCAACTTCCCAGTTTTAGTGCTATCCATGTTCTGGAAAGGCTTAACCACACGCGGTGCAGTGGTGGGTGGTTTAGTGGGTCTTCTGCTTGCAGTATTGTTAATTATCTTATCTAAAGCCGTTTGGGTAGATACTTTAGGTATTTCGGATACAGCAGTGAATCCATTTAATGGCCCAGCCATCTTTGCAATGCCATTGGCTTTCCTTTGCTGCTGGTTATTCTCTGTTACCGATAATTCGCCACAAGCACAAGAAGAACGCCGTGCTTTTGATGCGCAGTTTGTACGTTCACAAACAGGTATTGGTATCTCGGGTGCATCTGATCACTAAGAGATGTTAAACCTAAAAAAAAGACCCTATTGGGTCTTTTTTTTATTCAGGTACACGATATTGGCTTGGCTCAATCAAAATATTACGCCAATAGACAGTTAGATTTTGTGCCACAATTTTATTGGGTAAATAGGCAGAATAAAGCGTCTGTTCAGGCTGATTGGTAGCCTTTAAACTAGAATATGTTCTTGAATCTGCGACATCCTGAATTCTCAGCTCACCTGCGTTAGGCAGGGTATTAGGTGCTTTAATTTGCCATGCAGTCGGGGTGCTAAATTTCACATGATAAGGAGTAGAGGCTGTTGTGACTTTGAGCTCACCACTCATAGCATAACGTTGGGTGGTGGCAAATTCATCCTCAGGTAAAGCCCGTTTTAAATCTGTAAAAAGATACTGCGTCCCTTGTGAATCAGCAATACTAAAATCTTGACTGGTGATGTACTGCGCTTCATAGGCATGCGGCTGATGAATTCGACCGTTTAAAGTAAATTTTTGACCATTAAGATCTAATACCAGATCGTAGAAGTCGAGTTCATAGCCATCTTGGTAATACACCACATTATCCACGCTATGAATGCCAAAATATGAAGTCTTGGCAATAGAGCCTGAACGGACAATAAAATCATCGCCGTGGTCATAAGCAATACGGCAAACTGCTGCTTCAGGGTCGACCTCTATACCCTCAACCGCTGGTCCATCTACTGTGGCCGATGCGTAATAAAGTACACTATCAGGACAGCGCTCAGCCAGTTCATCGTAGGTATATAAACCACGGTCTAAAAAGCCCCGATTGAGGCTTTCATTGCTAATCACATTACGCAAAAAGTCAGCGCTGATTCGTTCGGGACCATCCTTAGGTAAGGTTGAAGCATTTTTTTTACTGTCTGAGCCGCAACCTGCCACAAACACAGTACTTAAAGCTAAACTCAGACAAAGGAGCTTCGACATAGTTATTGTCCTTAAATTATTATTGTTTAGCGTATATTGAATAAAATTTAAGCGAAAAATACAAATACAGGCGATTTATTACATAACTATTCGGATGATTTAAAGTTGATTTAGCGCTTAAATTTCTGTTGTAGATCACGGTATAAGGCACTGTCTTGATCAAACCATGTGGCTTTGGCATTCAGTAATAAGCGTGCCACCAAATACGCACCTGTGACTTGTCCAATCACTGGTAAACCCAGCATTAAGCCAATGGCAGCAATTTTACTCACCTTTAAGCCAGAAACTTTGGCTGCCATCCATTTAAACTCTTGCCAACTGATCTCTTGTTGTTGATAGCGTTTAAATAATGCATAAATAGCCAACGATACGCTAACAATAGAAATAGCAGGGAAATAATCCCAAAAATGCTCATCGTTAGGATCTTTGGCAGTGACCCAAAGATCTACTGCATCTTCAACACTTTGCAACAGGAGTTTATCCGCACTGCTATTTTGATCTGGCAGAGACGCTAAAATTTGCTGTCCGGCAATTAAACTTTCTTCAGTGTTTTTTAGCTGCCAATGGCTTTGACCAGCGTGTACACTCACTTCAAACGTTAAGAGAAGGCCATCGCCCCACAGGGTTTGCATACACACTTCAAGCTGTTGAGTTTGATGTTTTAAATAGGCGACAAAGATGTAATCTTGCTCATGCTGTAATTTTAAAACATGGATGACAGCAAGCTGTGCTTTAATTTTTGCTACCACGTTGACAATCTGCGCTGCATCAATATGGCTTAAAAATTCCTGAATTTCAGGCAGATCAGCAGATTTTAATTGCGGCTCACTTAAGCGCAATGCCAACAGTACCGTATGAATTTTTTCATTTAAGCGCTGTTGCTGTAAGACGCTGACCAAGCATTGTGTGATGCTTAAGCGATTTATTTGTGTGTCTAAATAACAATATGGTTTTGGCACTTAGTCATCCTTTTGCTGTTGTTGTGCTTGGCCTTGTTGTTTACCTTGCTGAAAGGCTTCTTGCCAAATGGCTTTAATTTGCGCTTCACTGACACTTTCATGACGCGCTTTAGCTGCAAAATATCGATCCGCGACTTTCATAATGGCATAAGTTAAGGCATAGACCAGCGGAATAGACAGTAAGCCACCAAAGCCAAAAGTCACCGTTTTCCATACCCCAAGTGCCAATTGCTGCGCCAGCATGCCCAAACCTACCAAGCCAATCATTTCTTTAACCCAATCTAAAGCTTCATTTTCAGTGAGCGGTACGCCATGAATAGCCGCAATACGACTGGCAAAATAACCCTGTAATGGGGTCAACACTAAAATGTCGGCAAAGGGTAAGGGCTGAATCGAGACACCCGCACACGTCGCACAGGCGATATGTGTAATATTAGAAATTTTCTTCTCTTTTGATAAATCATCCCGTAATTCAATCTGTGTGATTTCTTGGCGTAGTTTAGCTGTGATTTTCATACAATTTTTGCTCATCGGCAGATGAGCTTCATGCTAAGTTAAGATTGCATAAAAAGACAACAGTGAACATCACATGCAAGCATTTGTGGATTTCTGGCGCACCTTTCGCCGTTTACCGTCAGCATGGCTTTTGGCTTTACAGTGCTTGATGTTGCTGTTGGCCCTGTTTAGTAATTATAGCCAGTCCTATCGTGCTTTAACGTGGTTACTTGGGGTATTAGTGTTATTGGTGATTGCTAAAGTCATCCGTCAGACCCCCGTATTTACCATTTTAGGGCTGACCTTTGTCGGGGTGGCAGTGTTATTTTCATTTTTAATTTTGCTGGGTTCATCTTCAGGTTTAATACAAATTATTGCTCATATATTTGAAGCATTTGCCTATTTTAGTGCTGCTTATGGGCTATTACGTTATATGTTTGAAGATCGTTATTTAACCTTAGATGAGTTATTTGCCGCAGCGGCAGTATTTACCTTATTGGCATGGGGCTTTGCCTTTTTATATAGTGCTTGCCAGTTGCTGATTCCAAATAGTTTTAGTCATTCAAGCGCGGCAGAACTGCAGAACTGGTTAGATTTACTGTTTTTAAGTTTTAGCTTGCAGTCTGCTACAGGCTTGTCGGACGTTATGCCCATCAGTCCTTTGGCACGGGTATTGGCCATGCTACAAATGTTTTGTGGTGTCATGTATTTGGCGGTCATCGTGTCGCGTTTAATTGCCTTACAATATATCCGTCATCTGCCAAAATCTTAAAGCTTACAGTAACCTTACTGTTTTTTTATGTAGTTTATCTTAGTCTTATTTAGAGTTTATTTTTTAATCTTGAACTCCGCTCTTGTTCTTTAGAACGCTATTTTTGATCGTTTGATCTGTCTTTATACAATAATATTTGGAGGAGTTATGCCCTCAAAAAATACATCTTGGTCGAGTAATATCAAGCCAAATGTTTTTTTCAGTACGGTTGCCATCATCGTTAGTTTTTTAGCAATCGTTATTCTTGCCCCAAATGCGTTTGAGTTAGTCACGCAACGTTTAAACCAATGGATTACTCATTCCTTTAGCTGGTTTTATGTATTAAGTGTTGCGATTTTTCTGATCTTACTGATTTATATTGCTGCCTCTAATATGGGCAAAATCAAATTAGGTCCTGACCATAGCCAACCTGAATATAGCAATGCCTCTTGGTTTGCCATGCTATTTACTGCAGGGATGGGGATTGGCTTAATGTTCTTTGGCGTCGCAGAGCCTGTGATGCATCATATCTCGCCACCCATTGGCGAAGGGCAAACAGTTGCCGCTGCTCAACAGGCCATGCGAGTGACGTTCTTCCATTGGGGCTTACATGCTTGGGCAATTTACGCCATTGTCGCTTTGGCATTGGCTTATTTTGCTTATCGACATAATTTACCTTTAAAAATCCGTTCTGCCTTGTATCCCTTAATTGGCAATAAAATTTACGGACCGATTGGCGATAGTGTCGATACCTTTGCCACAATTGGTACCGTATTTGGGGTTGCCACCACTTTAGGTTTTGGTGTTACACAAATTAATTCAGGTCTCAATTATTTATTTGGCTTACCCCAGTCCAACACGATGCAAGTGCTGTTAATTGTCGTGGTCAGTGCTATGGCAGCCACATCAGTCTGTCTAGGTCTAGATAAGGGAGTAAAACGTTTAGCTGAACTGAATTTGTTACTTGCCATT
Source organism: Acinetobacter sp. CY17 (assembly GCF_059515825.1). Lineage (NCBI taxonomy): Bacteria > Pseudomonadati > Pseudomonadota > Gammaproteobacteria > Moraxellales > Moraxellaceae > Acinetobacter > Acinetobacter sp. CY17. The sequence continues at coordinate 137,940 of NZ_JCAKMX010000007.1, forward strand.
ATTTTATTGCTATTTGTATTTTTGAGTGGACCAAGTATTTACTTGCTACAAACAACGATTCAAAACATTGGACAGTACAGCTCTAATTTATTTGCCATGACCTTTAATCTATATGCTTATCAATCGGATGATTGGATTGGGGGCTGGACCATTATGTATTGGGCTTGGTGGATTTCATGGTCACCTTTCGTGGGGATGTTTATTGCCCGCGTGTCGAAAGGACGTCAAATTCGTGAATTTATTGTAGGGGTAATGCTGATTCCTACTGGATTTACCCTGATTTGGATGGGCTTTATGGGGAATGCGGCTTTATATAGCATTTTGCATGACGGCAATAATGCTTTAATGGCAGCTGTACAGCGTGATTCGTCTATGGCTTTGTTTGAATTTTTACAACATTTACCATTTAGCCAAGGCATGAGTATCTTAGCGACCTTACTGATTATGCTGTTTTTTGTGACCTCGGCAGATTCGGGTGCCTTAGTGACAGACTACTTAACGGCTAAATCTGAAAACTCTCCAACATGGCAACGCCTATTTTGGATTGTGATCATGGCGACTTTAGCCATTAGCTTACTTTTAGTGGGCGGCTTAAGTGCTTTGCAATCAGCGACCATTATGAGTGCATTACCCTTTACTTTGATTATGCTGTTGATCTGTTGGGGCTTATTAAAGGCATTACGTTTAGATGCGATAAAAATGCAGGCCTTAGCAGCAGCACGAATTACGCCACGTGCTATTCAAAATCCACGCAGTTGGCAACAACGTTTAGGTTTGATTATGCATTATCCACATAGTCAGCCAGAAGTTGAAGCTTATATTCAACGCCAAGTGTTACGTGCCTTTAAACATATACAGGCAGAGTTTCATCGTCGTGGTTTACAGGTCAAAATTGTGCATGTAGAACATGGTTTACAATTGCGTGTGAATCATCAAAATGAGATGAATTTTGTCTATCAAGTGGTGGCTCGTGAAACACTGCCCCCAAGTTTTATGCCACAAGATCAGCAAAGTAGTTACTACCAAGCGGAAGTCTTTCTACGTGAGGGTGGACAAAACTATGATGTGATGGAATGGACGGAAGAAGACTTATTACAAGATATTATTGATCAATATGAACGTCATTTGCATTTTTTAAACTTGGTTCGCCAAGAATAAAAAAAGGACGCTTAGCGTCCTTTTTTAGATTCAGTTTCTAAATATTAGAAACGGAATTTAGCATTTAAGCCAACAGTTTCTGTATCAAGACGAGAGTTGTCTTCTGCATTTGCTTTCACAAATGATGCGCCTACTGCAACAGCTGGAGTGATGAAGTAGTTTACGTTCGCACCTAAAGCTGAGTCGGGAGAAGTAGCAAAGCTAGACTCGTAGTAAGACACGCCTAAACCTAATTTAGGTGTTACATAAAGCGTAGAACCTAAGTTAAATGCAGTGTCGTCGCCATAAACTAAGCCAGATTCAAATGCAACTGACATATTAGTACCGTCAATACCACCTACGTATTTAGTACGTGCAGTGATTGCATCTTGGTCTTCACCTAAAGTTTCAGCTTCGCCGTAACCTGCAACAACACCGTTGTTGGCTACTTTGAATGCGTCATAAGCAGTTTGGTTAGCAGCACTTGTATAACCTACCGCAACTAAGAAGTTAGGTAATGCTAAAGCACCAAGTTCTAATGCATAACGGTCGCCATTGTCTTCTAAACCAGCAGCTTTAGTAAGTTGGTTTTTCGCATCAGCGATTGTTGCGCTGTAAGATGCGCTTGCATATACAGGAACAACTGAAGTTGGGATGTAAGCTTCACCTTTAGCACCAAAGTTGTGTGCTACAAGGTCGATACCGTCGTTGCCTAATTCAGCATAGTTGTATGCAACTGCAACGTTAGAAGCATGGTTTAAGAATGCAGCTTCAGCTAAAGGACCTTTAGTCGCATCCACATTTTTAAAGTAGTAAGTACCTTGAACACCACCAACAAAATCTTTGTCATTTACTGTAGCGTCTACGTATTCAGCTTGGCCTTGTACTTCGAATTGGTAAGCTTGAGCACCGGTTACGGCTAAAAGTAGAGCAGTGGCTAAACCGAGTTTTTTCATAAGAGATACCAGCGATATTTAAAAATGTATTAAATTTACACTAGTAATTGTATTGTAACATTTTATTAAGTCAATGAAGTAAAAGAAGATTGTATTTTGGTTATTTGCTCTAAAATATGCTATAGAGCGAAAAATAAGCAAATAGAAAAATAGCAGTCAACGCGGAAAAAACTTTTCAGAACAAAAGAATAAGTAAATTTTGTGACAAGAAAAGTCAAAAAATATGAAAAATAGTGTGAAAAATATCCAAGATAAAATCGATAAAAATCAGTAAATTTATCGTTAAAAACTTTTATAGTGTTGTATTCGTGTAACTCAATTCATGTGATATTGAAATTAAAACTTAAAAATTCTCTATATAAGTAGCTGTGAATGGCTAGAAAATCTCGAGCTAAAATTTTTTTCAGATATTATGTGATATATACCACATTTTAAAGAGAAAAAACGTTTAAAAAAAATACATATCGTTAGAGCAGGCTTTACTTCGTCTATATTTTATTTCATAATTTTCTACACAAAGTTGACTAGTTTAGTCGGCTTTTGTTGGTTTTCGATTTTCTATGAATCATTCAAATCGTAAGCTCTAAAACCTTGTGATTCTCCACGATATTGATATCGTTTTTATCCGCCCAGCTTTCCCCAAGGCTGGGCTTTTTTTTAGCTAAAATTTGTAATTTATCTAATCAATTTTCTATATTTATTGCACTAAATTGGTGCAATTTTAGGATGAGATAGATTTTCATTGGCATAAAAAAAACCCACTTTTCAAAGAAAAGTGGGTTTTTTAGCCAAAATCTGCGGGAAAATTAAAAAATCTGCTGAGGAATATTTTAATCTGCCCTAATGCGGTGCATTATGCACTTGTTTGTGGCATGTGTAAATATTTTCTTAAGATAAATATTGAAAAAAGACTAAATTTTTCAGCACTTTTTTTGCATTAATAAGGGTATCTAATTTTAAGTTTTTAATTTTTATATAATTTTTAATTCAGGCTTTTCATTATGTTTTTTTGATTGTTACAAGCGAAGATCATAAAATAACTTGGTCATTTGTACTTAGGCATTGGGATGCTTTTGCTTTGAAGTCATGCCATGAATAGATAACGTTTTATAAATTTTACTGGGCTTTAGGGCGTATAGATTGATGTATAAGCTACGTTCTGAGCGTATTCGCACGCATTTGCAGATTTCAATTATTGTTATTTTTGTCTGTTTAATTATTTTGGCAGTGCCCTTAATTTCTAAAACCTATCAGCAATATCAAAAAGATCAACATAACTTATTAGAAATTCAGGCATTAATCGCAATGTCGGATTTGTCTGAGATGATGTTAGCTGAAAGAATGCCTATGAATTTGCTGAATCATAGTCCTGCCCATCAGCGTGCGTTTTATTTGAATCAGCTACAGCAGCATCGTAAGCAGGTGAATCATAAACTGCTAAAAACTGCAGATATGTTACAACAAGCAGGTCTTTACGATATTGCATTGCAATTGCGTGAGCAGATTGTGCCTGAATTGGCACAGGCCAGACAATCCATTGACCATTATATGCAGCAGCCCTATGCACAGCGCCAACCACAACAGCTAAACCATGAGATTCAGAAAATTTTTCAGGCATGGGGTAAAGTTCATCTCCTGTTAAAAAAAACTCTAACTGAATCTAAAAGTTATGGGATGGAAAGTAGCCATCACTATACCATGTTGCTGATCTCGAGTTTGCAAGAACATGCCAGCCGAATTGCTTCTTACATTAAAGCCCCGGTAAGCTTTGGTCAGCCCATTCAAGAACAACAAAAACACAGCACACTGCAGACTTATCATCATGCGCTTTATTTATGGGGTTTGATTGGTAATATTCAGCCCTTTAATGAACGTAATCCTAAATTTATAGAGTTACAACAACGAGTTAAGCATGATTTTTTAGATGCAAGTGACAAAATGCTGCAAACTTTATTGGCGCAAAGTGCAGCAAAACAGCCCTATAGTTATACGCCCAAACAAATTACAGCCATAGCAGTAGACAGCTTTAGCGTAGTGCTCGATTTGCAACGTTATGTGTTAAACCAACGTTTAGATATGATTCAGCAACAACAGCAACAGACCCAACACGCCTTTTGGGTTACGTGTTTGGTGGTGGGTATTTGTTTACTGGCAGTTTTATTTACGGTCTTATACGCACGGCATCGAGTATTTTTACCGTTAATTTTGGCGCGTCATATGTTGCTAGAGCTCATGGATAATGAATCTAAGCGTGATTTAAATCATTCGCCAACCTTGATTGAGGCCATTGAAAAGATGAAGGAAACCCTTAAGCAGCGCGATGCCTTAGCCTTTCAATTAAAAAATTTAGCCAATACCGATGCTTTAACTGGTGTATCCAATCGAGTCGCTTTAGAAGAATATTTAAATTTAAAAGCTTACCAAGAGCAGGCTTTTGCTCAGACTGCCTTAATTGTTTTAGATATTGATAATTTTAAGCAGGTGAATGACCAGTATGGACATTTGCTAGGGGATGATGTGATTCGGCATATTGCCGAGCAACTTAAAGCCAATGTACGCAGTAGTGATTTAAGTGGTGCGTTATGGTGGTGATGAGTTTTTAGTCATTTTAGAAAACTGTACTTCTGGTGCGGCTTTATACATTGCCGATCAGATACGCTGTGCGATTAGTCATACCCCAGTAAATGTTGAAGGGCACTCGAGTTTATATGTGTCGGTGAGTGCTGGTGTGGCTGTAGGTGCAGATTCTTGGAAAGCTTTATTAGATAAAGCCGATCAAAGTTTATTAAGGGTTAAAGCGAGTGGGAAAAATGGGGTGGAGGGATAATGGATAAAAAAGCACAACGCTTAGAAGAAATTTTTAAGAAAAATAACAATGCAGGGATAGCAATAGCTATTACAGGAAGTTGGGGAATTGGAAAGTCTTTCTTTTGGAATAAATTCATAGAATCTAGAGTAAAAGAAGAAAAAAATACAAGGGATTCTTATCACTATAGATTAGCCAGTTTAAGTGACCATAAGGCGATTTTTAATAAGAAATATGCTTATGTTTCTCTATTTGGTGTTGAAAGTTTGGGTGATTTAAAAACCCAAATTTATACGCAGTTAAGTGGACATCATTTCTCAACGAAAGATCAGCCTAAATTTGAAGTACCGCGTTGGATGAAAGCTATTGCTTCGGGTTTAAAGGACGAAAAATTTTCACAGTGGGGCTTTTCGGCATCCATGCGATTTTTTGATGCTATGTTATTTACCCAAATCAAAGATGCAATTATTTGCTTTGATGACTTTGAAAGGATGTCGAATAAATTAGACATTAAAGATGTTATGGGTTTGGCAAATCAGTTGAAGTTAGAAAAGAATTGCCAAGTTTTTTTAATTTTAGATGAAAATAAAACAGAAGGTGAAAGTAAGAATAAATATGCTGAATATAAGGAAAAGTTAATAGATGAAGTCATAAAAATTACTTCTGTTGAGCCTTTAATTCGAGCTAAAGCAAAAGAAGTAAATATAGACGATGAATTGATTGATTTAATGATGAAATTTGCTGATGAGTTAGAAATTCATAATTTTCGGTTTTTTCAAAAAGTCATTAAATTATATAAAAAATTTAGGGAAGAGTTGCCTGATGAAGTTGCTTTCTCAACTAAAAAAATTATTTTAATTAGAGTTTTACAGGGATATTTAATTGAAGATTTTGGATCATTTCTACATATCAAATGGGAAGATTTTAATCTGTCTCATAGTATTGCTCGCAGAGTAAAAGAAGATAAAGATAAAAATAATATATTTAATAGACTAGAAAAAATTAATTTTAGCTTAGGCAACGCTAGTGATGAATGGGCATTAGAATTTCAAAAAGAATTTCAGCAAGAGGGGCAGACTGATTTTGATTTACTAAGTAAGCTAGCTAAATCACATTTAATCTCTAATGAAAACAATGCTGTAAAAGATGAATTTCATAACTTAATACAAAGTTTTTGGGGGTTACAAGCGGATGAAGATTTTGCGGAAAACCTTTATAAAAGCACCCAAAAGGTTATTGGCTTAGAAAATTTAAGCAACATTAGTTTTGCAATCAATTTAATAGAGCTAACCCAACCAAACAAAGAAATTAAAGAATTGGAAATACTGACTATAGATTGGATTAAAGAAAAAATAATTGCTGATAAGAGAGCATTTTATGGTGCAGAAAATTGGGGGGAGATTAGAGAAATTTTTAAAAATTCTATAGAAAATTTTCAAGAGAATTCAGTTTGTTTACCCAATTTAATAGATGCAATCTTTAAAAGATATATTCAAGGTGCTTTTAGTCCAGAGGATGAGTTAACCTTAGAAACAGCAAGTAAAGCTCACTGGAAAGAGTTGCTTTTTAATGAGATACCTCAAGACGAAAGGTTTTATAATGTGAATAGCAGTTATGTAGTAAAAAAAATCTTAACTGACTCTAGCAGCTTAGAATTTAAAAACTCATTTAGGAAAATAGTTATAGAGATATATGAGGAAAAAGGAAAAGAATCAGAGTTTTATAAAAACTATATGAATTATTTAATTTCACGACTAGACAATTAAAGACGGGCTCTTACGAGCCCTTTCTAAATCACTTTAACATCGGTTTTAAGAAACGACCAGTATGTGAAAGCTCAACATTTACAATCTCTTCAGGTGTCCCTTTAGCAATAATCATACCGCCACCTGAACCACCCTCAGGACCTAAGTCTACAATCCAATCTGCAGTTTTAATCACATCCAAATTATGCTCAATCACCACAATGGTATTACCCTTGTTACGCAGTTGATGCAAAATATCTAGCAACTTGGCAATATCATGGAAATGCAAACCTGTGGTTGGCTCATCTAACACATACAAAGTTTTACCTGTATCACGCTTAGCTAATTCACGCGCAAGTTTTACACGCTGTGCTTCACCACCTGATAAGGTGGTTGCCGATTGACCCAAACGGATATAACCCAAACCGACTTGATGTAAGGTTTCTAAACGACGATGAATCACCGGAATCGCATCAAAGAAATGCATTGCATCTTCTACGGTCATTTCTAAGACATCGGCAATGTTTTTGCCTTTGTAGCCCACTTCCAAGGTTTCGCGGTTATAGCGTTTGGCATGACAAGCATCACACGGCACATACATATCCGGTAAGAAATGCATTGCCACTTTAATCATGCCGTCACCTTCACAGGCTTCACAGCGACCGCCTTTGACGTTAAATGAGAAACGCCCTGCGGTATAACCACGCGCTTTGGCTTCTTGCGTTTGTGCAAACAATTCACGAATTGGGGTAAACAAACCTGTGTAAGTTGCAGGATTGGAACGTGGGGTACGGCCAATTGGGCTTTGGTCAATATCAACCACTTTATCTAAGAACTGCAAACCGTCAATCGAATCGAATTTCTCAGCGGTTAAGGTGGTGGCACCGTTTAATTGCGTGGCTGCTAAAGGCAATAAAGTCCGATTAATTAAAGTTGATTTACCTGAACCTGAAACACCTGTGACACAGGTCATGATGCCAAGGGGAATGGTGAGATCGACATTTTTTAGGTTATGACCTGCCGCACCCATGAGCTTAATCTGCTCATCAGGCTTAGGGGGGTGAATACGTGTTTTAGGCACTTCAATCTTCAGTTTGCCTGATAGATACTGACCCGTTAATGAATCAGGATTTGCCAAAATTTCATCATAGGTCCCTTCAGCAATCACATGACCGCCATGCACACCTGCACCCGGGCCAATATCAATAATATGATCGGCAGCGCGAATGGCATCTTCATCATGCTCTACCACAAGTACCGTATTACCCAAATCTCGTAAACGTACCAAGGTTTCTAATAAACGGTCGTTATCACGTTGATGTAAACCAATTGATGGTTCATCCAACACGTACATAACACCCATTAATCCTGCGCCAATTTGCGAAGCCAAACGAATCCGCTGTGCTTCACCGCCCGATAAGGTTTCGGCAGAACGCGATAGACTTAAATAATTTAAACCGACTGAAACTAAGAAATGCAGACGGTCTCGAATCTCTTTAAAGATTTTGTCGGCAATTTCACCTTTAGCGCCTTGCAGCTCTAAGCCTTGATAATATTGCTCAGCATCACCAATCGACATTTTGGTAATTTGGGCAATGGTCTTGTCCAAAATTTTGACATGCCGCGAAATTTCATTTAAACGTGAACCATCACAGGCATCACAAGCAGCATTGGATAAATACTGGGATAAATCGTCACGCACATAATTGCTTTCAGTTTCGCGGTAACGGCGCTCTAAATGCGGCAAAATTCCTTCAAAGGGCATGATCCGATTATGACGACGACCACGTTCATCAATATAACTTAAGTCAATTTTGTCGCGACCTGTGCCGTATAAGAATTTCTTTTGCGTGTCTTTATCCAATTCATTCCATGGCGTTTCCATAGAAAAACCATAATGATCCGCGACTTTTTGCAGCATGCTGTAATAATACGGACGTTGACGATCCCAACCACGAATCGTACCTTGGCTAATCGACAGTTCTGGATTATGAATCAGTTTATCTGCGCTAAAATGATTACGTGTTCCTAAGCCATCACAAACAGGGCAGGCACCAAAGGGATTGTTAAATGAGAATAAACGTGGCTCAAGTTCTGCAACTGCACGGTCACATTCAGGGCAAGAGTGTTTCGCTGAAAACACACGATCTGGATGTTCGCCTTTCATCCACGATAAAATCGCAATATCGCCACCTAAACGTAGTGCGGTTTCAAAACTTTCCGCAATACGGTTGCCTAAGTCGTCACGCACTTTAAAACGATCCACCACCACTTCAATGCTGTGTTTTTTCTTTTTGTCTAATTCAGGGATTGGATCTAAATCGACAATTTCACCATCGACACGGGCACGCACAAAACCCTGACCTTGTAACTGCTCAAATAAATTTGAATATTCACCTTTACGTTCACGTACTACAGGCGCAAGTAGCATTAAGGCAGTGCCTTCCTCTAAACCTTTGACCACATCGACCATTTCTGACACAGTTTGCGCCACCATCGGCAAATCATGTTCAGGGCAGTATGGCGTACCAACACGGGCATATAGCAAACGCAGATAGTCGTAAATTTCTGTGATTGTTCCTACGGTTGAACGCGGGTTATGACTGGTCGACTTCTGCTCAATGGCAATCGCTGGACTTAAACCTTCAATCGAGTCGACTTCAGGTTTTTCCATTTGCGATAAAAATTGGCGCGCATAAGCAGACAGTGATTCTACATAGCGACGTTGACCTTCGGCATATAAGGTATCAAAAGCAAGGGATGATTTACCTGAACCCGAAAGCCCCGTAATCACCACAAACTTATCGCGTGGAATATCAAGGTTCACATTTTTTAAATTATGGGTACGTGCACCTCGAATACGGATGTGACTTTGGCTCATGCAATGATCCTAAACATTAATCTTAAGAGCTTTATATGATAGCGCATGAAAAATGTTCAAGTGGACTTTGACTACATTTGTACGTCAAATTATGTCGGATCGTTTTGTTTGTGGGCAAAATGCTTGGCGTGATGCCTGAGATCAGAGCAAAAGCACCATGACCTAAAGGCACTTATTGGGTCAATCAAAAAGCCTGAGGATAGATCATCAGGCTGGGTATGCTTGATTGAAGTGATTTTAATGTTAGTCGTCTTATAGCGGCCAAGTGCGCTCATGGTAAGCACTGTCCCAAAATAGCCATTCTAATTCTGCACCGCGGCGATACGCTGCATGCATTTTAGCTAAGGTGTCAGCATCACAACGTGCCGCAACACGGTCAATGGTGGCCACCACTTCGCGTACTGCACTATGGAATTCTTCGCCAGCATAGGTATCAATCCAAGCTTGATACGGATTATTGGGTACCGATTGCGCCACAATATCGCGGCCGACTTCGGCATAAATCCAAAAACACGGCAACAGTGATGCTAACACTACAGGATAACTTTCTGACCATGCTGTCGCGGTTAAAAAGCTGGTGTAATGATGACAAGCTAAAGACAAGGGCGTGTTTTCAAATTCAGCTTGGCTGATTTGAAATTGACCTAAAAAGCTATTGTGCATTTCACGTTCAAACACAATTGCCAGTTTGGCGGCTTCGGCAAATTGAATCACATCTTGCGTATCAAAGGCTTTAGCGGCACACACTGCCAATGCACGGCCGTAGGCCACTAAATAATGTGCGTCTTGAATAATATAATGTTGAAAAGCAGTTTTGCTTAAGTTGCCTTGGCTTAAATGTTGATTAAATGGATGCGCTAAAATTTTTTGATAAATGTCGGCATGTTGTTGCCAAAGTTGGGCTGAAAAAAGCATTTTCTATTCTCATATGAAAAAACGCCTCGACTATAACAATTAAAACAACAGCGCCATAGGGCAAAAAATGCCGTGCTTTGAGCAATAAAAGCAGTCGGTATTTTGGCCTTTAGGAGTACAATAGCGCCAAATTATAAAATCCTGACCACCTGTTGTTGGTCACCATTTTATTGCAAATCTCTAATTTTAAGGTCAAATCGTTATGTGGAAACATTTTGGTTTCTCGATCATGTTTACGGTCGTGTGTCTTGCCTTATCTGCCTACTGGGGCTATACCCATGGGCCAGAAGCTGGCGTAAAAACAATGCTAACAGCACTCACCGTAACGGCCATTTTAGCCGTAATGGAAGTGTCACTATCCTTTGATAACGCCGTGGTCAATGCCTCGGTATTACGTGGTTGGGATCATTTTTGGAAAATGCTATTCCTGACTGTGGGCATTGTAATTGCCGTGTTTGGTATGCGTCTGATTTTCCCTGTGGTGATTGTGGCGGTCACGGCTGACATGGGCGCGATGGAAGTGGTCAATTTAGCCCTCAATGATCCAAAGAGCTATTCAGAAAAACTAATGGCCCATCATGCTGAAATTGCTGCCTTTGGTGGTTCTTTCTTATTACTAGTATTTTTAAATTTCTTCTTAGATGAAGAAAAAGATACCCATTGGTTCCGATTTTTAGAGCGTCGTTTGGCACATTTGGCGAGCGTGCCTGCAATGTCGGTATTTGTGGCTTTAATTGCCTTATTGGTGATGGCGGCGAATATTGCCGAAGAAACCCGTTTAGCGGTGGTGATGGCAGGGATTTGGGGCATTGTGGTCTATATTGGCGTACAAGTGCTGAGTCATTTATTGGGTGGTGAACCTGAAATTGACGAAAATGGTAATGCGATTGGCCATGACTCAAATGGCGCCTCAACAGGGGTAGTTAAAGCCGGTTTAGGTGGTTTCCTGTACTTAGAAGTATTAGATGCCTCATTTAGTTTTGACGGAGTGATTGGTGCTTTTGCGATTACTTCTGATGTTGTCATCATTATGCTCGGTCTTGCTATTGGTGCCATGTTTGTGCGTTCTATGACGATTTATTTGGTGGATAAAGGTACTTTAGATGCATATATCTACCTAGAACATGGCGCACATTATGCCATTGGTGCATTGGCATTTATTATGATTGCCAGCGGCACAGGTTTGCATGTCCCTGAAGTGGTAACAGGTTTGATTGGTGTGGCATTTATTGTTTGGGCGGTGATTGCCTCCATTCAATATCGTAAACAGCAAGAAAAGCTTAATTCCTAAAACCGATATTCACTATGGCGCATTTCAATGCGCCTTTTTTATGCCTGAAATAGCAGCTTGATGCTGAATGATGTAGCATATCGCTGACCTTGACATAAAATCCCAAACCCTATGATGAATGCCTTAGAACGACGCGCAACTTTTGCTTTAAGCAGTATTTTTGCTTTACGCATGTTGGGCTTATTCATGATTATTCCGGTGTTTTCAGTGGCAGGGCAGCAATATGCACATGCCACACCGATGCTGATTGGTTTAGCAGTTGGGGTCTATGGCCTGACTCAAGCCTTATTACAAATACCGTTTAGCCTGATTGCGGATCGTTATAGTCGTAAGCCTCTGGTGGTATTGGGGTTACTCATGTTTGCCTTGGGTGGTGCGGTCGCAGCCATGTCAGAGAGTATTTATGGGGTGATTATTGGTCGTGCCATTGCCGGTGGTGGGGCAGTCTCTGCGGTGGTGATGGCATTACTTGCTGATGTCACCCGTGAAGAGCAGCGCTCTAAAGCCATGGCCATGATGGGGATGAGTATTGGCTTATCTTTTGTGGTGGCATTTAGCTTGGGGCCGTGGCTGACCAGTTTGGTTGGCATTTCAGGTTTGTTTTGGGTCACCACCATCATGGGCTTAGCCGCAATTGTAATGCTAGCCTTAGTGCCTAAAGTGATCCGTCATCATAAAAATTTCCAACAAGGTTATCTGGCACAATTACAGCAAGTGCTAAAAATGGGTGATCTAAATCGTTTGCATGTTTCAGTGTTTAGCTTACATTTACTGCTGACAGCCATGTTTATTTATATGCCATCGCAGTTAATTAGCATGGCTGATTTACCGCTGTCGAGTCACGGATTAGTCTACTTGCCACTGTTGGTTTTAAGCCTGTTTTTTGCCTTTCCAAGCATTATTTTGGCAGAGAAATATCGCAAAATGCGCGGGATTTTTTTAACTGCCATTGGCGGCATTATTTTAGGGTTATTGGTACTGATTTTTGGTTTTGAATCAAAATATATCTTGCTGTTGGGCTTAGCTTTATTCTTTATTGCTTTTAATGTGATGGAAGCTTTATTGCCATCTTGGTTATCTAAATCTGCACCGATTCAGTCTAAAGCAACAGCGATGGGGGTGAATGCCTCGAGCCAATTCTTGGGTGCATTTTTTGGTGGTTTATTGGGTGGCCAGCTGTTGTTACTTAATAACACGGCCTTAGGTTGGAGCATTTTAAGTGCTATTGCTATACTGTGGTTGCTGATCAGCTTTGGTTTAAAACAACCGCGTTATTTATCCTCTATGGTATTTCGTTTGCCTGAGCAGCATAATACTCAAGATTGGACGGCAGAATTATTGGCCATTCGTGGTATTGAAGAAGTGTTAATCATGCCAGAGCAAAACGTGGCCTATGTTAAGGTTGAAAAACAACTGCTTGATGAGGCAGCGCGACAACAATTAACGCACTTGTTAGGGAAAGATATAGCCATTTAGGCTGAAGTCTTATAAAGTAAAACAAGCAAAAAATAGTGTTTAGGTATAGAACTCATGCGTGGTGTAAATAAAGTTATTTTAGTGGGTACGTTGGGTAAAGATCCGGAAACTAAACAGTTTCCAAATGGTGGTTCCATTACTCAATTTTCGATTGCAACCAGCGAAGCTTGGGTAGATAAAGCCAGCGGTGAACGTAAAGAACAAACCGAATGGCACCGTATTGTGCTCAATAACCGTTTAGGTGAAATTGCGCAGCAATATCTACGTAAAGGCTCTAAAGTGTACATCGAAGGTTCATTACGTACACGTAAGTGGACAGATCAAAATGGTCAAGAGCGTTACAGCACAGAAATCCGTGGCGACCAAATGCAAATGTTAGATTCACGCGGTCAAAGTGATGGCGCACAAGAAGGCGGTTTTGCTCAGCCACGTTTTAACAACAATCAAGGCAACCCAGGCGGTTATAACAACAACCAAGGTGGTTATAGCAATGCCAATCAAGGCGGCTATAACAATAATAACCAAGGTGGTTTTAATAACAACCAAGCAGGTTATGGTAACAATAATCCAGGTGCTTTTGCGCCACAAGCTGCACCTAAAGCGCCGGCTGCACAGCCACCAGCGGATATGGATGATGACTTACCGTTCTAAGGGCAGTCTTTTTAAAAAGCTCATCTTTGGATGAGCTTTTTTACAAACTTATAATCTAATAATTCGATCAATTTTATAAAAACAAACTGTTTTACCTATTTTTGAATTCGACGTATTCTAGCTTCACAGATAAGCAATCTCCGAAATTCAACCAAAGGAACATCTCATGAGCTTGATCAATACTGAAGTTAAACCGTTTAACGCGACAGCTTACCAAAACGGTCAATTCATCGAAGTGTCTGAAGCAGACATGAAAGGTAAATGGTCAGTTGTGTTCTTCTATCCAGCTGATTTTACGTTTGTATGTCCAACTGAGCTTGGCGACCTTGCAGACAATTATGCAGAGTTCCAAAAGTTAGGCGTGGAAATTTACGGTGTATCAACTGATACACATTTCACTCACAAGGCTTGGCACGATACCTCTGATGTGATTGGTAAAATCCAATACCCATTAATCGGCGATCCAACTTGGACTTTATCTAAAAACTTCGAAGTATTAATTGAATCTGCTGGTCTTGCTGACCGTGGTACTTTCGTTATCGATCCAGAAGGTAAAATCCAAATCGTTGAAATCAATGCAGGTGGGATTGGTCGTGATGCGCAAGAACTGCTTCGTAAAGTAAAAGCGGCGCAATATGTACATGCGCACCCAGGCGAAGTTTGCCCAGCAAAATGGAAAGAAGGCGAAGCAACTCTTGCACCTTCAATTGACTTAGTCGGTAAAATCTAAGTTCTTATTGAGTGTAGAAATAAAAAGCCAAAACCCAAAGCCTCGTGCTTTGGGTTTTTTTATGCCTGATAGCCCGGCGCCTGCTTGAGATGGCGTAAACCATCAATTAAAAATTCAATCAGTAAACGCATACTTAAGCGTTGGCCTTTACGTGAGGCATAGACCAATTGTACGGTACCTAAATTAGAACACCATTCGGGGAGGAGGTGAACTAAGCGGCCGGCTATAATATCTTGCTCAACTGTCAAATAAGGTAAATCTGCAATGCCTAAAGCATCGAGTGTGGCGTAGTAAACACCAGCTAAATCATTACTTTTAATTCTAGGCTCAAGCGGAACCACAAAGCTTTCTTGACCGTTAATATGTTGCATATACCAGCTATAGTGCTGTTGTTGGGTACCTAGGACAATACTTGGAAAATGCTGCAAATCGGCAAAATTTTGAATGCTGTGGCCTTGTAATAAATTGGGACTGGCTACCAAGCAATGCTGGGTTTTAATCACATCGCGCACAATTAAATTAGAGTTTTCAGTGGCATGAAAATTAGTTCGAATTGCCAAATCAATATCATCATGAATAAGATCAACACGGCGACTCGTAAGTTCTAATTCAACTTGTACTTTTGGATACTGTTTTAAAAAAGCATTGAGTAGATGACGAATCTGAAATTGCATCATCATATTTGGGCAGCTGATTTTAATCAGCCCTTCAGGTTCGCTACGTTGTTTGAGTAACACATCATCGGCATATTGCATTTGCGCCACGATTTTCGCGCATTCTTCATAAAACTCTTGACCTAAAGGAGTTACTTTAAAATGTCGAGTCGAACGTTGAATTAAACTAATTTGATGGCGTTCTTCTAAAGCCAAAATGCGTCGGCTAAGCTTGGATTTGGTAATTAAACTGGCTTCGCTTGCGGCACTAAAGCCACCATGCTTGACCACCAAATAAAAATAATAATAGTCGTCTAAGGTCTGCATGTTGCACATTACCTCATCATCATAAGAAAGGCTCAAATGCTAAAACACATTTGAGCCTTAGAGAGAGAATTTAACTTATTTTTTATTAAATTCATAACCGTGGATGAGGTTACGGTAGTCAGGAATATGTTGTGATAACAAGTTACCTAAGCCTTCCACATCATTACGCCAATCACGATGTAGCTCACACGCTAAACCAAACCAAGTAATCAATTGCGCGCCTGCTTGGCTCATACGGTTCCATGCTGAATCACGGGTTAAATGATTAAAAGTACCTGAAGCATCAGTGACTACAAATACATCATAGTCTTCAGCTAAGGCTGAAAGCGTTGGGAAAGCCACACATACTTCGGTAACTACACCGGCAATAATAATTTGTTTTTTGCCTGTCGCTTTGACTGCATCGACAAAATCTTGGTTATCCCATGCGTTAATTTGACCAGGACGGGCAATAAACGGTGCATCTGGGAACATTTCTTTGAGTTCTGGAACTAAGGGACCATTTGGACCTTGTTCGAAGCTGGTGGTTAAAATGGTCGGTAAATTAAAGTATTGAGCTGCTGCTGCCAGTGCCAATACGTTATTTTTAAATTTATCAGGGTCAATATCACGTACTAAAGACAATAGACCTGTTTGATGGTCAACCAAAAGTACAACCGCATTATCTTTATCTAAACGCACATAAGGTTTAGCCATGAGAAGTTCCTCGTTGTTATCAGCAGCACTTCGCTGCACTTGTTATGACTTTAGGGGTTAAAGTGAAAAAGCAGAAGAGACAAAAATGTGATAGTTATTTTCAAAATTAGGATAATTAAAAACCTGATCCAGTATAGTCATTTATTAGACCTCTTGCGAAAGTAAAAATCACCTCCATATAAATTTCATGAGATATAGCTAAATATAAAACATAAGCTACATCATCCTAAACGCAATATCCAAAGCTTCCGGAAGTGTTTTATTATTCTGAGCAACCATATGTCTGACTTTACTTTTTAAGACAGACCATGCTTTCTCAATAGGATTTAGATCAGGACTATATGCAGGCAGATAAACAATTCTTGTTTGATATCGTGCTGCCAAGTCATCAATTACGGGACCTTTATGAATCGATGCATTGTCTAAGATCAGCAAATATTTTTGAGTCTGCTCATCCTTTTGTTTTAAATCCTTCAACAAATATTCCAACCAACAGACAAAAACATTCCGATCACACGAGCCTTGAAATACTAAAGGTTGAATAAAATTGAATGGTGTATTCGATCTGACGGCACTGATCATACTGATTCTCGTGCCATGTCCACCTGACTTTAAAGCATGACAGCGCTGACCTCTTGGAGACCAACCATATTGTGCGGTTTCATGGGTGTTGATGCCTGATTCATCGATATAAAGAATGTGATCTTCACCATATTGCTGCTTCCACTGAGGCAAACACCACTCAAATACAGCACGGCTTAACTTGCAGGCTTGTTTGTAAAGAAAACTCTTTTTTTACGCGTCCAACCCATCTTATTCAGGGCTTTTAAAATGACATGATAGCCAACGCTATAACCGAATTGCTGTTCAAACAAGGGAATAAGATCTTTGGCTTGGGTAAATGGGGTTGTTTTTACAAATGCTTCAAAGGCTTGCAGGTCCAGAATCTTTGAGGGGCGTCCTACATTTGGAGATTTAGGTTGTTTGAGCTGACCGGTCTGCTGTTCGATCAGGATCCAATCATCGAGCGTGGTTCTGGCAATATTAAATATTTCGCACGTCTTCGATTTATGCTTTGACTCTTTATAAAACTGCATGGCTTTTTCGCGTAGATCGACAGAATATGTTTTTGGCATGATCTTAAAGATTAGAGTTTTTTCTATTGTAGCTCATCTTAAGTTTTTAGCTATA